>JABHIW010000133.1 GCA_018670825.1 Candidatus Scalindua sp. | reverse complement strand
TACAACAACTTAAGGAATTGAATTGTATCAGTTTACTCCCAATTTGCAAGGGTTTCTACTGCCTCATACTATACATAACATACGACTATTATTACGCTTAGGAATTCCCGTACAGAAACTATATAGGTGGTTTTTCATTATAGATATAGGGGGAGCCCCCTTTCTTTCAAAGAATCATACCTTTCAAAAAAACGAGACTTAAAAACAGTTTTGCTTACATATAGTAGTTATTTGAATTTGTAGTTCTGGACATAAAGACTTGATTATGTTGACTCTTTTTTCAATAATTTTCAGCTGATTTTAAATACTGACTTGTAAAGTTTTGTTTTCTCCATATTTCAAATTATTGTTTGAATCAAATTTAGTTTAATAAATGTTGCTGATAAAACCAGTACTTTTAAAAAAGTAAGTAGTGTCCGATTAGGATTTCGCGTGTACCGCTGTTGTCATACCCTAATTCCTTTATCGGGTATCTAAGGGACTAACCGGATACTACTTAAAAAAAGTATGCTTTTTAAATTACTTAAAAAAGCTTTATTTCTACAACAGATCTGTTTTGACTCAAAGTTTATTAGATAATTTATTAATATATTTTTGTAATAAATTCTTATTGTAATTTCTCGGTTCTTGTCCGTGTGAATTATCCGTTCTGGTAATGAGCTTTTTAAGGATGTTGCTTAATTAGAATTTGTTTCAACATTTGATATGGGTGTGTAAAAGCATACAAGTGCCTTGAGTATTTCTATTTGTATAGATGTTTGTGTATATGAAATATGAAGACTAATAATAATGATACAAGAATTGTAACCGGGCTATCGTCAAAAAATAATCAACTATTTTGAAAGGGGTGTGTAATTGAGCTTCCAGAAAACTCGAATCAAGAAATTTATTTTACTTATCATAGTTGCAGGATTTTCATTTTCAGTTATAGGATGTGGCTCATTGCCATCTTTTCTTTCTGATGAATTCAAAGAAAAGTATAAAACAGATTACAATGGAAATGCTTTCGATTGGGAGGTAATTTCAGACAGAAATATATATTTGTATTCTGGTATTGTAATAAACGCATTGCAACATGATGCTGATTGGTTAAGGTGGATAAGAAAATCAAGTTCTACCGTAGGCGTTTCAGCGGCTCTCTTTGGGACTGGTTTACATGGTGCTTTTAAATCAGATGAAGATACTTTGACAATCGTTGCTGCAGTATCGGCTATCATGCCGATGTTACAAAACATATGGGATGCTGGAGGTTCATCAAAGGCAAAGGAACAGGGTGTTAAGCTAATTCGTGATGCAAGAGTCAGATTCATAACAAGTACTGATAAGGGACAGATTAGTAGATCACGCACTCAGCATGGGTCTAATTTACTAAATTCCGTTGAGAAATCTTTGAATATAACCAGAGATCTTATCGCCCAAACAATTCCTAGTTTGGATGACTTAAAAATCGCAATGGGAGAGATCGAAAAAGCACATCCTTTGAAAGTTGTACCAGATAAGGTTAGTATTAATAATGTAGATGATAAGCGGACAATTCGTATTATTAATGGTCGTGTTATCAGCGCTTCAACAGATAAATCATCAATTGTGACAATTGTAAATCGTGATAGTATTGCTGATGGAGGAAGCGATCGAGTAGAAATCAAAGGAGTTCCAGATGCTGATAGTGATAGTGGTGTAGCTAAAGGCAGTGCTGAAGTTACAATATATGATATTCGTGGGAGAAGTATTGTAGTAAAAGTGAAAGTGAGCAATACTCCTCCAGAAGCAAATGCTGGTAGCTATAATAATCCTGTAGAAATAGGAGCTACAGTAACATTAAATGGTGAAGACAGCTGGGATCCAGATAAGGATAAGTTGGTGAAATACACTTGGCACCTCGAAAAACCTACTAAAAGTAATGCGACATTGAGTAATATTAGTTCTAAAAGACCTAATTTTACAGCTGATGTTGCAGGTAAATATAAAGTAGATTTGATTGTTCACGATGGTATAGTACCAAGCGCTAAATCAACAGAGGCGACTATTGATGTTCGTCCTAATGCAAGTGCAGGTGAAAGTAGAGATGTTGAAGTCGACACGGAAGTTACATTGAAAGGTGTCGGAGGTACTGAATTCGAGTGGAAAATGTTTGCACCTGATGGAAGTATTGCAGAGCTGGATGATAAAAAAATAAATAATCCAAAATTTACACCGGATAAAGTAGGTGTGTATAAAATTGAACTAATTGTTAAAGAAGATGGTATTCTCAGTAAACCTGCTAATATAACCATTAAAGCCCAACCTGTTGCCACTGTGGAGGTAGGTATTGTGGAGGTTGTAGCAGGGGAAACTACAGTAGTGGTCGGTACAACAATGAATTTGAAGGGAAGTGGTGCTGTTAATTACTCCTGGTTATTAGTTCCACCAGAAGGAAGTAATGCAAAACTGGATGATAATACTATATCTACCCCGTCTTTTGTTGCAGATATTAAGGGCAACTATAAATTAAGCCTATGGGTTAATGAGGGTAATTTGGTAAGTAAACCTGCTGAAATAATTATTACAGCGATACCAGCTACGCTTACCGTATCTATAACTGATGCTAGCATGTCAGAGAATGGTGGAAGTTCTACGGCAACAGTGATACGAAATACGGATACAACGAATGCATTGTTAGTAAATTTATCAAGCAATGATGCAAATGAGGCGACAGTTCCTGCAACAGTTGCAATAGCTGCCGGTCAGACAACTTCAGCAGCGTTTGCGGTAACAGCAATGGATGATACTAATGTAGATGGAGATGGTACCCAGGTGGTAACAATTACAGCATCTGAGGATAACCATGCCTCAGGTACAGACACGATAAATGTGACTGATGATGATACGGCCATGCTTACCATATCTATAGTTGATGATAGTATTTCAGAAAATGGTGGAAGTTCTACGGTAACAGTGACACGAAATACGGATACAACAAATGCTTTAGTAGTAAATTTATTAAGTAATGACGCAAGTGTGGCTACCGTTCCCACAACAGTGGCGATAGCTGCTGGCCAGGCGACCTCTCCTTCATTTGAGGTAGCGGCGGTAAATAATGCCACAAAGGATGGTACTCAGGTGGTGACAGTTACCGCATCAGCAGAAGATCATACAGGAGGCTCTGATACAATAAATGTAGATGATGATGACTGAAATGTGGAAAGGTTGTAGGCATGATTGTTCGCAAGCTAGATAGTTTTTGGAGTTTTAATGTGGTTGTAATCACATCTTGACTAGTTATTCGATAATAGAAAATCAGGAAAACCAGGTGTTGATAGTAAAAGGCTTATTAATCGCGATTATACGAAAATACCAATTCTCGGATATCCTGATGATTTGTAAATATAACATCTATATTGAGTTTTATTCAAAATATTATGAGTTAGTAGCATTATCAGATGGATACAATTCTATTGGGTAAATAATTCTTATGATAAAGGAAAAGAGGTTTTAATTTCTTTATCATCTTATTTATGGCTGATCTATGATGAAAAATGATTCTCGTCTTGTTTGACAGATGTAGATAATTTCGAGACGCACCATTTTATTATTAGGAGATACTGCATCCTATTAAATTATCAGGTGTAACTTTACTCATCTCATAATAATTAAGACATTGAAGACCTGCTTTTGGATATCGTAAATTCTTTTATTGAATTGATACCCATCCTCTAAGCTAAACGAAAGGGCATTAAATGAAAATAAGAAGTTATATATTTTGTATACAATCACTGTTTTTACTGATTTCAATAGCATTATTTACCGGTTGCAGTAATCAACCAAAACTTTCGAACAAGGAAAAAGCATACGGTACAAACAAAGGGAAATACGCGATCTTCCATAGAATTGCAGAAGTAGATCGAGGTTTAGGACTCAAGTATCCTGGGTTTCTTGTCGGTATTGAAAAAGGATATAGAGAAAAGATTGATCCGAATAATACGTATGATATTGTTGATAAACTAAATAAAGATACAACGTCAGAAAAAAATTATGCAAGGGTTAAGGACATTCTGGGAGACAGGAAATTAACCTTTGTTTCACATATAGCACAGTATAGCCTTAAATCCGGTATTAATGGAAATCCATATAACGGAATACCATATATTGCTGAGCATTTCATACATAACGCATATGAGAAGGATTTCGACTCTTCAAACGTATATACAGAGAGCAGTATTGCACTGGATAATTTAAAGGAGCGTATTGAACAGATCAAGGATAATGAGCAGTATACTCACATATTTTTCTATTGTATGGGTTGGAATACAGACCAACAGGAATCTCTTAGAAATTACAACAGCCTTTTAGGATTAATTATAGAAAATTATAACGGTGAAAGACCTTTCAAACCGTTGTTTGTTGGGATCACATGGCCTTCTTTATGGAAGTGGAATTTCTTTAAATATACGGGAATAATTTCAAGTTACTTTACTAAAGCTGATGATGCAGATGAGGTTGGGCTTATGTGGGGGAATAGAATATTACGTGACATCCTGATTCCACTTAAAAAAGAAAAAAATATTCCATTAATTCTTGTAGGACACAGTCTCGGTGCAAGGGCTCTAACAAGAGCGCTATTCAGCTCTCCGCTGGTACCTACAGAACTTACCGATTCTCCTGATGATATAAACAGGAGTGATGTTGATCTGATGATTGGTCTGGAAGGAGCTTTCAGTGTTAGAAGGTTTATATACGATAAGGGGCTTGAAGGTTATCCGTATGAAAAATTTGAAGAATATGCGAGGAAATTTGTTTTTACCTGGAGTACATATGATAGCGCTAATTCTGTACCAGTTATTTATGGTACCCGATATATAGGTGGGGAACCTGGTTATAAATATACAAAGAAATTCATAACCAGTTTTGACCATTTTACCATTAAAACAAACGGAACAGATAATAATTACAACAAAATTTATACCGGGGTGAAGGATGGAGTAAAGTGGCAACAAAGCTTTGGGATCTCATCAAAAATTTCAATTGTAGATGCTTCAGAGCTTATTTATTATCGTTCATACTTTAACGGTGGTAAGGCTCATAACGATATTTATACACCGGGAATTGCAAAATTTATCTGGAGCTGTATTGATAATATTCAGTAGTAATAAGTCTCAAGTTTGCTTAATACATCCTTTCTGGAGGGATTGAAGCACTTGGTATTGACGGTGTTTTTTGAATAGTGGAAATATTGTTTTTATAAAAATAATAAATGGTCATTTATAAAGGATGGAATTATATGGTTTCCAGGATTTTAATGATGTTCGTTCTCTTAGTAACGCTTGCTTCATGTGGAACTCCCTATTTAGCTCCACCTCAAAAAGGCATTAGGGGATATTCGGGGAGTAATAATTCTTATATTAACTTGGTTGCAGAAAAGAATAGAGAACTTTTGGATGAGTATCAGTCAGAAAAGAGCATGTATCCAAATAACGTAAAGAATGGTCAACCAGATAACGAAAAGGATTACCAACCAGTTTGGGGGTTAGCATTAAGCGGGGGGGGATTGCGCTCTGCAGCATTCTGCATTGGAGCAATGAAAGCATTATATGATAAAGATTATTTGGGAAAGCTTGATATTATTTCCAGCGTGTCAGGTGGGGGTTATGCATCTTACTGGCTTCTTACTAGGAACCGCATGTCTCCGCCAAAAACCGGTTTTTTTGGTGAAACTGCGTTTGGAGACAAATTCTTTATTGAGAATCTTTACCATCTAAAGTCTAAAGGGAATTTTGTTAAATTGCACACGATGCTCCTGTCACTAATTAAATCTGACAATGCAGCATTTTCTAGTTACGAGAAGGCTATTATTGATCATTTTGGAAATAATATATCAGAGGATACAAAATTAAATGATACGAAGTTAATGGATAATAAGGCTCCTTACTTTATCTTGAATACGACTCTTAAAGCACATCCACATTCAGATACCCTTAGCACCGCTATTGAGTTTACCCCCAGGCATATGGGGAATCCGGAGATTGGTTTCCACGAGTGGAATAAAAAAGATGATGCCTTGCGACTGATTGAGGAAAATGATGCGTTACGATTGAGTGAGGCGCTTACCATTTCAGCAGCAGCAGTTAAATTTAAACTTACTCGTGAGATAGAAAATAGAAGCTCGTCTTTTCCGGGTGAGAAATTGCTTCTTTCTGATGGAGCCCATTCAGAGAATTTAGCTGCCATATCATTGATAAGGCGTGGTGTAAAAAACATAATTATTATTGATGCAGAGCATGATCCTGATTATCTCTTTCCTGGATATATCAACTTAAAGAGAATCCTTCGTGAGATGGAAATTGACCTTACAGTAGTGGATATTGACAAGTACCTGAAACAAGGCTCAGATGTAAAATTTAACAACTATTATAAATCAGCAGTATTTATAGGCAATGCTAAAACTATTCCCATAAAACCGAATAATATCGAGAAACCATTGGAAATCACTATTTACTATGTCAAGATGTCTATGCCATCGGGGATATCGAAAAAAATTGAAAACGAGACTGTTGTTGATCAAGGCAAGGGACTCAAAAAAACAAACGATGCTATTTATAAGAGGAATAAAAGAAAATTTCGTGATCTAAGTAGTTTTCCTGAATTAGACAGACCATTATTAGAGCAACTTTTTATCCATAGTGTACATTTCTACGGTAAATGGCTGAATGAAAAATCTGTGTGGCGGCATTTCGGTTATACTTTTCCACATACACCAACAGCAGATCAGAGTTACTATACGGACCAGCTTGATGCATTTGTTGGTCTTGGATATTTAGAGACGAATGAACTTCCTGATCTTCCTGAAAAAACAAAAGAATAGCTGGTGCGGTAAATGATGGAGATAACCAGAAAGAGATCCCTGGCTGCCGTGAAAAGTACTACTAAATATTAGAAGATTGATCATTTGCGAATGGTAAATATTAAAATACAAGTCCAGCCCATACATTCTAGGAAAAAGAAAATAGAAATAAAAATAGAAGGACTCAATGATGTCACTTTAGATAGTACAGCTACAACTACCATACAAGTCACACAATAACAAATAATAGAAGCTTTCTAACAATCTAAAATAAAGGAGGTAGTAGATGAAAAAAACATTTTTTGCTTTGATAGTGTTTATTATTTCATTTTCTTGTTTATATGTGAATGTTTGCCATTCAGACAATGTAATTAGTCGAGAGACAAATAGCATGAAGACTAAAAGGGTATTGAAAGACAAAGAAATAAACGAGATTAATAAATATCCTAGATATTTTGAGATTGTAAAGAATGATGGAAAAGATCTGGAAGTTAGAATAGGAGAGATGGTTCCTGATGCTAAATCTTATTATTATCGGCTTTATAAGAATGATAATAAAGTAGTTAGTTTTAAAAAGGTTAATGTTGCTGAACCTGACATTGGTGTTATCAAGACAAAGATTACAGAAACAGGAAAATATACTTTCATGATTTTTCTTAATGATACTGAGTATCGTGTTGGTGCACCGTGGAGAATTGTAACAAACCCTATAAAGAAACTGATAAACAGGATATTTAGAAATCCCGTCTGGGCACAAGATGTCTTTGTTGTAAAGTCTGATCCGGATGGACTATCTAAAAGCAGGGTTGATGAGTTAGCAGAAAAATATGCACCTTTTCTTTTTGTTGATAGTGAAGAACATTATTTTCCAGCTTCTATCGATTATTTATTGAATAAAGAAGATACCGATGAAAGTTTGAACGAAATCAACATATCATTAAAGTTTCGTAAAATAGCATATGGTAGTAAGAAAAAAGTTGTACGAAGAACACGTTTGACCGGTGTTGCCAGGAAAAATATTGACAAAATTCAATATAAGGATTTTGGTAAAGTTCTTCCATACAACGGAGATAACATCAGCGAATTGGATACTATTGGCATCAATCCTTTCGATTTATTTAATGGAAAGAATTTAAGAGAATTTTTAGAGAAAAGAAAAGATAATAAAGATTTTGTAACAGTTTATTACTCATTTTTTCCTAACCCTAATCAACAAAAGAAAGAAGTTATAATCAATTATCACTTTCTTTACATATACGACTCAAAGACAGAGGTAATAGGAGATTTGAAAAAAGCGTCTCATATCTTTGACCGCGAAAGTATTAGTATCGTCTTTGAATGGGATAAAAGTAAACCAGATCTAGATCCACAACCAAAATCTGTAATTTATGGTGCACATTTGCCCGGTCAGCTTATTACCTTAAAAAGGGAGGACAATGGTGAGGAACAGGAATGGAGAACAAGACGCGTAAAAGTCGAGTGGAACGATGCTTATAAAATAGAGATAAGCAAAAATAAAGAGTCTCATCCGATAGTTGCAATAGCAAAGGGATCCCATGCTACATACCCGGTGCCGGGTATATATGCAGTCAATCCAATCGATATCATTGAGACAAAAGAACCTGCAAGTACAGATAAATTGCTGCTTCCATCAAGCTTTTCATATGACAGTAAAATGAATGAGATATTGAGAGGTAACAATAACGTTATTTCATATAAATTGAAGGATTTAAAGCTGGGCTCTATCACCAGTAGTTCACCGAATAGCCTCCTGGCTTTCAGTGGATATATCGTAGATATAATTGGTCTAACAGATGCAAAGTTTCCACCATTTACTGAACGTGAAACAAAAATTGAAAATTGGGTAAATGGCACTGAAGATGATCCGGTTCATGATTGGGATCCCGATAAAGTGGATAAAACAACTCAAGTAAAATTAGAGAAATTAGTCAAAGATATTGGAGACAATTTAACAAAGGAAGTAATTAGTAAGAAAACAAAAGATGATAGTGGGAATAAAAAGTCTTAATAATAGATATTACCTTGAGCTAACTAATTTAAGCGATAAGATCGAAAATCATTCCTTATTGTATTTTTCAAAAGAGGGGAGATTGTTACAGTGGGAAACGATAGCGTAAAAGAAAACAATGAAATATATACTAAAAATGTAAATACAGTCATTAATACAGAGATACAGCATATAGAAAAAGCTGAAAGAAATGGTACTAAAGAAAACTCTTCTTCAATGGACAAACGGCATGGACGTTATGGCTTAGCGCTTTCAGGTGGCGGAATTCGTTCTGCAGCATTCGGACTAGGTGTTATCCAAGGTCTTGAGGCAGGAGGGTGTTTTAAGGAAATAGACTATTTGTCTACAGTATCAGGAGGAGGTTATATCGGATCAGCCCTTACATGGTTCCTTTATAACAACAATAAAAAAGGGGAAGATGCTCAATATAGGTTCCCATTTGGTAGTCGTAAAGCCTGTTCTCGGAATCAACAAGGTGGAAAAGAAAATGCCTTTTTAGATTTTATCAGACAGCATTGCAATTATCTTCTTCCAGGCAATGGATTAGATATGATTTCTCTATTTGCCGTAGTTGTTAGAACTATGTGTATTTCCCTATTTGTATATTTGACGATGATGATAACAACTATGATAATTTTCTTTAAGATTAATGTGTTTGAGACAAGTACATTAAATTGGAGATCAGTAAATGATCATCCTAAATCACTAACACTTTGTTATCCAATATGGTTGGCAATTATTTTAGTTGCAGTATTGACATTTTCTTATTTCTGGTTTTCAATGCGAACACGTTTGGCAGTAGGGTCTAAAACAGAACGTTATGAATGGCTAATAAAAGGACAAATATGTATTGGATGGGGTTGGAAAAGTGTGTTCGCTTTACTGTTTATCGGTTCTCTTCCCTACGCTGGAGGTTGTTTTAAGGGTATTATCTCACAAGCATTTGCGGCTGGTGGTACTACAATAATTGGTATGATTATTGGGTTCTATCAGTTTAAAAAGCAACAAAATATGACAGAACCAAGTAGTGCCATAGCTCTTGTGATGAATAAGATACTGCTTATTATCGGAGTGTTTGCTCTGATTTATGGGCTGGTATTTATAGCATATTCTATTGGAGGTTGGGTAGATTATTATCATGAGGATTATGCTTGGCACATTGCTGCCGTACTATTTGTTTTCTCTGCAATAATTGGTATATGTGTAAATATGAACTACGTTGGTATTTTTCGTATGTATAGAGATCGCTTGATGGAGACATTTCTTCCAAACTTTACAAACGTTAATGATAATAAATGGGGACTGGCAACTGACGCGAATAAAACATTGCTAGAAGATATAGGTAAAAGCCCATTCAAGCCTTATCATTTGATAAATTCAAATATTGTACTTGTAGATTCATCCAGTACAAAATATCGTGGCAGAGGAGGAGACAGCTTTATACTCTCACCTCTTTTTTGTGGTAGCGATGCAACAGGCTGGTGTCAGACAAAAGAGTATATGAAAACAGATACTCGCACTCGTCGTAGAATGACATTACCAACAGCCATGTCAATTTCCGCAGCGGCTGTAAATCCTAACGCCGGTGTAGGAGGGAAGGGATTGACACGAAACAAATTGCTGTCAGTCTTGATGTCTTTATTGAACATAAGGACAGGCTATTGGGCATTTAACCCTAAACCAAATAAGACACCAATATTGCCATTTATGCCTAATTTTATGTATCCGGGTCTGAAAGGATTACTTGGGTTTGGCTTAAGTGAGGATGGCAGGTCGGTTGAATTAACTGATGGGGGTCATTTTGAAAATCTGGGGGTTTATGAGCTTATCAGGCGTAAATTGTCTGTCATTATTGTTTCAGATGCCGGAGCAGACCCTGACTTTAATTTCGCAGATCTTGCCAATGCGGTAGAACGTACACGTGTAGACTTTGGTGCAATGATTACATTTTGCGAATCAAACCATCACCTGAATAATATTCTTCCAAAATCTGATGTAAAGCATAAGAGAACAGAGGATGAAGTATTTGCTGTAAAATATAAACTTGCTAAACAAGGTTTTGCTATAGGAGATATCTATTATCATGATCATGATCCTGAGTCAGCTAAACCAGATGGAATACTGATTTATTTGAAGACCACGTTAATACCTGATTTGCCTCCTGATATTTACGGATATAAAAGTGCGAATAAGGACTTTCCTGACCAATCCACTGGTGACCAATTTTTTGATGAGGCACAATTTGAAGCTTACCGCGAATTGGGCTATCAAATAACTAAAAAAATGGTAATTACAGTTAAAAAAGAGCATCCTAGTGTTTTTAAGTGATAAATAGATAAAATATATGAAGGTCTGTTGTACTCCTTAATAAATGATACAGAAGATAACATTTATTAAGGAGTATGCAAAATGACAGAAAAGAATAAACAACCAGTTCAGGCACCGGGCTATCTGGACGATGACAAGAGTGTACCATCTTCAAAGCGATTAATGAGCATGATTACACTTTTTGCGAGTATTGGATTTGGTGTAATTACTATCTTTAATAAATCTGAAGGAGTGAATTAAAATGGGCTTTTTATAACATGTTTAATTCTTACTGGCTGCGTTTGCACCTAAGGCACTTCAGAAGTTTGCAGAAGCCTGGTTTCAACATGAGTGATTTAAATTAAATAGTGATATCTTAAGCTAGTGAACTGTTAAAAATATTCAAATGGCTGATCAATTTAAACCTTAACATTAACTTCGCATTATGAACATACAGGTACAAAACTAAAAGGACACAAATTATGGCAAAAGAAAAAGTAAAGATTTTTATCTCTGACCTACATGTTGGCGACGGAGGGCCTGCTGATGATTTTACTCCCGAAAAGGAAGTGACATTTGTGAAGATCTTAAATGAACTCTCTTCATCCTATGGGAAGGGCAGTGAGCTGATTATGCTTGGTGATATTTTTGATTTGATTGAACAGAAGGAGGAACTTCCGGGAAAACCTATCGCCCCGGAAAAAGCTATAAAAAATTCTATCATCAAACATCACGCATTTGTTACGGCCCTGAGAAACTGGTTAGTAAAAGGTAATAAGGTGTTTTATATTACCGGTAATCATGACCATGCTTTGCGAAGAGCTAATGTGGTTAAAGTATTTGCAGATAGTCTTTTAACAAAAACAAAAAAAACTGATAAAAATATTCCGTGGGGGAGTTTTGTTGTTGATGACTGGTATGCATCAAATACCTATAAGATTTACGCAGAACATGGAAACCGGTTTGATGTAACAAATAATCATGGAGGCTTAGATGAGTGCTTTGGCGATAAACTTGTTCGAAAAGTGTTGAGACCTTTGGAAGCTGCTGAACTTCAGGATGAATATAAAACTGATAAAACATGGATGCCCCCCGCAGGATGGCCCGGTAAAAATATGTTTTCAGTGCTTGATAATATGCGGCCTCGTGAGAACATAATGGATTTTATAGATCATCTGGTTGAAAAGAAATTTATTAAAGATACATTTGTTGACAATTTCAAGAACAGGGTTGTCGATTTATATAAGGAACATCCCGATCCTAATTGGATTACCTCAATGATCGCACATAAAAAATTTCTAAGGTTTCTTATTACTGACAAAACATTTAAGAATCAACTGAAAGAAGGCTATAAACCATATCGTAAAAATGCAAATATGTTTGTGACTCCGAAAGGACTTCATCTTCGGGATCTCAGCTTTAAGCCGGACTATGTTGTTATGGGACACACGCATTTTCTTGATAAATATAAAATTGGTAAAGAAGGACTATATCTAAACCTCTCTTCATGGCTTGATACGATATGTGTAAAAATCAAGAAAGACAAGATGGCTTTTGAAGTAGACAAGAATTGTCCTTTCCTTGTTTTCTCAAAGAAAAACAATAGGGTAAAATATCAACTTTATAACTCATCCTTGCAGCATAAGATAAAATTTCCTGTGACTGAAGAACCTGTCGAAGATGATGACCCGTATGACGTAACTGATCCTCTGTTTACTTAATAAATCATTAGCGTAATGCATTTAAATATGCCATTCGTTTGCTTCACTTCAGGACAAGTTTTGATGTGAAGTGGGCTGGTTAAGCTCTAAAAAAATTGAATTTAAATCATTATTATGGATGATAGAAAAGAGAGTAAATCTTCACTTCCACTTCCCGTAATCTTACTGATTTCTACATTCATCATAGGTGGGGTCTTTAAATACTATGCCCCGTTGGATTCTATGCGGCCACCACATGAAGATAGAAGGGTAGCACATCTATCAACTGAAGAAGATATTTTGTCGCGTATGTGGCAGGATCCTTTTCAAGCTGTTGAAAGACATGAAAAGATATTTAAAACATTACCGGGCCAACAAAAGAAGATAAGGCCAAACATTGAAGAGAAAGATGTTGAAGATGGTTTATTGATTCTGCCTGTTTTGACGACTGTGGGCACTTATGCCGAAAGTATTGAAAAGAGATTGCGCAGTAGATATGCACTGCTTTCTGCACTGCATGTGGCCGGATACAGGTCTAAAGATGCCGGTCACATCGGGGTGTTTAGTCTTAATGACAAAGGTGATAATGGTGAAGACTCTTGTAGCTGTGTAGTAAGCGGAAATATTGATGATAGACATCACCATTTGGTACCATATGAATGGTTTATTTTGGATTCCCTTAATGTAGACGTGAATGACAAAAACACGGTTAAGAATATTCTTGTTCTCTGGGTAGCAGATGCATATTTTCATGATGACATTCTTGTTGGATTAAATGGACTTTTAAATATTGTCGAAACTCCTGTAAAAACAAAAGTTAGATATAATGAGATTAATGAAAATTTGATAAAGAAGTGTAGTTATTTAAAAGATAATAATGAAGAGATAGAGAATGAAATAGGAGAATTGATTCGTCTGCTTAAATTAAAACCGATTATTAAAAGAAAAATAATCGGGCCGTCTAATTCCGTATTTCTTAAAAAAATTTATAAATCTAATGATAAACCTAATGAGGGAATTGAAAAAAATTCAGATTCTGAATTAAGAGAAAGTCTGTTGCGTTTAGTAAATGAGCTTAAAGTTAGAACTGGTTTTGAAGATGAAATAAAAAAATTGCATAACATAATAGACAAATTAGAGGGTTGTCTCAAAAGTACAGAAATGCAATTTATTTCCCCATGGGCAACCGCTGATCCATTTCTATTGCATGACCAGCTATGGAAAGACTCAGATCCAATGATTGAGGATAAGTTTTCAGAGATTAAGTCAGGAGATGTGATAGTGTCGTTAATTAGATCTATTCATACAGACCAACAATTGACAGATGAATTAGTGGTAGAATTAGAAAGAAGAGGTATAAATTTAAAAAATGACAGTAAAGATCATATCATTCTCATCAGTGAATGGGATACCAATTATGGAAGAGCATTGCCATTGTCCTTTGCTAATTCCATAAAAAAGTATCGACAGAATATAGGATCCATAACCTGGCCAGAGCATATACACAAGCTGACTTATATGCGGGGTGTTGATGGGATACTTCCAGATGAACATGCACTTAGTTCCTCTTCTGCAAAATCAGCTGACACTCAAAGAACCAAGGATAAGTCTTCCAACATGGGTTACTACACTCCTGAGTTCAAACAACCTTTGGGACAAGCACAATATGATTATATACGCCGTCTCGAAGACAGAATCAATCAAATACCGTTGGATTCTAATGGAGAAATAAGGGCAATTGGTGTACTTGGTAGCGATATTTACGATAAACTGCTTATTTTGAGGGCACTACGGAGAATGTTTCCAAATGCGATTTTTTTTACTAATGATATGGATGCGCGCCTCTTTCATGAAACGGAACTACCGTGGACACGGAATCTCATAGTAGCATCAAGTTATGGTCTCCAATTGCATCCAAAATGGCAAAAGGACATTCCTCCTTTTCGAAATGTTTATCAGACCTCATTATTTGCTGCCACTCTTTATGCATTGGGTGTTATAGATGACAGCGATATTGATTTAAAAGAGAATCCCCCCCGTATCTTTGAAATCGGAAGAAAAGGGCCATATGATTTAACACCGGGAGTGTCTTCAGGGTTTTCTGTTAGGAAACTCTGTGGAAAAATTATTGAAAAGAAAGAGATAGACAGCCTTTTTTTGGATGCTCCTAGAAATACTACAGACTGGCTCAATGAGTTATTGAGAATTCCTAATTTGTATAATATCTTGCAAAAAGATAGGCCTTATAATAACTATGTAATATCAAAACTGGTTAAAGAAACAAGTGGTTATCGCAATAAAAGTTATCATGCTTTGAATTACCAAGAACAAATGAAAGTGAAAAGGCTCAACCGACTTCTTTTAGAAGAAACATATTCTGAATATCCACCAATGAATCATACCATAGCAGGTTTCATTCATCCTGGACGTAATGATTTGAGAAAAGGTATTTCCTGGGTAAAGATTCTTGTATATCTCTTTATTATGTTTATTTTCCCCTTATTATTATTTGCATATTTGATTTATCACAGAATACATAATGCTAAAGAAGAAACAGAAAAAACATTTAAAACTTTATGGGTATTATCTTTTGGCGTACCTTGTATACTTTCTTTTTTGGCACTAACATGTATCGTATTTATAGATTCTTGGAGTGGAGTTGGTGAACCTTTGACTTTTATTAATAGTATCAGTATTTGGCCAACAGTGTTAATGCGACTGTTCAGTGGGTTTCTTGCAATCTATTTTGTTCTGATATCAATTAAGAACATGATCTTTAATAGCAGCGAAATCGAGCATATGTTAACAGGTAAAGTGGAGGATAAAACTCCTCATCAGAATTATGGTCATATTGTAGAAGTGTGGGGGAAATATCAAACTGATGAAGGGGGAGTAAAAAAAAGCATTAGTATTGCAGGGTCGTTTGCTTTTGCTTACTTTTGTATTGTAGTCGTTTCCTTAAATATATTTGGTTGGCCTTATACACCTTTTCGAGGAGATCTTAGTTATTACACAGATGTATGCATTCTTATTTTTAGTCTATTGTCAATGTTTTTTCTCTCTTGGTTTGTAATAAACAGAGTATATTACTGTCGTAAATTTTTCTCTGACATAAGTACCTTAAAGACAGAAATGCCATTGGCAGATGAGTGGAATATTAATTGCTCTCTAGATAAAGTTATAAATAGAAAGGCATGTGGTAAGAACGAGATAGAGTGCCAAAAAGGAATTGGTGAATGTCTGGTTGATTATGGCAAATGGTTGTCTGATTTTGTGTTTATTGAACGGTTGAAAACAGTAGTCATTGCTAAGAGAACTGAGGTTATTGGACGGGCGATAGTGTATTCATTTATTGTTTTTGCCATACTTTTGATTTCTCGGAACCAGATTTTTGATTGTTGGACATGGCCCAAGCCTCTAATAGTAGCTATCTGCCTAACAATATTCATTGGAGTATACTATGCATTCATCCTGTTCAATGCGGCAAATACTATTCGTAAGGAGACAATTTCCAGCCTATATAACATCCGGTTAAGCTTAATGAATGTTCAGATACCAACTATTTTAAAAACAATTATCGATCTACACGAGAAAATTAAAAAAGCTACTAAAGCTATTGAGAAGAAAAAGCTGGAAGATAGAGTCACACAATTGACATTTATTGATGAAGAAATATCGAAACTAATTGAACAAAAAATAAAATATATAGAGTGTACTATTAAAGATATCCAGGACCTAAAAAATGGTGCTTTCACTCCACTTGGCCGTCATCCATTACTTTTGGCTATTTTGGCACCATTAGGTGGAATGGGATCTATCGCAATACTGCCGCATTTAATGCAGATGTTTGGAAATAAGTAATACCCTGATAATAGTGTAACAAATAAGATATACCAGCTCGTTCCGTCAGACCGTCCAACGCTTTTAACCCGTCTTAATGGAATAATCAGGGCTGGTTAAATACTTTCTACTACAAATGAGATTTCTATATACAAAGCGTCATACTCTGTTGAGTTACTGTTTTCGAGACTTGTCCAATCATTCGTATAACTTCTGAGACGATGTTGCCTTGCGCATATGTCTTGTTCTGCTTCTCTGAATATTGCGTTTCTTTACTGTTAGTATTTTGATGAAACAGCATCATCTGGTGTAGTTTGTTCTTGTTATAGCGGCTGTACAAATCTTCCAGTGATCCATTTCTTTTTGCATCCCATATTGATTTTGAGGCGTCACTGTATTCTCTGTAGTATTCAGGATACCCTGTGCTGATGCGCGATGAGAGCTCTTTCTCTTCCATAATAAGTTTGTATGCAAGAACACGTGCTCTCTGTTCAGGAGGTAGACAGGCTGGAAACAGGGTATATGCAACTATCTCCCGAGCTTGTGCCGGTTTGATTATTTCCGTCTCTTTGAAGACACCGGACTTTGTCCAGATTGTGCATAAAACTATTACAAGGTGTTCATGGGGATCCATATCCGGGTACTTGGATACACACAGGTTATAAATGCTTCCACATGCTTCGATATAACCCTCTATTCTTCTGTCACTGCTTTTACCGTTCTTCTTACTCCCGCCAGCTATCATCTTACTAAAGAATCCCATAGCAACCTCCTTGTATAAAATATTGTGATAGTTTTAATATTGATGTTAATAATCGCACACAACATGCCAAATATGCATACGGGAAGGGTTATCTTTGTAAATGATTCTTAAGTGTTTGCTAATTTGTATGATATGACTTGCTTTCTATTAAATGGAAGAAATTGTAATGATGAATTAGTGGGAGCAACAATAGGTGATATTACCCAGTTGTTACCCAAAAAAGTCGAAGTGTAGTAAAGAAGTTCTCACGCTCCCCGGACAAAAGACGCCGAGGACAAGAAGCCGTTAAGAACGCAGAGAAAATGAAATGAAAACTAAAGTCAAATAACCAAATACTAAGAGCAATGGATCAAGTACTTTAATACCTAAATCCCATAATTCTTAAATTTAATTTGTGTGAGGATTAGTATTTCAATTGTATGATGAAATGACATTCTGGAGAATTCCATAGATGGTATTATCAATCGTTGTTCTCATTTGTATCTGATTGTTTGGGTTTAAGTGCAGATAATTTTTCTTTTGTACGTTTCTTCTTTTTTCTCTTTTGGCTCTTGATCTTATCTATACGTTTTTTCTCTTCTTTGACAAATCCTTTTTGCAAACGTTCTATCTGATCTAAAAGAGTTCGTCGTGCAAAGAATCTGTTGAGAGCTTGTGATCGTTCACATTGGTATTTTACCGTGATGTCTGTAGGGATGTGACGGAGAGATACACAGGATGATGTCTTGTTTACTTTCTGTCCTCCCGGTCCTGAGGAACGAATAAAATGTTCTTCAAGATCATTCTCGTTGACATTCAACTCACGCATTCGGTCAAGGAGAGCCTTCTCTTTTTTTTCAGATACATTAAATATAGACATAATGATTTTGTTGTGATTCGTAATTGTTAAGAGTATATCATATTAAAAAGAGTCTTACCATGCAACAAGTCGTAAGCTCAGGGTTATACAAGATCATTAAATAAGGTAATAATTATTGTATAGGTAAATAACCAAAATATAATATAATCTTAATAAAAGGAAGAAGACTCTAGGGGTGGAAAGTTGAAGAACGAACAATATGTATGTCTGATTTGTGGTTATAACATGGCGGGCTATCATCCGGATAAGTGTCCCTTCTGCGGTGCATCAAGGGAGGAATTTATAACAGCTGATGAATGTTATGCACGTTTCAATGTGAAGCGTTTCACGGTAAACAAGAAAGTTGCACGGCTTAATTCAGTCCCTCGACTGGGTCTGGAACACTTCGCCTACTGTATTCAAACAAATAATAAGACCTATTGGATAGATTGTCCGTCATCTTTTGATGATTGCCTCAAACGGATGGATATCATTCTTTTCACACATCATCACTTCCTTGGAGCATCTAATCTATACCGTGAATATTTCTCTTCTCGTACGTGTATACATAAACTGGATTCTGTTCATGATATATGTCAGGCATTTACCTTTGACAAATCCTTTCTGGAGGATTTTACTGAAGACGGTATTGAAGCCTTCCATATTGGTGGCCATACTCCTGGATTTACATTCTATATTTTTGAAGATGCACTTTTCATTTGTGATTATGTGTTTCTGCGGGAAGGTAAGATGCTTTACAACCATTTCGGCCCAGAGAAAGATACCAGGGAAGGTGGTAGGAAGATCAAGAGCATAATAGAAAATAGAAATATAAATATGGTTTGCGGTTATAACTATGTAATTGATTATTCGGACTGGAAATCGAAGTTCGATAATCTCTGTGTGTAATATATTAATTTTTTGTATCCAAGCGGATTTGATAAAGGAAGTGATCATCCAAATCAAAATAAAAGGTATTAATCATCTCTGAAGTTGCTATGGTGGCATTAAACTGGTACAAAATAAAATTTAAGGGACCTATTGACAGAGATATGTGTTTTCCTTGTATTTCTATGGTTCTAATGGGATTAAGTTAGAAAATAGTACAAACAGGGAGAAATTAAGAATGAGTAGAATAATTGTGCAGTTATTATTTCTGTTTCCGATCCTATTTGTTGGCTGTGTTTCCACAAATAAATTTAATGATGATACACCACCTAGTTTCCGGAATGGTGTAAAAGCATTCATGGATAACCGTAGTGGTAGCGAAATTGATGAAAAAGATAAATCGATCATGACAAAGTCTGCCCGGGATTTAGAGATTTCAATGCCTGAACCCGGCCTGAAGGTTGGAGCAGCTGCGCCTGATTTTTTATTATCTAATGCTTTTGGGGAAAAAGTCAAACTCTCAGAACAGTTAAAAGAGGGGCCAGTGGTCTTGTCATTTTATAGAGGAGCATGGTGTCCATTTTGTAATATTGAATTGAATGTTCTTCAAAAAAGTCTTCCTCTCTTTGAAAAGTATAATGCATCTCTGATTGCTGTTACACCTCAACAACCTGACAAGTCAAAGGAGCAGCTTGAGAAAGCTGAATATACATTTGAGGTTTTAAGTGACCTTGATGACAACGTAATGAAATCATATAATTTGTATTTTGAAGTATCTCAGGAATTACATGAGTTGTATAAGAATCAATTCAATTTTGATATTACCGATTATAATGGTAAAAACCGACTCGGCCTACCGGTACCGGGAACGTTTGTTATAGATCAGGATGGGATAATAAAAGCAGCATATGCTAAAACTGATTATAAAAAGCGTATGGAACCTGAAGATATTATAAAAGCATTAAAAGTTATACATGATGCTGATAGACGTGTGAAAAATAACTAAACATTCTTGCAAATCATCTTTAACTCATTTCCATATTCTCAGGAAAGGAACAAGTTTTTCCATGAGGATGGTACTCATATTCAATATAAGTTAGATGTCTCCAGAATAATTAGTATAATATTATGGTTATTAGATTTTAAAATTATTTCAGAGGTAAAGTATTTATGAGACATAAGGCGAAAGATAATTTCTTTAGCAGAAGAATATTGATTATTGGTATACCTTCTGTGTTGCTTATATTTGCCGTATATCTTTTTTTTAATTTTGATGACATATATTTTAATTATAATCCGAAGAAGGCAACTTTTTCAAAATTAGAAAAAATCAGGAAAGAAAAAAAGGCTAAAGTAACACATTATTTAGACCAGCAGAAAGCAAGAGGGGTGCAGACATGTCAGAATAATGATATAAACGATTATTTTAAAAAACTTCACTATTTATACAAAAACCAGGGGTATAGCAGTATGGAATACGCTCTGATAGAACATTCTATTAATACGCTATTTGTGACGGAATTAGATAAGTTTTATGATATTCTGTTTATCGATAGTGAAGGAGACATTTTCTTTACTGTCAAAAAGGAAAATGATTTTCTGGGCAATATACATGAGGACCGCTTTAATGGTATTTCACTATATGAGAAAATGAGAAATGTTGAAATCAGAGAGACGGAATTTGTTGATTATGAACATTATTCCGTCTCCGATGAACCGGCTTCTTTCTTCATCTCTACCGTGTTCGAAGGAAATAAAATAGAAGGGTATATTGTCCTGCAATTGCCAATAAACGATATTAACAGCATTTTAACGGACAGACATGGCCTGGGGAGAACAGGTGAAGTTTATTTAGTTAATTATAATCAGTTGATGATAACACAATCCAGGTTCATTGATGACAACACCATATTAACCAAGCAGATCGATACTGAGTCCGTAAGGAATGCGTTACTGGAGAAAAGAGGAAACAGGATAATCGATGATTATCGTGACAAGAGGGTTTTCAGCTCTTATGAGCAGTTTAATTATGAAGGAACGGAGTGGATTATTATAGCTGAAATAGATGAAGATGAAGTTGTTACTGAAATTTATCGAGGCAGAGAAAAGGAACTTTTTAAAAAGGTTACTGATTATCTTGCAGACTATTCATATCATAAGGATATGCAAAAGATATTTGCACAGGACTGGAAACAAAATAATAATTGTGTAAAGGTTGATTTTAAGGAGTTCCAAAAAAACAAAGACAACCAGTTGCTATACACTGAAGGGGTTGCTACGTGTACAGCGATGACCGTCAGTTATCCCGGTAAATTTGGTTACTTGCTCCATATAACCCCAACCGATGGTTCATACAAGAGAATAGGATATTTAACGAGACTCTTTTTAAGAGACAACTATACCGATTTTGTGAACAGGGTTATGAAGAGTATAAACAGATATGACATTCTTCAAAGTGAAAAGTCATTGTTACGGTTTGGAGTTGTTGCCACGCATGATGAAAGCTTTAAAAATATAGTCCACAAGCTTATTGACAATGAAATTGAATTGTCACAAATCAAGGTTCTTTTCAAAAAAAATTCTCAAAAAGTTGATATAGTTTTTGATTATCAGAATGATAATATGTGGACTCAGTGGGGAAGTGGTTTTAATATGATGTATACGGATGAATACGAATATGTCCCGGATTTTGGTGAAATTATCAAAAGATTGAGTAATTATAATAGTGTGTAATATTGATTTTTAGAGGTTGGGAAAAACATGAAGGCACATTGGCTCATCGTTCCATTAGTAATAATACTGATACCGCTTTTTTTCTTATCCAGGGAACAGTTTACCCATAGAGTTGAAGTCTCTGACGAGGGATTAGATTTGAATAAGAATGACATGACCAAGTTGATTCATGAGGAAGAGAAGGAGAGTAATATTTATGAAAATGTAACTAAATTCAGGATGCATATGAAATCACTTGATGAATATGACGATGCACTGGCAGAATCAATTGAGAGTCAGAATTGGGAAGATATAAGCAAATTTGCCTTGATGTTGAAAAACACCTCACCCTTAATCTTTACCGGCATGAGGAAGGTGGAATTACCAAAGGACTTTGTCCTCTTAGATACCGCTTTTCACTACCAGGCGCTTGCAGTGGTAGAGGCATGTGCATCTAGAGAAATGGTCAAGATGAATATTGAATATGAAAAATTGCAGAGAACATGTGATGTTTGCCATGAAAAGTATAAGAGGAAAGAGTAGCTTTACATAAATACCGCAAGGAGAATACCGGCCGCAACTGCAGAGCCGATTACACCCGCCACATTTGGACCCATTGCGTGCATGAGAAGGAAATTGTGAGGATCTTCATCAAGCCCTACTTTGTTAGAAACTCTGGCAGCCATTGGAACTGCCGAAACGCCTGCAGACCCGATCAGTGGATTAATCTTGTTGGATGAGAACTTGTTCATGATTTTTGCCATGATCACACCGGCAGCTGTTCCGAATGAAAAAGCAAACAAACCAAGAACAATAATACCCAGGGTCTCAAGATTGAGAAACTTGTCTGCAGACAACTTACTTCCCACTCCCAGCCCGAGAAAAATCGTTACGATGTTGATAAGTGCATTCTGAGTAGTATCACTCAAACGCTTTACAACCAGAGATTCACGCATAAGGTTCCCAAACATAAGGAAACCGATAAGTGGTGCCGCAGATGGGAGAAGCAATGCTGTGAGTATAATAACAACAATCGGGAAGATTATCTTCTCACGATGTGATACGTATCTTAGCTGTTTCATCTTGATCTTGCGTTCATCTTTAGAGGTTAACAGCTTCATGATAGGAGGCTGAATAATCGGGACCAGAGCCATATAAGAATAAGCAGCAACAGCTATGGACCCAAGCAGTCTCGGGCTTAGCTTAGAGGCAAGAAAGATAGACGTCGGCCCATCTGCACCTCCAATTATAGCAATAGATGATGCATCTTTGAGAGAGAAGTCGATGCCTGGAATATATTTTGTCAGTACTATAGCTCCAATCAGGGTTGTAAAGATACCGAATTGGGCAGCAGCACCAAGCAGTGTAGTACGGGGGTTGGCAAGCAATGGTCCAAAGTCTGTCATAGCTCCAACACCCATAAATATTATCAGAGGAAAGATCCCTGTCTTTATACCGGAATCATAGACATATCGAATGATTCCACCTTCATCATTAATAAAGGCAAGAGGGATATTCGAAAGCACTGCGCCCATACCAATAGGAATTAATAGCAGTGGCTCAAAACCTCTGGCAATACCAAGATAAATCAGAAGTAATCCCACGCTGATCATGAGCAATTTGCCAATGCCTTCAGTCCAATTAGCCGTATTGTCGTAAATCAGTGCATAAATCCCGGTGCTTTTCAACAAATTACTGAACACCGTTTTAAATGATAATTTGTCCTCAACCTTTACAACCTCTGTTGAATGGGCAACAATGTCCTGTTTTCTTATTTTGATGAGAGCTTCTCCTGCTTTTAATGGAGTGAATTTTTTATAAAGCTCTTTGTTGATATAGGTGATTTCACCGGAAACACCGGAGGTAACGGTAATTTTGTTGTGGCTATGATCTACAATAAGGGCGAGAAAATCCCCTTCCCTTACTATATCACCAACTTTAAGCTCTGCACCGTTCTTGATCGATACTTTTAAGAGCGTAGCATCAGATGGGGTCTTTACGGTAACCGTCTTACGGGTTGATGTAGAATACTCCTCTGCATTTACCGTGTATGCAATCACAAAAAATGCGACGAGAAAACAGCAGATTGTCTGCATATGTATTTTATTCATTTTTATGTGTAGGTCGGGTTTCCCCGCCTGAACAGCGAAGTCGGGCAGGTTACCCGACATTTATTATTATCAGACAGAATAGAAACTCAATAATTTGCCAAACGCTTAAATCGCAATATGTGTATATTTTACTCAATCATAGCAAGCGTGTCACCGTTCTTTACATTGTCTCCTACTGCTACTTCTATTGCAATAATTTTACAATCTTTTGGGGCCTTAACCGGAGATTCCATTTTCATTGCCTCAAGGATAAGAATATCCTCTCCTGCCTTTACCGTATCTCCCGTACTAACTTCGATACGCGTAACTGATCCCGGCATGCTGGCTACAACTGGTTCACCTTTAATAGCTATCACAGGTGCGGTTGGTGCAATTGTCTGGACAGCACCGGTGCCTTCCGCGACAGTAACGTTAAACGATTTTCCGTCAACAGTAACGGTATAGTTTCCAGGATCCTTTGTTCCTTTAGTCTGTGCAGGCGCTTTTACTTCCGCCTCAGCTTCAGGAGTAATCTTCCTGATATTTGCTTTCATGTCTCCCTTCAGGAAACTAATACCTTTTTCAGCGCATGCGTATGCAATAAAGATATTTTCATCCGTTATCTCTAAATTGTTTTCCTGAAGTGTTTTTGTCGCCTGTGGAATCCCAGGCTCAAGTATATCAAGTGGATGGCCGCTAAAAGGTTTTTTACCCAATTGCTCCTCTGCAAGTTTAACAATCTCAGGATCCGGGCTTGAAGGCGTACGACCGAAATAGCCAAGCACCATATTACCATAACCGTCTGTAATCTTTTTCCATTTGCCCTGAGTTACATTAGCGTATGCCTGTTGGAAGTAGAATTGTGAGACAGGAGTAACTGACGTCGCAAATCCACCCTTTTTGACAACTTCAGTCATCTCTCTTATTACCTGTGGATAGAGATGAAGTGTTCCTGTATCACGCATCATCATAGTGTTTGCTGTCAATGCTCCACCCGGCATAGGAGAAAGAGGGATGATTGGAGATACCTGCTTCGCCTCAATTGGTATAAAGTAATCCTTCATACACTCTTCGAAAACCTTTTCTGCTTCCACGATTTTCATAATGTCTACATCAATCGTCCACTTCTTACCTTTAAGGGCGTGCCACATGGAAATTATATCAGGTTGGCATGTTCCGCCGCATACAGGGCTCTTTGCGAGGTCAATACCTAGATTGTTGTCTTTTGTTGATCCTCCTTCTATCGCCGCCAGATTGCAGGATACACTTACACCTGCGGTATCATGGGTATGGAACCAGATCAACGCATCATCTCCAAGCATCTTTCTGGCGCCCTTAAATGTTTCATACACCTTCTGCGGGTTTGCAGTACCGCTCGCGTCTTTAAAACAAACCGAATCAAACGGAAGTCCTGAATCCAGTATAGCTTTCAGACGTTGCAGGTAGAACGCGGATGTGTGTGCTCCTTCACACTCTTCAGGTAGGTCCATAAGGGTGATACATACTTGATGTTTAAGGCCCGCATCCGTTATACACTTACCGGAGTATTCGAGATTTTGTATATCATTGAGCGCATCAAAGTTGCGAATAGTAGTCATACCGTGTTTTTTAAAGAGGACGGCATGAAGATTTATAATATCTTTAGGCGCCTGAGACAGGGCAACTACATTTATGCCCCTGGCAAGGGTTTGGAGCTCTGCATCAGGTCCGGCAACCTTTCTGAAAGTGTCCATCATATTAAATGCCGATTCATTACAGTAAAAGAAAAGAGATTGGAATCGGGCGCCACCGCCTGCTTCCATGTGCGTAATCCCAGCTTTAACGGAGGCCTCAACTGCCGGCATAAAATCCTGAGTAAGTACACGTGCGCCATAAACGGACTGAAATCCATCCCTGAATGAAGTGTCCATGAATCTAACTTTTTTCACAATAGCCACCCTTTCGTTTAATTATATGTTTCCTATAACCGGATAATCGATTTTAAATATATTGTTGTCCCAGAACAGGGTACCCTTCGTTTTATTTAAGCATTTCTGTAAGCATGAATGGCTGCAGAAATGACTGCCGTCTGTACACTGCTGTCACCTGTTGCTATGCTTTTTCTCTTTTTCTTGTTTTTACGCGCAAGCTCTTCTTCTGCGAGGGCAGTCTCCTCCTTGCGTGTATGTTCTCTGGTAAAAAACTCAAGTAACGATATAGCAATATTCAGAAGTACAAGGAAGACAAATACAATCCCCATACCAATAAACATCAGCATAATTGCATTACCGATCATTAGTATTTCCTCATTGAGTAAGAATTATGAAACGCTATTTCACCGGAATTCAGACTGATAATACCGCGCTTTTCACATTCGAAAAGCAAAGTACCATCATCATTCAGGTCGATTATCTTTCCAGAGTACGAATCCTGTTTCACGTCAGTAAAAACAATAGGTTCATTGACAAACGCCAGTCTTTTTTTTATTTCCTGCCGGTTTTGCGTAAAACCAGTCTGACATAATACATTAAAACAATTAATTATTATTTCAAGAAGTTTTTTCAACATGTCTTGACGTATGATCTTGTGATGTAACTCGCAACGAAGCGAAGTAGCTGGAATATCAAGATTAGCTAGAAATTCTTCCGAGTTGTTAACGTTAATGCCTATTCCCAATATTCCGCACACTCTTTCATCTGTTTCAGTAATTTCACATAGTATGCCGGATATTTTTTTCCCCTGTATCAATACATCATTTGGCCATTTTACCGATGGTTTTAAACCATAGCCTTCGAGCATCTGAGCAACTGATAAGGCCGCAATCTGCGTAATATTCTGCCTGAGTTTCTGTTCCAGTGACGTTAACGGCAACAGGAGAGAGAATGTCAGGTCCTGGCATGGTTCCGAATTCCATATTCGGGTAAAACGCCCTCTACCATGTGTCTGCTCGTCAGCCCAGATTACCGAGAAATCCGGCAAGTTCGCACAATGCTGTTTAAGAAATGCATTGGTAGAGTCCAATTTATCATATTTATAAATCGTATACAACGTTTTGTCTGGCTTAACAATTTTAACTTTTTCTTCACTGTTCATAATACATAGCGGTGAAACTTTATGCTAGACAGAGATTCTATTTATGTGCTGATATCTTCTTTCGTTTGCGGTCTGTTTCGTTCAATAACTTTTTTCTGAGACGAAAGGTTTTAGGGGTTATCTCAATTAACTCATCATCTTCAATGTACTCCAATGCCATTTCAAGGGTCAACTCCTTTGGCGGTGACAGTTTTATAGCTTTATCTGCTGTAGCGGATCTCATATTCGAAGCCTTTTTAGCTCGGCACACGTTAACGGCTATATCTTTTTGATCACAGTGTTCTCCTACGATCATCCCTTCATAGACTTTATCACCCGGTTTGGAAAACATAACACCGCGGTCGCGTAAGTTGTCAAGAGAATATGCCATCACATCGCCATTTGACATTGAGACGATAACACCTACAGGTCTGTGTGGTATGGCACCCTTAAAGTATTCGTATTCATGGAAATTATGGTACATGATAGCTGTCCCCTGGGTGGAGCTGAGAAGTCTCAGCCTTAATCCGACCAGTCCGCGTGATGGAAGCTTGAACTCAAAATGAATTCTCCCATTGTTCTCACGCATATTCAACATTTCTCCTTTTCTAATTCCCAGCAGTGAAATAACCTGACCATCGAACTCTTTTGGAACATCAATTACCAGGAATTCAATAGGTTCTGCCTTTTTTCCGTTAATTTCTTTGTATATAACCTTAGGTTTTGAGACCTGAAGTTCGTAACCCTCTCTCCTCATACTCTCAATCAATACCGATAGATGTAATAAGCCTCTTCCTGATACGTGAAATGAGTCTCTCGATTTATCATCATGCACTTTCAGTGAAACATTTGAACGTAATTCTCTGTATAGCCTTTCTCTCAGATTTCGACTTGTTACATATTTCCCGTCCTGTCCGGCAAAAGGGGAATCATTTACTGAAAACATCATAGACAATGTGGGTTCATCAATACTTATTATAGGAAGCGGCTTTGGATTACTGACATCTGCCAGAGTATCTCCAATCTCTATATTCTCTATCCCGGAAATTGCTACAATATCTCCGGCAACAGCCTCTTTTATACTTTCTCGTTCCAGACCGGCAAAAGAGAAGATTTCAGAAACTCTTTCATTAGATTTTTCGCCATTTCTTTTGAGCCAGGCAACACTACTGCCGGCACGTATAGATCCATTTACAATCTTTCCAATTCCTATTCTACCAACATATTCGTTATAGTCCTGCGCCTGTATGAGCATCTGGAACGGTTCGTCAGGATTCGTCGTTGGTGGGGGGATATGTTCAATAATAGCATCCAGGAGTGGCGTTAAAACAGTGCTCTCCTCTTCCATTTCACGCTTTGCATACCCATCTCTGGCACTTGCGTAAACAACCGGAAAGTCTAATTGATCATCATCAGCTTCTAAGTCTACAAACAGGTCAAAGACTTCGTCCAGGACGTCGCCTGGCCTTGCTTCCGGTCTGTCAATCTTATTAATAACGACAATAGGCTTAAGGTGATAGCCCAACGCCTTCTGTAAAACGTATCTCGTCTGTGGCATAGGGCCTTCGTATGCATCAACCAGCAGCAATACCCCTTCCGCCATTTTTAAAGTACGCTCAACTTCACCTCCAAAGTCCGTATGGCCGGGAGTATCTATAATATTCAACTTGATATCTTTATATTTAACAGAGAAATTTTTTGCGGTTATGGTTATTCCGCGTTCTTTTTCCTGGTCATTAGAGTCCATTACACGTTCGGCAACTTTCTGATTTACGCGAAAGACACCGGTCTGTTTTAACATTTCGTCTACTAACGTTGTTTTTCCATGGTCCACATGGGCTATTATCGCTATATTTCTGATATTATTAATTTCTACATTTTTTTCCACAATTAGTTTCCGTTCTTTGTTTTGCTTAGGTATTAGCCTTTACAACAGTTGATTAAAAAAAAGATAAAGTCTCTATAATGTTATTCTTTAACTACCTATATATATACTTTTACAATATCCTGTGAGTAATTAAAATATATAAATTCCTTATTATAGTGATATTGATTAAATATAACAGTAAAAAATATTATGTTAATAATAATCGATAGTATCAAATAATCATGTCAAAAGAATATTATTGACATGAAAACTCATTTTTGTTAAAGACCCTAAACATTATACATGCTCAATATTGTAGTGTACAAGCATGGTAACATACTGAAATGAGATTCTTGGTTAAAATGAGGAAAACATTCCTATAACCAGGCAAATATTCAAGCACAAGATAGAGACTGTATCACAATAGCAGAAACGCCCAATTTGTCATCCTGAACTTATTTCAGGATCTCTTAACCCACTGATGCATTTTAGATTCTGAAATAAATCCGGAATGACACTTTTGGATATTGGTGTTTCTGCAACTGAAACTAAGTACCAGTATAGGAACTTTAATATTTTCCTATGTCATTCCCATGGGAATGGGAATCTGATTTTTATTTGCATGGGAATTTCAGATTCCCACTAAAAAGAGTGCGGGAATGACCGTGGGAGGTTAGGTTGTTTGATTTTATCACGAAGCGACCTGACTTGGTGTATAGGAATTTCAACGTTGCCGACGTTGAGATTCTTCGGTCGTACCTTCCTCAGAATGACATGCTGACTTGTCATTCTGAATGTAGCGAAGCGGAATGAAGAATCTAACTTGATTATATAGGGATTTCCATTTTAAGTTTTTGCCGGCAAGTAAGTTAAAATATTTTTGGTTGTAGGGTGGCATGGACAAACTTTGTTTGTCCGTATTTTCGGTATATTACAACACTTTTCACGGACAAACGAGTTTGTCCATGCCACCACCCAGGTTAGTAAAAGAGTCGCCGAAGGCGCTAATTCAATGCATAGGGATTTCAATGTTGATAACACTTCGACTCTGCTCAGTGCGATGTCGTTCTGGTAATTAGATGTTATGTCATCCTGAGCGGAGTCGAAGGATAGCCTTTTGTCGCGATAGCGAACTAACTTGAAAGGAATTAATCTTACATTATTAAAAAAGAGGAGGAGAATTTTATAATGAAAAATTTCAGAATACTGGCCAGCTTTATGGTGGTTTTTCTTGTTGCTTTTTTGAGTTTGAGTGCTGCGGCACATGCAAAAGTTGGTGACAGTGGTCATAAGAAGGGAAAGAAATTACCAAAACACGCTCGAGTGCTTCAGGCACAAATTGATGTTAACAAGGCATCGATAGAGAATATTGAATTAACACCGGGGCTGAAAGGTGATACTGGTGCTGCAGGACTGCAAGGACCGGCAGGTGAAGACGGGACAGACGGCGCTCAAGGAATTCAGGGTATTCAGGGGCCAGTTGGATCGGCAGGGCCGCAAGGAACTAATGGAGACAAAGGAGCCCCTGGTACTAATGGAGTTGATGGAGTTGATGGTGCCGACGGAACAGACGGTCAATCAATTCAAGGACCTCAGGGTGAACCGGGAACAAGTAGCTGGGCTGATGGTTTTGGGACGGTTTCGACAACCGGCAGTGTTCAGATAGGAAAAGATACGGCAGAGTGTACTGGTGCCAATGAAGGGACTATACGGTTCAACACGGTTACAAAGGCATTTGAAGGCTGTGACGGGTCTAGATGGAGGTCAATTAGCTTCGGTCCAGTTCTCTATGCAATCGGCGATACGGGCCCTGCTGGTGGTGTCGTATTTCATATCACCGACGGTGGGCTACATGGCCTGGAGGCAGCGCCGGAAGACCAGAGCTTCGAAGCGCAATGGGGATGTAATGGAACAGAAATAACTGGCGCCGATGGAACCGCAGTTGGGACAGGCGCACAAAACACGGCAGATATTCTAGCTGGTTGTAGCACCTCAGGGATAGCAGCCAGGGTCGCTGACGCATATTCTTTAGGTGGATATGATGATTGGTACTTGCCTTCAAAAGAAGAGTTAAATTTGTTGTATCAGCAAAGAGCCTTTATGGGTGGTTTTACTAATGATTACTATTGGAGTTCAACGGAGGCCAATTTTAGTAACAGCGCGTGGATGCAGTACTTCTTCCTTGACTTCCAGGACTTCGTTCCTAAGGACAACGCAATGGGAGTCCGTGCTGTTCGGGCTTTTTAACTATTCAGCCATTTATCAATTTACATTAAGAGAAAGTGCCTAAAATGAACTACCTGTCCGAACGGCGTGGCCGGGCGGGAAGTTTGAAGTGCCTAAAGTTTCGGAGGCGCTTTCCACGCATATTATAAATGAGGGGCAGACACTATTTAGTTTCTGTACGGAAATGAAGCTTTAAAGACTCCTCCTAATCCGATTATCAGTCTTTTTACCTTTCCAATTAGCAACAATTTGAAAAAACTTCAAAATCTGGTTTTCTGTCTGAACCGAGACATACCACCTCTGT
>JABHIW010000126.1 GCA_018670825.1 Candidatus Scalindua sp. | reverse complement strand
CAAAGGCTTAAAGCTGAACATAAAGCCAATAAGCTTGCTGAACAGAAGGAAAGAGAATTTTCTGAACAGAAGGAAAAAGAATTACTCGATGCTGAGAGTGCATTAAACAATGCCAATGAACTTGCCGAACAGAAGGAGGAAGACCTTCGCAAAGCTGAACAAAAAGCAAGAAAGCTTGCAAGGAAAAAAGAGAAGCAAAGGCTTAAAGCTGAACATAAAGCCAATAAACTTGCTGAACGGAAGGAAAAAGAATTACTCGATGCTAAGAGTGCGTTAAACAATGCCAAAAAACTTGCTGAACAGAAGGAGGAAGAACTTCGCAAAGCTGAACAAGAAGCAAAAAAGCTTCGCCTTTAGCATAAAACAACAGTAACCCAACCAGGTAAAGTGTCAGTGGTAGTTGAAGGCGTAACCGACCCAGCAATAATTTCTGGAATTATGGATACATTAGAAAATTCAAGAATTACACCGTATTTTGTAGATCCAAATATTTCCAGATTGCTTGGTCATGAAGATGTTCAGACCACTCAAAAACGATATGCTCATCACTGTACTGAAAGTCTGAGGATTGGAGTTGATATTTTGATGCTGACTACGTTTGGTGAAAAAGAGGGTTTTTTGGGTGCTTCTAAATTGTCGTAAGTCGTTGAGAGAGAAAAAATTGGGGTACCAGGATTCGAACCCGGACAAATTGAACCAGAATCAATTGTGCTACCATTACACAATACCCCAATGAGTTTTCTATTTTATTTCATATCTCTTTAATATCAATAAAAAAATTTGTTCTTTAGCTGATTTGTCAAGGATTTGCAGGTTTTCTCCCAATGTGGATTGTAACTATGCCTAATGTCCTGGCAAAAAACTTTACATCTTCCAGACCGCATTGTTCCATTTTTTTCTTTAAGCTTAATCTATCCGGGAAAGCCAATACTGATTGTGGCAAATATGAATATGCATCAACTTTGCTTTTGGCTATTAGCCTTCCTATCATAGGTAATATTTTGGTAAAATAAAAAAAGTATATTTTTTTAAAAAGAAAATTTGTTGGTTGAGAGAATTCCAGTATAACAACCTTGCCATTCGGCCCGACCACTCTACTCATCTCTTTTATTCCTTCATCCAGGTTTGCGACGTTTCTTATGCCAAAAGCAACGGTAGAGATCTCAAAGGCGTTGTCACGAAAGGGAAGCTGCAATGTATCAGCTTCTACAAGTTTTATCTTGTTTTCCAAATGCCTCTTTTTAATCTTCGGTAATCCATATTTCAGCATATCGTGGCAATAGTCACTTCCGACTACCAGCCCATTGCCATTTAATAATTTCGAATGTGCTATGGCAAGGTCTCCGGTGCCAGTACAAACATCCAGCACTTTTGTGTCCGGCTTTATGCCACTTACTTTTACCGCAAATTTTCGCCATGACTTGTCGAAGTTAAGGCTCAAAACTGCATTCAGGAGATCATAAACTCCCACTATAGAGCTAAACATACTTTTTATGTTTTCCGCTCTCTTTTTTAAGAGTTCTTCTTGTGGTATTTCACTATTATTCATTGTAGATTTGATACAACATTTTGAGAGAGTACTTCATTCATACTTCCGCTACGGTAACCTGCTAAATCCATGGTCACATAGGTAAAGCCAATTTCTTTAAATTTAGCGGTTAATTCTTCTCTTACAGGTGTGGTGGTAAGTATTTGGATGTCTTCAGGCAAAACCTCAATCCTGGCAATTGTTTCATGATGCCTTACTCTAAACTGTATCAGACCTAAACCTCTCAGATATTTTTCTGCCTCTGAAACCATACTGAGCTTCTCTTCCGTGATAGACTGTCCGTAGGGAAACCGGGAAGATAAACAGGCGTATGCGGGTTTATTCCAGTTGGGAAGATTTAACATTTTTGAGACTTCTCGTATGTCTCCTTTTGCCAAACCGGCTTCTTTTAAAGGACTCCTGACATTCAGCTCTTTGGAGGCCTGCAATCCGGGACGGAATTCCTTCGTGTCGTCCAGATTTGCACCGTCCGCAACATTTAGAAAGCCCTGTTCCCTGGCTATATCTTTCAACTTTCCAAATAGCTCAGTTTTACAAAAATAGCATCTTTCAGGGGGGTTATTCGCGAATCCTTCGATAGCTAGCTCACTGGTATCAATTACCAAGTGCTTAATGCCTATCTCTTTGGCCAGTTTTTGTGCCTCCTTAAACTCAAGATCGGGATATGTCTCCGATCTCGCCGTCACCGCCATAGCGTTATCTTTAAGGACATCATAGCATACTTTGGTGACAAGTGTACTGTCCACGCCACCCGAGAATGCAACAACTACACTGTCAAGTTTGGCGATAATCTCTCTTAATTTAGATAGTTTTTTTTCTACTTCCAAAAATATAACCTCAATAAAACTCGTTATCTGATCCTCTAATATATGTACTATCAGGTATGCAAAGTAACGTGATCAAAATGAATTTTCAATTGAAGATGTTAACACACCAACTAGATGAATGCAAATATCGTTTTTGGGATTTTGATGGAGCGTTTGGTGGAAACAAAGCGGCAGATATGTCCTTTTGAAGATAATTTCCTGCAGCTCATAAAGTTATTTAGTTTCCAACATACCGTCTTGCTGTATAAAGTGTTTAATCTACGTTAAGTCCAACATTGTTATCGGAAATGATACTTAAGCAGGCATCCACGACATTGGAATCGTAAAGAATACCTCTGTTATTAGATATTTCCTCTTTTGCCTTTTCAATACCGAGGGCCGGTCGGTAGGGTCTATGTGGTACTATCGCATCCACAACATCGGCAACGCTCAGGATTTTGGCTTCTATGAGAATATCATTGCCACTTAAACCTGATGGGTATCCGGAGCCATCCATTCTTTCATGATGTTGAAGTACGAATTCAGCAATAGGCCATTGAAATCTAATCGTTTTTAATATGTCATAGCCAGCCTGTGGATGTGTCTTTATCATATCGTATTCCAATCCCGTCAATTTGCCACACTTACTGAGTATCTCTGTAGGGACCTGCATCTTTCCAATGTCATGGATGGTTCCTGCCAGGTGAATACTGTCAATTTGTTCCTTTGGTATACTCATTTTTTCTGCTATGGAACTGGCAAAATTAGCTACCTGTCGCTGGTGACCGGCTGTGTAGGGGTCCCTCATTTCTACTGTCATTGCCATGGCGTGGATGGTATCTTCGATGTTTGTCTTTATTTTGTCTGAACTCTTTTTGAGCTCTTCATAAAGAGATTCACTCAGTTTAACGTTTCTAAGGATATTCCCATAAGACTCTACAGCGCTTACTACGGTATCCATGAGCTGTTCAGGATCTCCTTTTTGTACATAAGCGTGTGGTCTGAATTGTCTCCTTAAGTCTCTTCTCTCTCCCTGTTTAGCAGTAGTGCCAGTGTGGAAAATTATAGGTACGTATGGATTTATTGACTTGATTTTTTTAAATACCTGCAGTCCGGTCAAGTCTGGCATATTAATGTCTAACACTATAGCGTGAATATTATTATTGAATTTATCAATTGCCTCCTTACCTGTTGAAAATGCTTCTACCAGGTAACCCTCTTCTTCTAATATAAGTGTGGTCGTTTTGAGGACAGAATCGTCATCGTCTACAACCATTACTTTTGTTTTTTCTTGTTCGTATGAGTTCTCATTCATGTCATTCTTTCTCATTATGTTCTTTTAAACTATCTTCTATTTTTCTATGGCATTGATTATTAATGGTAATAGCACTATCTGTAGTGTTTCACGAATAGAAAATTTATCAACGACAAGAATGGTAGTCTTTGTCAGATTGTGCTTAAAATTTTCAGGATTAAATCTACGTCCAGTGGTTTGTAAAGGATTTCTTGCGCTTTCAGTTTGTTTGCTTCATTCAACGTGTCTTCATCAAGGAAAGCGGTCATGAAGAATATAATGGTATTGGGGCTGATTTTCTTGATCTCTTTAAAGGTCTTAATGCCATTAATACCAGGCATTCTCATATCTATGAATGCGATATCAAAATTTTTCTTTTCGGCGGCAGTTATCCCTTTTTCTCCATCTTCAGTCACAACAACATTGTACCCATCATCCTCCAGGATTCCTGCCAGAGTAACTCTTATTCCTGGCTCATCATCAACGATTAATATATTAAGCTGGTCCTGCATCTTTGTCCTCCAACGGTAACTTGATGAGCATTTCTGTCCCAATGCCTTCCTGACTCTTTACGTCAATTACCCCATTATGTTTTTGAATAATACCCTGGCATAATGCCAGGCCAAGCCCTGTTCCACTGGCTTTTGTTGTGAACAGTGGGTCGAATATTTTTTTTAGCACTTTTTCAGGAATACCGCTTCCTGAATCGCTTATTTGAATTGCCATAAAACTCTCTGATACTTTCGTACTAATTTTTAATTCTCCACCATCTATCATCGCCTGACAAGCATTTTCGATCAAGTTTATCAGTATCTGGCCTATTTGATTTGCATCAATCATTACCATCGGCAAATCAGATTGAAGGTCTTTAGATAGTTTTATGTTTTCAGCTATCTCTACTCTCGTTAGCGTTTCATTAACAACGGCATTAATATCAGTGCTTAACCTGGTTGGTTTGGCAACACGAGTGAACCCTAAAAGGTCATTTATTATTTTGGAACTTCTATCAATCTCCTTGTCCATTATGTCAAGAAATTGCATGACCTTTTCGTCAATGTCAGGGATTACGTTTCTGGATAACTTTCTTTTCAATAGGAAAACGGCATTCTTTATGGCACTCAGTGGATTTCTTAATTCATGACTTACTCCAGAAGCTAATGTGCCTACTGCGGCTAATTTTTCGGTTCTTACCAGTTGCTCTTGTGCATCATTTAATTGCTCATGCTTCTGTACCAGTTCAATATTAATTGATGATAGTTCCTTGTTTACATATTTAAGTTTCTCCGTAACTCCTTCTTTTTCTTCAATGAGTTGTTTCAGGTTTCTTGTCATCTGATTGAATTGAGAGGCAAGTAATCCTATTTCATCTCTTGAACTTATTGCGACTTTCTGGTCTAAGTCCCCGGCGGCTACCTTGTCAGTTATTTTTACCAGTTGTTCAATAGGTTTCACTACACCGCTTGCTATGAAATACGAAACACCTACGCCGACCAATACAATGATAATTCCCAATGGTATGCTGTTGGTCCACAAGATTTTTTGCATTTTCATATTAATCCGTTCCGGGGTTAAACCAATTTGAACGATCCCCAGTAGTTTTTCCCCTATCTCGTTGTGCTCTCCCTCTGAACCAAAAATTTGTGTAGCAAATTCTTCTTCTGTTATTGTATGTTTTTCATAAATCGGGACAGCAAAGTCATAAAAATGTTCACCGTTATCTGCAGAGAAAATACTAAAGACAGGGCCGATTATATCCTCAATATTATTGTGTACAGGTATTTTATCAATTTCAGTCTTAATCCATTTCTCTTTTTCTTCAAGCAGGACATCGTCCTGGGCAAGCAGTACGCGCCAATATGCCAATTCTTGTTCTATGTCTAGATTGCGTAACCTTCTGATAGGCTCCTCAAAAAATGCCTTTTGAGCAACACTCATGGAGTCTTTAACTTCCCCATCTTGTGCAAGTTGAGCTATTAAGGAATAACCGCGTTTCTTTAACTCTTCTTCAAGTTGGCTCCTTGTTT
>JABHIW010000142.1 GCA_018670825.1 Candidatus Scalindua sp. | reverse complement strand
TTGCTGTTCATTGCGGTGTCAATAATATCAACAGTGTTCCACATACTACCTGAACAACAAACATATGCCTTAGAACCGTCTTTAGACAATTTAATACTGCATGGCCAATCACCAACCTTTATTGTCTTTACAACAGCCTTGTTGCCTACGTCAACAACTGACACAGTATCACTTTCAGCGTTACAGACGAATAAAGTACGACCATCCAATGTATAAACACTAGCTTCTGGCTGAACCTGTACAGGCACTTCACCAGTCACTTTTTTGGTCCTTACATCAACAAACGACACGCTGTGTCCCGACTGATTACTTATAGCCAACTCGCTACCATCAGGCGAAACTGCTACGTGGAATGGGGATGGATGCTCTGTCCTAACTCTTGTGCCCTGTATAAAACCAGCACCAGCACTTTGAACCAGTGCCAAGCACAGCATTCCCGCACCCAGGAATCCCAATATCCAAGCCTTTTTCATCATTCTTCACCTCCAAAAACATAAAATTATAAAAGTACTACATTAAAAATCTGGTTCATGCGGACATGTTCCAGACATTTTACAAACAGTTACAAGTTCTTCGCCGCAATCCGCACACTTACCATTCGAAAGTAAATGCTCCGCATACTCTTTCTTATGATCAATCTCAAAACCTGCACCTGGCATATCATACTCCTTGCCACATTTTTTGCAACCAAAATTAAGTTTTGCTCTGATTGCGGTACCTGTCAAATCGTCGTTGCATATTTCGCAAAAGCCGATATTAAAAGCGTAGCAGGCTTTAGAATTCTCGCATTTATCATTAACGCAATTATACTGAGTCCTAATGCATGACCAAGATTTTACCACCTTATGCTTCGCAATTTCTTCACCGTCTTTATGCTCCTCGGTATTCCAGATATATTTCAAATTGCCACATTCAGTCCAAGTAAATACCTCTTTACATTCTGTACACCAATTCAACAACTCGTTAACTTTCATCGGGCATGGCCCACCCTTTTCTGCCTTGGCGGTACTAAATTGGCTACCCATTAGCGCAACCATACATACAAATACTCCTAAACACAAAACCCTACCGAATCTTCTTTTCAATGTATTCAAGCCTTTACCTCCTTTCAAATTTTCCTTACGATTAATATCAAGATTTACATGTAAGCTAACCTACAACCGCATTCTGCGTGCCATAACACTACATGTTTCAATATATCCCATAAACCCTTAAAACAAAAAGCTTTATTATAGATGCAACGTTGTTATGTTAAAAAATTGTAAAAAAAACTGGCTTATTTCTACCAATACCTGATATCTAATTGTCAGCTATCTACCATCAAGTTTAGTAATGTCAATTTACTTGCCGCTAATTACTAGCATATTTCTCCAGCCGGTATCTAAATGTTCCCCTACTAAGCCCTAGCAACTTAGCGGCCTTAGTTTTATTGTTCTTGCTTTTTTTCAATGCCTGCAAAACTAAGTGTTTCTCTAGCTCATCAATAGATATCCCTTCCGGCGGCAAATCAAAATTAATCATTTTATATGCTTTATCTTTGCCAGAGCTATAACCAGACATTGACTCTTTTACTAATGAAGCGGGAAGATGGCCTTCTGTCACAGTGTCTCCTTTACACAGTATGACAGCCCTTTCCATACAATTACGTAATTCCCGTACATTTCCGTCCCATCTGCTTGAAGCCAGAAGATTTTCAACATTTTTAGACATTCTCAATGACAGCTTGCCCATTTTCTCAGAAAATTGAGCTACAAAGCTTCGCGCAAGCTGCAAGACATCTTCAGGTCTTTCCCTGAGCGGCGGAATATTTATAGGAAACACATTTATACGATAATATAAATCTTCCCTAAATTGGCCCTTTTTAACATATTCTTCTAGATTTTTATTACTGGCGCATATTATACGCACGTCTACTTTTACTGTTTCCGAACCTCCAAGCCTTTCCAATTCGCGCTCTTCTATTAATCTCAGCACTTTGGCTTGAACAATTGGATTCATTTCCGAAATTTCATCGAGAAATAAGGTTCCACCGTTAGCTAATTCAAAACGACCTTTTTTGCACTTCTCCGCTCCGGTAAAGGCACCTTTTTCGTAACCGAATAATTCACTCTCCAGCAATGTTTCCGGTAAAGCAGCGCAGTTAATAGCCACTAATGGACCACCCTTCCTTAAGCTGTTAAAGTGGATTGCCCTTGCCACAAGCTCTTTTCCAGTACCACTCTCTCCATAAACAGTGACAGTAGAATCGGTCCTAGAGACATCACCAGCCAACAAAAGAACTTCAAGGATTTTAGGCGAATTGCCAATAATGTTACCAAAGTTGTAATGCGACTCTAATTCCTTTCGAAGGTACCTGTTTTCCATTGCAAGCGACCTCATTTTCAGAGCCTTTTCTACAGCAAGAGAAAGCGATTCACCTTCAAATGGCCTTATGATGTAATCAAAGGCACCCTCCTTCATTGAATCTACTGCGGTTTCAATAGATTCATCTCCAGTTACAACTATAACCGGTAACTCAGAATCCATAGCCTTAATCTGCTTCAGAAATTCCAATCTGCCCATTTTAGGCACTCTTAAGTCAGTAATGATCAAGTGCAGTTTTTCACGTTCAACAAAATCTACTATAGAAGTAAGGTCTTGTGCCTTAACAACTTCGATATTATCCATCTCTTCAAAAATAACTTTGACGTTGCGTATAATACGCTCTTCATCATCAGTTACCAATACCCTACTAACCATTACGAAGCACCCTCATATGACTAAAATCTCTTAATTTGTCAAAAAGCAAAAATACTGAATATATCATAATGAAGATGCTTGGTCAAATCCACAAATAGCCCGGCAAGTGAAACTATTACCGACGACAACATGAATCCAACCATGAGCAATCCAACAGTAAGAAGAGGCACACCCATCAGTCTGGAAATAAATTTCGCTCCAGAAGATGACGGCTGAACCCTCAAACCTTCTAATTTACCTTCCTGCTTCATTCTCTCATAGTAAGCGCCTCTTTCGTGCTTCACATGAGCCTCATCAATCTTACCCGTAAACATTGCTTCATCGGTAGGTATATTTTCAGGCAACATGTGTGTATGCAGGAAGTGAATTGAAAAAATAAAACCTGCTGCCAACAACGCTTCATATCTATGAGCAACCAGAGCTATGCTTGGCAAATCAACATAGCTTGCAACACTGGAAGGTATTAGTCTTGTAGATTGTACAGGAAACCAAAGAATATAACCTGTAACGGCCATAACCAAAGTACCCCACATGAGTGACAGATATTCAAATTTTTCCCAATATATATACCTTTCAAACTTGGGACGCTTACCCAGCCTGAAAAACCACAGAATATCTCCAAGAATATTCAACACATCCTTCGGTTGGATCAACAGGGAATCAGGCCCCCAAAACATCCCCCTATCTTTCCTAACAAGAGATTCAAAGGCCAGATATGCAAAATGCAGAAATGCTGCCACAAAAGTAAGGAGAGCACAAATCCTATGAATATTACCTGCCATAGGATAGCCACCCATAACTCCATATAGCCATTGACCCCATGCGTAATCTTTAAAGACCAGAGGCATACCAGTCAGCACCAACCCGAAAAAACTTATAATTGTAAGAGAATGGCCAAGTCGGTGAAACTTGCCAAATCGCATTAATGTTGAAGTATTGTTAGCCATGATCAGATTCGTTCTCCTTTCGATCGTCTAATATTGAGCCCAGCCATGAGAAAAGCATATGCGTACCAAACTGCGCAAATGTCACCACCAAAAGACCAACATACGCCAGAAAGAGAACAGTCAGTAGTGTTTGCGGACTCTTCACAATGGCCTTGATCTCCCCAGGATCTTTCCTGATATTTTTCAGAGCCACCAATGCCGACTTGTAATAGCCAACGTCTTTATAACCAGGATGCGCAACGTGTTTAACAAAACTATTGCCAGCACCTGGATGACATTTACCACAAGTTTCTTTAGCATTTTCCGCTCCCAGGGTAGATTCCTGGTTAGTTGAATTAAGTATAGTATGCTGACCGTGACAATCGACGCATGTTGCTATATCCAAACCTACATATCCCATTGCAGTAACCTGCCCATGAAGATTATTCCGATAAGACCGGTAGTATGCTTCATGACAACCTCCGCATTTTTCTATTGTATCCCCCCGGTGCTCTAGATTATCAGCACGAGGAGTATTCATCTTTGATTTTTGTCCTGTATGGCAGTATTTACACGTAGGCAACTGCACACCCTTTTCCTGCATCAAACTTGCATGGCTACCTTCAAGGAATGTCGCAGCCGGATCATCATGACAGAACGTCACACAATCCACAGGCTGCAAGTTTGGATAATGCTCCCCCTCAGAGTCTTCCAGATCTGCATGACAGTCAATACAGTAAAAATCCTCACCGCCGTGAGCCGACGCGTGATACTCCTTCTCATCAACAACCATTGACACAAGCTCAACCTCGCCAGTAACATGATCCACCCTCACTTTGGAATCTACAACTGAAGCGTCTGTATGACACTCCATACAATCACTATTTTCCTGCGCAAAAAGGTTTTTTGATGAAAAAGAAGAAATGAAAATAAGACATGAAATAAAGCATGAAATGATTATAAGCTTACAAATTTTACTATCTTTAAATACTCCTACTGTTGTTTTTGACAAAGATACCACTTTATGATCTCCTCCTCTTGATTGAAAGAAAGATAGTACTTTTATGTAGTGGGCAAACGTCACTCCAACAAACACCTTCTACTACCAGCATATTAACAAAAGCTTCCCCCCTTCATATTCTGAAGGGGGGAACAAAACTTCGGCTTTCTAAATTGCTAAAATACAAACTCAAATCTACTATTTTATAATACCAACCTCTAAAGAAATAAAACAATTATTTATTTAGCATTAGGCGGTTTTTTCTTAAACCAAGGATCCTGCTCTATATATCCCTTCCATTTCTTCTTATCAGCAGCAGACATCTTAGCAAGCACATCGTCTATTGCATCATGATCCCTATGATCATCTCTCTTAATATAACTCTTAGTGAAGAGCCTATCCTTACCCTCGCCATTCTTCTTACCTTCGCACTTAGGGCATTTATTCTTGGATCCTGCATCTTCCCAGTGACACTGCAAGCACTGCTCTTTTAATACCTTGGTATTGATTCCAGCTACTACCATACCCGCATCGTACTGGGCCTGTCTAGCAGCCACCGGATCATCTTTTAGCAGCTTTTTAAACGCGTCCTTACCTTTACCTTTGAAATTCTTCTTGACCTTTATATAACCCTCACCAGGGCCATGACACGCTTCACAACCAACGTTTTCAATAAAATCCTTACTACCCTGTTTAGACTTGCCCTTCTTTATCTTCATACCTAATCCGGTAGCATGACACTTCAGGCACTCAGGATTACTCTTATCAGCATCTTCCAATCTACTGAAAGTATTATAATGCTGATTCTTCATCTTCTTATATTCTTCACCTTCAAAACAACCTTTAGACATATGACACTTACAACCTGAATTACTCATGAATTTCCACTTCTGCTTTGCACCAAAACTCTGGCTACTTTGAAATATCACAAGCGATAAAGATATAGCCGCAAACGTCATAACAAATTTTCTTAAATTAAGGCCAAACATGTTGTAGCTCCCTTCTCATTATCTTAAAATATGCTGTCAATAATTAATCCTCTTGAACGCCTAAAAAACACCATAATAGCCAAAACATAAGACTTCAAGAGGTGGAATTTTATCAAGACACTTTTGTTGTGTCAAGAAAAAACTAACCATTAAATACCTATCATTTTACAAACTTGAAAATCCCGGCAATAGAGCGATTTTTTATAAAGTCTTCCTAGAAGCAAGTAGAGATACTTGGCAAGATCCACATTAAAATCCCCACGCTTTTCTAATATTGCTATTTTAGAACGAATATGACACGCTAAAAAGCCAGAAAACCTCACCTTACAACCACTTTTTATCGAATTCTATCTAAATTATTATTTATCACCAATGAGATTTTCAACAAAGTGAGTATCAACTTCGCCAGTAGCAAACCTTGAATCCGAGATGACTTTAAGGTGAAGTGGTATTGTGGTCTTAATACCTTCAATCCGGTACTCACTTAAGGCCCTTTTCATACAGGCAATTGCATCCTCTCTACTATTTTTATGTACTATCAATTTGCCTAACAAAGAATCATAATATGGAGGCACCTCGTATCCTGTGTAAACATGTGAATCAACCCTGACACCTTTACCTCCGGGAGCATTACACATTGTAATCTTGCCGGCATGAGGCCTAAAACCGTTGTCAGGGTCTTCAGCATTTATCCTGCACTCAATTGCAACCCCCTCGCATTTTATCTTCTTCTGGCGCAAATTTAATCTCTCGCCACTGGCAATCCTGATTTGCTCTTTTACCAAATCAATCCCCGTAAGCATCTCCGTCACAGGATGTTCAACCTGAAGCCGGGTATTCATTTCTATAAAGTAATGCTTACCTTCTGCATCCACTAAAAACTCTACGGTGCCAACATTTGTATAACCAACTGCCTTTGCAAGCTTTATAGCAGATTTACAAATATCTTCACGTAATTGATCCGATATATTCGGTGCTGGCGACTGCTCCACTAACTTCTGATGCCTTCTTTGAATTGAACAATCTCTCTCACCAAGATGTACTATATTACCATATTTATCTGCAACTATCTGAACTTCAATATGACGCGAAGGTTCTATATATTTCTCCATATAAATAGAAGAGTTATTAAAAGCCACTTTTGCTTCTCGCTGAGCAACCGCTAGAGCATTGACCAAACTTATATCGTTATGAGCAACCCTCATACCTCTCCCACCGCCTCCAAATGACGCTTTTATCAAGATAGGATAACCTATTTTGTGAGCTACCTCCACAGCCTGCTGTTGGTCATCAATAGTAGATTCACTACCAGGAATCACCGGTATCTTGTTTTCGATTGCTATATTTCTAGCCATTGTTTTATTACCCATTTTATTCATTACATCGGAACTCGGCCCAATAAAAACAATGTTGGAAGATTCACATACTTCAGCAAAGTGACTGTTTTCCGCCAAAAAGCCGTATCCCGGATGTATCGCCTCTATATCCGTGATCTCAGCAGCACTGATAATACTTGGAATATTCAAATAACTTTCTGCTGAGTCACCAGGGCCAATACAAACATGTGCATCTGCAAATTCCAGATATAACGCGTCTTTATCGGCCTTTGAGTATACGGCAACGGTTTCAATACCAAGCTCTTTACAGGTTCTTATTATCCTTAGGGCTATTTCACCCCTATTTGCAACTAAAATCCTGGAAAACATAAGCTACGTAGACCTTTCCCAATCTTCACATTTTTCGTATAGTACATATGTAAGAAGAACTATATTTTTTTATCGAAAAATATTTTTTCTAAGTTTCAAAGAATAAAACGCCGGATTTGATTATACTTGTGTCGCCTACTATTATTAATTGTGCGCAACAATATTGGCTTACTTTCACGCAATCAAAATGCAAGGCCACACGAACTGTACGTTTAGGCAGGTGCCTTGTTATACATTTCTTTTAAATTTATATTGGCCAAGTTCTTCTATTTCAAGCGTTTAGCAAGAAAAAATTAGGTTTATTACCCATTTTACTCTTCAGATGCTTCAACACTAAAAAGAGGCTGTCCATACTCAACAGCAGTACCATTTTCCACCAATATCTCAACAATTTTTCCTTTTGTCTCTGCTTTAACTTCGTTCATGATTTTCATTGCTTCAATGATACAAACAACTGTCTCTTCGCCAACCTCATCTCCAACAGCTACATAAGGCTCTGCACCCGGAGCACTGGTATAAAACGTACCAACCATTGGAGCAACAACCTCAGAGATATTTGATTCACTCTGTGATGTTAAGTATTGTGTTGGACTTTCCGGCAATGAAGACTTAACATCTGGCAGATGAATACTCGTCTGTATCGCATCCTGGCTATTCCTTTTTAAACGTATTTTGGTTGATTCTTCCTCAACCTCCATTTCGGCAAGACCATTTTCATTCATTAACAAAATTAAGTTTTTTACTTTTTCTATTAGATCCATTTTAACACTTTTCTTTATTTTCTATTATAACAAAGGCCCTATCCACCGCGTCCTTCGCATTTTCACACCTTATTATGCTGTCACTATAAACTTGTCCATCAAAAGAAGGTATTCTACCAGATAACTGTTCTAAATTCCAAGTACGAATACCAATTACGGGTTTCTTTTTTAGTAGCGCATAACTGATTTCCGAAAGAGTGCCCAGTCTGCCGCTTATGGCAATTATAGCATCTCCAGAATATGCAACCAGTATATTCCGTGCAAAACCCAAACCTGTCGGTAAAGCAATATCTATAAAAGGATTTGCACCGCCAGGATCTTCTCCTGGTAAAATCCCGATCGTAAGTCCGCCGCTCTCTTTAGCCCCTTTAGCAGCTTCAGCCATAACCCCACCGAGGCCACCACATATTAAAACCGCACCACGCGCGGCTATTTCCCTTCCCACTTCATTAGCAATTTTAGCGATTTGAGGACTTAACGCATCGCCACTTCCTATTACAGATATACAAATCTTTCTCGGCATTATCTATTTATTGGCAATTTTTTCTTCTAGCACAACAAAATCAATATCGGCAAGGAGATTCAGACAAAAACCAATTTCCACATTACTCTCACCAAGCACCCTCGCAAGTTTTTCAGCTTCTTTCTTAGTCAAGCCAATTGTTACCGCCGGCAATAACTTTCTCCGATTTACTACTAGCATACCTTCCTCCTTTGCACGAGCAGGGAGCACAATTGAAAAACCCTTATCGCGTTTGCCTAGCTCTTCAAGTGCTCTTTCATGTTCTGCTATTGAATCACGGAATGAGCCTTTCTTTTTATAAGACACAGATAAATCATTATGCACATTTTTATAAGCAGGATCAATACTTGCCACTTTCTCCCATGAACTAATTGCCTCATCAATATCACCCTTAAAGTAAAATGCCAATCCAAGATTATATAACCCTTCTAGAGAATCCGGCTGAACCTGTCTTAACTTTCTAAATAATGAAATTGCTTTATCATATTGCCCTTTCTGGATATGAAGCAGTCCAAGATTATTAAAAGCGGAAACGTTGTCAGGCTCGATACCAAGAACCTTTTTAAACTGATAAATTGCTTTATTTACCAGCCCCCCATTTTTATAAGCGATTCCTAAACTAACAAGCGTCTCTAAATCCTCCGGACTTGACGCTAAAATTTGCTTGAATTCATCGATTGCATCTTTGTACATTTCTTTTTCGGTGTAAACAACTCCAAGATTATAACGAGCATCCAGCATATCCGGATTTATTTCAAGAGCCTTTCTCCAAACAGAAACCGACTCGTAAAACATTCCCTTTTCATCATACGCATTTCCAAGGTTATAATAAGCATCTACAAAGTTTGGATTGATCTTAATTGCCATTTTCCATGCGTCTATGGCATCATCAAACATACCCTTTTTATATAAAATTGAACCTATATTGTTGTAAGCATCAACGTAATTGCCGTTAATTCTAACTGCTTCTCCATACGATGTAAGTGCAGCATCTAACATATTTTTATCACAATAAGCATTTCCCAGACTATAACATGCCCCGGCATGGTCAGGGCTTAAAGTCAAGGTATTTTTGAATTCATTAATCGCATTGTCTAATTCACCGGTATTCATAAACACAATACCAAGAAAATAGTGTATTTCCGGATCATCAGGATCAACTTTTATTCCTTTTCTGAATATATCTTTAGCCTCTGTATACAAGCCCTTCCGAGTATATGCAACTCCCATATTGAAGTATACGTCAATATCAAATGGAGTAATCTCTATGACCTTTGACCATGAGGTTATCGCTTTCTCTAACAACCCCTTTTCCTCGTAAGCATTCCCCAGATTATAATATGCTTCTACAAATTCAGGATTAACTTATTATGGCTTTTTCCCATGCTAAGATAGCCTTCTCTATATCACCTTTATCGTAGCGAGAAACACCAAGTTCATAATAATAATTACGTTCATCAGTAGCAAAAAGCATATTTTTTGGGAGAACAAGAAATACAAAGATGACCAATATCGGAATTACACATTTTATCTTCATTATTAGTACTTTTTAACCTGATAATTACAGCCTAAAACAGTAAAATGATATGACTTACTACAAGCCATGGCCTGGGTTTGCCAATAAAACTTTAGTTGTAGCTTTTCAGTGTGGGATGTATTTATATCCTGTCTCTATATAAAAAAGCAGGTAAATAAAAAAACTATGAAATTTCCTTTATATCAAATTAGAAAAAAAACTCAATATAAATTTCCACATGAATCTTTCTATTTCAAGTATTTAGAGAAGCACAAACAATCGCATTTCTATTTCTTTCAAACAAAAACCATGCAAATTACTAACTGCCAAGGTTTATCCATACGCTTTTTATCTGTGTATATAACTCTAAAGCATGAACCCCCAACTCCCTGCCAAAACCACTTTGTTTAAATCCACCAAATGGAGAAGCGGCATCAAGGGCGTTATATGTATTAATCCAGATTGTACCGGCCTTCAAATCTCTGGCAAGCCGGTGAGCCTTTTTTATATCCTTTGTCCAAACAGCGGCAGCCAGGCCGTAAACCGATAGATTGCCTTGCCTTACCACCTCGTCAACATCATCGAAGGTAATTGCAGATACAACAGGACCAAAAATTTCTTCCCTTGCTATTTTCATATTGTTGTCAACCGCATCAAAGATGGTAGGCCTGATAAAATAGCCCTTCTCTCCACATCGTTCACCGCCTGTTACCAGTTTTGCGCCCTCTTGTTTTCCAACATCAATATAACCCAATATCTTATCAAGTTGCTCTTTAGAAACCTGCGCTCCCATCTGAGTACCAGCATCTTCAGGATTCCCGACGCGCATATTTGCAGCCTTATTTGACAATTTATCTACAAATTCATCATGAATACTCCTTTCAAGGAATAATCGGGAACCGGCACAACATACTTCTCCCTGATTAAAGAATATACCCGTCATTGCACCGTCTACGGCACTCTCTATATCAGAATCTGCGAATACAATATTAGGAGACTTTCCGCCTAATTCCAATGTTATGCGCTTTAAATTTTTTGATGCCGCCTGCATTATGATACGCCCCGTAGTATGTGCACCCGTAAAGGCAATCTTATCTACGTCCATATGCTCTGCCAGGGCTGCTCCTGCCGTGGGGCCATAACCTGGCACAATATTAAGAACCCCATCCGGCAAGCCGGCCTCCTGACAGATCTCACCCAACCTCAATGCCGTTAACGGAGTTTCCTCGGCAGGTTTTAAGACAATAGTGTTACCGCAAGCCAGAGCAGGTGCAATTTTCCAGGCAGCCATTAGCAAAGGAAAATTCCACGGTATTATCTGCCCTACAACACCGACCGGTTCTCTCAATGTGTAGTTAAAAAATTCTCCTCTTACCGGTATTGTTTCACCATGAATTTTGTCAGCCCATCCCGCATAATATAAAAAGCAATCAATTGCAAGAGGAATATCTGCATTTGTTGTTTCACTGATTGGCTTACCATTGTCCAGGGTCTCCAATAAGGCCAACTCATCTTTATTCTTATCTATCAATTCCATTATTCTTAATAGAATCTTGCCTCTGTCACGAGCATCCATTTTTTTCCATGGGCCCTCCTCAAATGCCTTACGTGCAGCAGCGACAGCGAGATCAATATCTGCCCTATCCCCCTCTGCAATAGACGTTATAACCTCTTCCCTTGCAGGGTTAAGTGTATCAAATGTTTTGCCTGAAACAGAATTAACCCATTTTCCATCAATAAACAACTTTCCCGGTTTAATTACTACCGCTTCTTTTGAAATCATATTATTTAACCCTCTTGAATTATTAGTTTCACACTACTGAAAGCATAAATCTTTTTAACCGACGGATATTTGGTCGGCAAGTTTCCATCTAGGTGGTAGCCATGTTATACATGGTAAAGCTAAAGCCTTCCGCTACGACCTGCCATTGCAATCAAAATCTAAATCATCATCTCATAGTAAAAGAAAAATTGCCAAAAAAACAGCACATTTTTATAAGTGTTTTAGGTTAATAACTTGGGTATGGTTGTTTAGTGTTCGGTGTAATATGGCTAAATGGCAACATAACCCTCTTACGTGGTTATTTTTTTTATTATCTACTATCCGCACTAAATGCATCATCTATACATTTAGATAAGGCTGAATATTTGAATGGTTTTTTGAGAACAAAATCAACTTTTGTGCCCTCTTCCTCTATCGGTTTGATCTTTTCTCCCCAGCCGGTTATTATGCCTATCTTCGGTATTTTCCCTAACCTATTAATGGCTTTAATCACATCAAATCCAGAGCCATTTGGCATGGCAAGGTCACATAACACAAGGTCAAAATACTCACTATTTATTAGTTTTATAGCACCAGCACCATTATCTATAGCTTTAACTTTATTGCCTCTTTTCGAAAGGAATTGATCCAGTGTATCGCATATATCCTCCTCGTCGTCTACTACCAGAATACTAAGATTCTTGCCTTTTGATTTTTGTTCTGGTTTAGGAATTGCTTTTGGACTGACAAACGTTTTGGCAGACGGAAATTCAAGAGTAAACGTACTACCCTCCCCCACCTCACTTTCTATTTCTATCTTGCCACCGTGCCTGGTTACTATGCCATAAGCAATGCTCATACCCAATCCTGTTCCTTTTGGCGTCTTGGTAGAGAAAAATGGATCAAATATATTCTTTTTTACCTCTTCTGACATACCCTCTCCAGTATCAGTTATGCTTACCAATACGGTTTCATCCCTGTCCCATGTACTGAACGAAATACTACCGCCTTCAGGCATTGCATCAAGCGCGTTATTTATTATATTTATAAACACCTCTTTTATCTCTGTAGGATTACACATTACGGGTGAAACGCTCTTCATACCTTCCTTGGCTATCTGGTAGTTTATGCCTTTGGTCTGTGACATATTCTTCCACCTGGGCATTGTGAATTCAACCGATTGCCTTATTAAATCCCTGATATGAGAAGATACGAATTTTTCTGTGCCTTTCTTTGTCATGGTAAATTTAAGCATGTTCCTGGATATTTCAGCCCCATCATCAACTGCCTTACCAATAGTACGAAGCATATCCGTCAATTCTCCTTGATCTTCATAAGTTTCCTCCAACAATTGAACATTACCAGAGATAATCGCAAGAATGTTGTTAAACTCATGGGATATTCCAGCAGTTATTGTACCGATAGACTTTAGCTTTTCTGATTGTACAAGTGCCTTTTCCATCTTCTTGCGTTCATTTATGTCGACGGATACGACTATGATGAAATCAATTCGGCCTTCATCATCTCTAACCGGCACTAAAGTCGCTTGGAACCACATTTCGTTTCCATCTATATCCGCCACAGGAGCTTCTCCTGTGATAGTTTCACCCGTTTCTCTAACTCTTTCCAAACTTTTAATCAAACTTTTTTTGGTCGACTCAGGAAAAAAATCAAAAGGATATGGTTTCCCGTATAGAGCTGTAACATCATTAATTTTAAGAGCTTGTACACCCGCGTCACTCATATATTGCAGATTAAAATCGAGGTCTACTATCTTTGTACAAACCGGTGAATTATCAAGCCAGATACGACTTTGTTCAAGAGTACCCTGTAATCTCTCCTCCGTCTTCATACGCTTAATTATTTCAATTTCAAGCTCTTCATTTGTCTTTACCAGTTCACCCGTACGCTCTGCTACCTGTTTTTCCAGAGACTTGTCAAAGTTTTTAATTTTTTGAATAGCCTTATGACGATCGGTTGTGTCGACGGATACGATCATAATATAATCAATTCGACCTTCATCATTATTAACTGGTACGAGAGTAGAGTGATACCATAATTCGTTTCCCTCTATATCAACGACAGAATCTTCCTGTGTGATAACATCACCTGTTTCTTTAACTTTATCCAAATTTTTAACCGTAAGATTTCGGAACGGTTCAGGATAAAAATCAAAAGGATATGGTTTCCCATAAAACGGTGTGATATCGTCAATTCCAAGACCCTTTATACCCGCAGAACTCATGTATTGTAGATTATAATCAAGATCTACTATCTTAGTACAAACCGGCGAATACTCAAGCCAAGAACGACTCTGTTTCTCTATCATCTTGTGAATATCGGAATTGTTGTTTTTCATTTCTTAGTCCTTTGGCATAAATTAAGGCCAGGTAAGCACCAAGCGATAACTTGTGCCCTCTATTTTTTTCGATAATTATTTTACATCTCAAACAATAACAATTCAACTACAAAACAAGGACTTACGACAAAACCATTTATGTCCGCAATAATAGTATCGTTGAATAATGTTTAAATATTTCTCTGTTTCTTCAGTAGCCTTGCATTCTTGCCTTTTCACAATAAAAGAAAAATTACGAGTAATAGCAAAGCCCCCCCAAGAAAATATTGGGAAACATCCTTGACGGTATTCCTGGTCTTTGTCCCCAAAACTTTTCTATGATCTGCTATAACACCTTCAAAAATGCTTTTAAGTTCATCACCGGTTGCATCATGAATATATGTCCCACCGGTTACATCAGCAATTTCCTGTAATAATTCCGGATCCGGCTTTGTCATGATCGTATTATCTTCGAAATCAATCTCATAACCAGTTACATGTCCGTTTTTATCTTTTTTTGGAATCGGCGAAGCCTTCAGTGGGTCTCCAATTCCGATCAAATAAACCGAGATATCCTTTCTTTCCATCAACATCTTTACTCCTTCTGCGACCTGACTTCTAACGGATAACTGCTCCTCTCCATCAGTAAGAAAGATGATCACCTTTTCTCTCTCCTCCCTACTGAACGATTCAATTGCAAGAAGCAGTGCATTTCCAACATTTGTACCGTACGGTACAAATCTCGAATAGTTCTCATTAATCATGCGCAAAATTCTTAAATAAATACTATCATAATCCGTTGTCAGATAAGGAAGCATGGAGAATGCTCTTCCAGCAAATACTACCAGGCCCAGATAATCATTATCAAGGCCCTTAATCAAATTTTCCATCTCAATCTTTGCCCTTTGCAATCTGTTAGGTTTTACATCGTCAGCCAGCATGCTCAGTGAGACATCAAGGACAAATACTATTTCCATACCTTCCTTTTCATAATACTCTTCAGTAGTCTGCCACTTCGGCCCGATCAGAACCATACATAGACCGCAAAATGAGACACTAACCGCCAAACCTTTCACAATATTTTGCGTGGTATTGGGTATCCTGCTGAACCCCTGCAAAATGTTAATTTCGCCAAATCGGTTTAACCACATCCTCTTTCTTCCTGTCGAATAAAGATAGACAAGAAAAATAAGTACAACTCCGGAGAGTATGTAAACCAGATATTGTTGTTGTGAAAAAAATAGCATTTTATTTAAGATAAACGGTAATTATTCAGCCGTATTTTTACGCAATTCACTGCTGATCTGTTTGAAATTGCCGATTAATGTTCTATAAAAAAAGAGACACGGACAAACAATTTTGTCCATGCCACCATTATATTCTACAACTTTATTTATCAATTCTACCACCTGATCTTCGGGTCTCCACCATGTCTATATCTGTTACCCCATGGTATTAGTTTCAGAGATTGGATCCTCTCCTCTCTCTCCTGCTTTACCTGAGAAAACAGCGTTGAAAGCTGTTTTTGTCCCAGCCTCATTCTCTCAAGATTTTTTTTTGCCTCAAAATCGTCAGGATCTATCATGAGCACCTTTGAATACTCTTCTGCAGCCGTAATAAAATCCATATTTGTTGCTATTATATTCGCCCTGTTATATATGGCATTTTCTTTGATTGCTTCGTTGTCTGACCTGATAGCCTGCTTGAATTCTGCTCCCGCCTTCTTAGTGTCACCCATCAACATCAATACCACACCGGTATTGTATGCAACATAAGGGTCTTCCCTGTCAAGGTATTTAGAAACTCTAAATAGCATTGATCCCCTCACTTCTTCCAGTGCCTCAAGTGCTCTATTGTATCTTCCCATCGCCACATCTTTCTTTACATTCTCAGCAAGTCGGCACTGACTCCAGTATCCACGTCCACAGGCAATCAAGACTATTGCTATGACAAGAAGCGATATTTTGATTATTGTATATTTGTTCATTTTATTTTTTTATCTTTTTTTGCCACAAAGGCACAAAGGCACAAAATAGGCCCGACGGTCGCATCCACCCCAAATAACATGTGGAAAAACCATGTCATTCTGAGGAGGAACGACGAAGAATCTGAATCCAACAACTTGAAGAGCACCTCCCTTTAACCCGAAGACCATTCCTCGCTTAGGTCTTTCCATTCTGGGTTTACTGATTCAATCAAAGCTATTTTCTTCTTCCTCAGCCATCCCTTAATTTGCTTCTCTCTGGAAATTGCAACTTTAATATCTCTGCCTACTTCATAATATACCAGTTTAGTTAATTTATACTTGTACGCAAAGCCCTTAGTCATGAGATGTTTATGCTCAAATACACGGCGTTGAAGATTATTGGTTACACCAGTGTAAATGGTTTTTGTCCTGTTAGCCATAATGTATAAATAGTATTGTCTCACTTCTTATTTATGTTAAATATATTTTGCAAACTTATAATTTACTTGAACTTAAATCCTTAACAAAGAAAATATGTATCGAGTACGATTTTTCCTGCTTTTTCACTCTCCACTATAAGCCGACAACGAGATTCTTCACTCCGCTCCTCTTCGTTCAGAATGACATATTTTGATAACTTGTCATTCTGATTGGAACGAAGAATCCTTTCAGGGAATCTTTAACCATATATTCTCAATCACTATCATACCTAATAAGAAACAGATGCTAATTGCCGTTGGGATAAAAAAAAGATCTTTTCTCTTTACGACCGTTTCCATTATTATCTTTTCCTTTTCTATCTTGTCAATCTCGGAATAAAACTGCTCCACCTCTTTATAGTTCTCAGCTTCAAATAGTTTTCCACCAGTTGACTCAACACCTTTTCTCAATGATGCGGTTCTTTCTGCCGCCTGTTCATGCTCCACACCAGTCTCTGCGGATGCAGGCACGGACACCACGTGCACCTTCACCCCTAACCGCTTAATAAAACGGAGCGGCCTGGTTGGATTTATTCCCACATTATATATACCATCGGTAAACAATATTATTACCTTGTTTTTCATTGTGCCCCTACCCTGGACCATTTTTGCAAAATCCAGGGAATATTTCCCAAGCCCTTCCACCCGGTTTATGCTCTTTCTCAATTTTTTAATCTCAAAGACTTGCCCCATGTCCCTCTCAATAAGTGCAAGAATGGAAGTAAAAAGTCCCTCTCCGATAGCCGTCCTCACGCCAACATCATGCGGTTTAATCCGGTCTAATGATTTCTCTAGTAACTCTGTTTCCCATGTAGGCAGCACAACGACGACGGCATCAGTTCCATACATGGTAATACCTATCATATCATGGGTCCTTTTCCTTATAAAATCCTTGGCCACATCCCTGACCTTCTCCATCGCTTCACCTGTCATACTGAACGATGTATCTATGGAAAGTATTATTTCACGCCCCTGATACGATACCTCTGATTCATAATAGCTGGATTGGGGCCTCGAAAAAGCAAGAATTGCAAATAATACCGCAATGAAGCAGAGTACCTTTGGCAACCGCATCACATAAGTCTTAGCACTTTTAGCCCCTTCTATATGGCTTGTACTTGAATAGCCTAAATATTTCCCTTCTCTTCTTAAAAAAATTAAAAAAGCAAAAGGGATCAATACCAGTAGAAAAAGAGGATTTTCCAGACTCAATGTTTTTAGCTCCTACTTTTAAATTCACCTTAACGCAGAGGCGCAGAGGTCGCAGAGTATATTAGGGAACTTACTGTAATACAATCAAACTGGACTCCTCGACCCCACACTCACATGTCATTCTGAGGGAGGGACGACCGAAGATCTGGATTCTACAATCGTAAAGAACTTCCCCCTTAACCCGAAAGCCACTCCTCGCTTAGGTCTTTCCATTCCGAGTTTACTGATTCAATCAAGGCTATTTTCTTTTTCCTCAGCCATCCCTTAATTTGCTTCTCTCTAGAAATTGCAACTTTAATATCTCTGCCTACTTCGTAATATACCAGTTTAGTTAATTTATACTTGTACGCAAAGCCTTTAGTCATGAGATGTTTATGCTCAAATACACGGCGTTGAAGATTATTGGTTACACCAGTGTAAATGGTTTTTGTCCTGTTAGCCAGAATGTATACATAGTATTGTTTCACTTCTTATTTATGTTAAATATATTTTGCAAACTTATAATTTACTTGAACTCAAATCCTTAACAAAGAAAATATGCGTCGAGTACGATTTTTCCTGCTTTTTTACTCTCCACTAAAAGTCGACAACGAGATTCTTCACTCCGCTCCTCTTCGTTCAGAATGACAGGATGATATGAACTTGGAGTGACGAGTGCGTATGTCACTATTTCCCATAAGATCAATGCTCACCAATTATCCAGCATCTATACAATTCAGTTAATAATACCCCCGCCTCTTAGCCTCTTTTAGAATCTCCTGCACACCATCCATGGCCTCCTTAATTGCATCTCTATTGATATCACCAAAGATTACACCATCAAATGATTTAAGTACATTGTCTGCAGCACCAACTATATCCTCCGCCATCTTTTTGTCCCTGATTATATCAATAAGTTTCGCTGTAGTTACTGACCGTACTACGTCTCTGCGCATCTCCTTCAATGCACCCAAGAACCCTCTCAAGATACAATCAATATTAACAATAGACTGCCGCAGTTCATCATCTCCAGCTTCGCTGTTAAAATCTACTATCAATTTTTCCAGCCTCTCTGCATGTGCGAGGGGAGACATTGCCATCCTCTCTCTAATTATTGCAGACATCCGGTAAATAAGTTTCTTGATCTCATTTGCCCCAAGTGAGATTAGGATAATAACCCCCATGATAACCGGCAAGTGGCTTCTCAACCAAACATCCTTTTTCGAATAAACAAGCGGCCCCTTTGCCTTTTCAAGAGGAACGTCAATTTTTTTCAACAAACTATTGATCAAAACAGGGATTGCCGGAGTGCTTATTCTCAGAGTCGCAGGCGTATTCCCTTCCTCCCACTCCATAACATCTCCTTCACGCTTGTCAAAATACAATACTGGCATTGAAGGGATTTCAAAATTCTCTGCTTTATCCGGTAACTCATAAATAGAGAGCTCATATTCTATAGTAGTTTTTTTCAATTCCCCTTCCGCTTCTTCACTAATCCTGAAAGCTCTTAAATCAAACGGGCTGAGATTAAGTTGTTTCATATTCTCTTCCAGTATCTGTACATACTTCTCATGCCAGATCGTAAGTTTGTATTTAAGTGTATCCCCAATAACGATTACATCTCTATCCAGCTCTGTCTCAACAAGAATAGGGACCTTCTTTAATGCCATGGATGAGGTTTGTACCTGTCCGGAACTCTTATTTGCCTCGTCGGTATACGAAATTAAGAATGCGGGTACCGTGTATATCCCCATCTCCGCATCATCAGGTAAGGAGAGGATGTATGTGATAACACTGAAGTCACTATCATTATTAAATATCTGTCTCTCCCCAACGGTTACCTTTTCTATCCTGAAAGGAGAAAGATCGACCGTATTAAACTCTTCCACATCTACACTGACGCCCAGCTTCCATATCAACTGCAGGGTTAAATGTATCATTTTACCGGTAACAAACCGATAATTTTCCACAAACAGCCATAGTTCAGCTGCCGGATCCATTTCAGGTATCAGCGTGTCTATATCACGCGGCTGGACAGAATCGCCGTACTCCTGTTTACCCCCGTAGCCTGATGGTTGAGCATTACATGTGCCAAAAGATATAAGGAATGCAAACGCACACAAAAACATTATAAACAAAACTCTTTTCATCTCTTTATCCTGCTTCTCCGCCTTATCCTCTTATCAAAAAAATCTGACAAGGAGCTTATCCATTGCTCTTCGTTCATATCAGTCTTCAACGTAAGGTAGCCAAGATTAAGTTTATTAAACAATTTAGTATGCTGTAAATTTGCAACGAGATCCTGAGACAAATCCAGATACCTTATACCTTGAGTTTCCAAATCCTTTACTGCCACAAAACCTCTCGCCTTAGGAAGTGACTCCTCCCTTATGTCAGATATAATTATCGGAATAACGTCATGTTTTCTCACAAGTGATTTTAATGAGCTTTCGTAATCAAACGGCGCAAAAAAATCAGATAACACAAACACAAGTGAAGGCGCGAATCGCATATTATTTAAAAACTTAAATGCACAGTTGATATTCGTAAGCCTGCCCTTAACTTTGTCATTCATCATATTTCCGGCCAATCTTACACCTTCTTTCTGGCCTGCATGTGGAGGAAGATAATTCTCGACCCTATCCGTAAACGTTATGAAGCTTACAAGATTACCTGTTTCTGTTGCAGATTGGACGAGTGTAGAGATTATGGAAGACTGAATTTCCTCTTTAGTAAAGCGTGCCGTACCAAACTTCGTTGATCCGCTTCTATCAATCAAGAAGAATATGTTGGTCCTTTTATCTACCAACTTTAATCTAACATGCAAGGCACCGGTCCTAGTAGTAGCTTTCCAATCAATAGACCTGAACTCATCACCCGGCTGATACTGCCTCAACTCATCAAGCTCAATCCCTCTTGTTGAGTTCATGTAACTGGAGAAAGAACCTTCAAAAAGATTAGCTACCATTCTTTGTAAATGTAACCTTATCTTGCTTCTCAATAAATTAGTCCCCTCCGCTCACTTACCTTTTCTGTTATTCCCGCAGTCTGTTGAGCGGGAATCTATCCCGTTTGATTTCAGACTTCCCTTTTAACTGCATTTATCCAAGCAGATACACCATTGTCATTCTGAGTGAAGCGAAGAATCTCTCGTTAGTAAGCCAATGTGCTTCGTAAGGTTAATAACATTTCCACGAAGAGATTCTTCAGTCGTTCCTCCTTCAGAATGATATGTTAGCAAACAAGGCTTGCCAGAAGAACATTAAATTTAAGTATCTGTTTCTAGTATTGGTACCTTTTTCAATATCTTACTTATTACATCGTCCGGATCAATTCCCTGAGACTCTGCCTCGTGTGTTAAAATCACTCTGTGCCTTAAAACGGGGTATGCCATCTTGTGGATGTGTTCCGGCAGAACTATTTCGCTACCTGATAGAAAAGCGTAAACACGTGCAGCCTTCGCCAGGTAAATTGAAGCGCGAGGCGAAGCGCCATACATAACCATTTCGCTTATATATTCGTCACCATCAGAATTCGGTCTTGTTGCTCTTACGATGCGTGTCGAATATTTCAGTATTTCAGATTCTTTATGCAATGGATTTTTTTTTGCGATGAAATTTCTCAATGCAATTATTTCATCGGGATGTAAAACCGCTTCCAGGTCTGGCTCTTCATCACCAATTTGCCTCTCCGCTATCTCCCTCTCTTCTTCATAAGAAGGATACTCAACCCTTATCTTGAACATAAACCTGTCAACCTCAGCTTCCGGCAGAAGATAGGTGCCGGATATCTCTATTGGATTTTGAGTTGCAAGGACGATAAATATCTTTTCCAACTTAAAAGACTCTCTGCCTATCGTCACCTGTTTCTCCTGCATACTTTCCAGTAACGCACTCTGAACCTTTGCAGGCGCCCTGTTAATCTCATCAGCCAATAGTAAATTCGTAAAAACCGGGCCCTTCTGAACAGTACTCTTCCTGGTTTCAGGATCGCACAATTCAAAGCCGGTAATATCACTGGGTATCAGATCCGGAGTAAATTGTATCCTTTGAAATTTTGCGTCAATCGCCCTTGACAACGTCTTAATCGTTATAGTCTTCCCCAGCCCGGGATAACCTTCCAACAGAATATGACCATCAGAAAAAAGAGCAATAATGATCGCCTCAATCATCTCATCCTGGCCTACGATAACCTTCTGTATCTCTTTTTTAATACCTATATACTTCTCTTTTATATATTGAACATCTTCAAACTTCTTAGTCTGTATTTTCTTAGCCACCTTTTATTTCTCCTGTGTTGAAAATCCCGGAAACTTTATAATTCCCAAATCGAACAATTCTGGAGCATTAACAATATATTGGCAATAATTATATAATAATTAGTATTACTGTCAATCATGATTAAATCACGATTGAATTAGTTCTTGACGGTACAGGATGCATCGTTAAAATAATGTACTTTTAATAATACTTTGCAAGTCAGATTCTTCATTCCGCTTCGCTTCATTCAGAATAATATCTCAGCATGTCATTCTGAGGGAGGAACGATCGAGGAATCTTGACTTTGAATTTCCTATATATTTAATTAAGGACTAAAATATGACTAATGGAAGAATAGGGATAATTGGCGGCAGTGGTTTGTATAATATTGAAGGAATAACAGATGTTGAAAATATAACAGTAGAAACGCCCTTTGGGAACCCATCTGATAAATTTATTACCGGGAAACTGGAAGGGAAAGACGTTGTCTTCCTCCCGCGACATGGAAAAACCCACAGTATATTACCATCAGAATTGAATTTTCGCGCAAATATCTATGGTATGAAGAAACTTGAAGTCGAAAGGATAATTGCTGTCAGTGCAGTAGGAAGCATGAAGGAAGAGATTAAACCTCTGGACATAGTGATTCCTGACCAGTTTATTGATCGTACACAAGGTAGAACAGGCACCTTCTTCGGAGATGGAATCGTAGGTCACGTAAGCCTGGCCGATCCGGTCTGCTCAGTCCTGGCAGACACACTCCATAAAGCAGCAAACAGTGCTGGAGCTACCGTCCACAAAGGAGGAACTTACGTATGCATAGAAGGGCCTCAATTCTCTACCAGAGCAGAGTCACTGACTTATCGCCAATGGGACGTAAGTATTATCGGAATGACAAACCTGCAGGAGGCAAAACTGGCCCGTGAAGCGGAAATATGCTACAGCACACTGGCGCTTTCCACTGATTATGACTGCTGGCATGAGGGAGAAGAAGATGTTACCGCAGAGATAGTACTCCAAAACATCATGAAAAACGTTGATACGGCCAAGGCAATAATCAAACATGCCATACCAATGATTGAAGGTGAAAGAAATTGCGGATGTGCCAATGCGTCAAGCAATGCCATTGTAACGCATAAGGATAACATTCCGAATGAAGTGAAGGAACGGTTGAATGTAATTTTTGGAAAGTACTTATAAATGTTGTTAGTGATATTCCGTTATGTACTTTTGTTAAATTGAATAGTAAACAAATATCCTGTCTCCCGGCAATAAGTACCGGGGATTTTAATCCATCTTTGCTGCCCGTCCGAACGTTATGACCGGGCGGGAAGATGGTCTTTTTATTTTCCCTCTTTGCAAAATGAAACTAGGAGAATTTTATTCCATCCCAAGATATTACTCTAGGAATTACCCAATGTATTAAGAATATAGACGTTAGTATTATAAGGCAATTTGGGTAAACAAATTCCTAGCTTTTATCTACTGCTTTCTTTTTCCTTCTACGTCTTACTTCTGCACCTGCTAGTCCTGCTAAGCCGATTCCGAGAAGAGCAACTGTTGTGGGTTCGGGGACTGCTGTTGAGGCAAACGCCAGTCCTTGGGGCGAGGTAAATCCAAGCCCAGAACCAACGGCAGTCGCTAGGCCAGTTGATGTATTCACTGTGTAAAATAGGTCTGTGGAATCCTCCACCAAGTATAAAGTGCTTGTCATTGCGTCAAAAGCTGCCCCCATACCCGTTGCGTTGAACCCGACGGAACCCACTTCGGTAGTAACAGCGTTCGTAGTGTTGACTGTATATAGCTTATCACCGAATCTGGTGAAACCGAACAACGTGCTCGTGTTTGGATCGAACGCCAACGCGTTGAGCTTTGTGGTTAGCGAGTTCACTGCTGTGGCCACGCCTGTGCTCGTACTAACCGTGTAGAGATTGTCGGTGGCCTGAGAACCAGCACTGCCGCTGAGATAAAGTGTGTTGGTATTTATGTCGAAAGCCAAGCCCATATTAGTATCAAAACCAGACCCGAGACTGCCGATGGACGTTACTGCACCGGTACTCTCGTTGATAGTATACAGCGTGTTGTCGGTGGCAGCAACACCATACAAGGTACTCGTATTTGAATCATACGCCAAACCGCCCATATTAAGGTTTGACCCGAACAACCCGACACTGGTGCCTACACCCGTGGAATCATCGACAGTGCTCAAGTTTTCTGCTGATGCATCGGATAAGTAAATCGTACCGGCATGGATCATGGGTGAAACGCTAAATAAGCAAACCAGCATTGCCATTAGGAAATATAATATCTTTTTCATTTTTATTCTTCCTTTCTTTCCAGCGTATTGAATTGTTGAAAATAAACGCTAATTTCTCTGAGATAACTACTTTACTGACTTAACCATAAGAATACAGATTTTTCTATATTACAACCATATCAAAATAGTTTTAGGCACTTTAAAATGAATATTTATACGCTTTATTCGTAGGGCAATCCTTTAGGTTTGCTTTCGTACAATCAGCGCAAGGCTACCGCCCGTACCGAACGGGTACGTTCGGGCGGGAAGCCTCGCCCTACGTCTCTTCCTAATTCCATTTCGTGACTGGTATAACTGCTCTCTTTTTCGTCTACGCCTTACTTCTGCCCCTGCAAGTCATGCTAAGCCAATTCCGAGAAGGGCAATTGTTGCTGGTTCGGGAACTACCGAGGCGTCGGATGTATCAAATGCAATTTATCCTAAAAGTTACAGCTGTATCGTTGCCCCCATTACCGGCTATATCAATAGGACTGTATCTTTGCACCATCCTTCTCTCAATATTTAGTTGATACTACATAAGAAACTAAGGAATTTTGCCTGTTTTCAAATAGAAAAGAAATAGTGTGTATTTAGTAAATTCCATATTCCATTACTTCTCATCTAACTAATACATAACGGAGAAGGGAAACAAGCAAGGGTGCCACCTGAACAATCAGGCGGCACCCATTACTCGTTAATATAAGGATTAAAAGACTACTTTTTGTTCTTCTTGTGACCACTTCCAGTGTCATCATCATGACTGTGTCCATCATGCTTTGATGGGAAGACAAAGATATCGGAACCTGTACCTTCATTGCCGCAATCATCTGTAGCTGTAACAGTTAAAGTAAAGACATTGCATTCAAACTTAACTGTTCCGCAATCAGCACTGCTGCCGTCATCAACCTTAAACACCCTCAGCTCTTTTACAGGAGAAATTGATGCAGACTCCCAATAGAGTTCACCATTCTTTTTCCTGTTACAAAATTCCCCCTTCCATTCGTTGCCTGATTTAATTGTTTTCCACAGCTCTTCGAATACTGCAGGTGGCGTTTTGCCGGATTTCAATATTCTTGGGGTTTTCCCCATGGCTTCTCCACCTGTATAACCTGTATGCCTTGTAAAAACGGGATTGGCATATTCTATTTTACCGTTAGTATCTGTTATGATGATTGTACCTGAAGATTGTTCTACCGCTTGAGTTAGCTTCTGTATCTCACATTCTACCTTTGGCTACTTGATTGAGTGTAGATAGAAGATGATTCGTATCCAATGGTTTAAGTTCATAAGATATGACATATTCATGTTTAACTGATTCCATCGCAGTGCTTAGATCGGCATCAGCAGTCATAAGGATAAAGTCCATCGAAGGGAAGACACCTACCAAATGGTTCACGAGTTCTGTTCTGGAAATATCTGGCAGTTTAATATCAACGAGAGCAATGTCGTATCTATTGAGTTGTGACTTGTTTATTGCATCTTTACCATTATTAGCTGTCTCTATGGCAAACCCATCACCCTCTAAGACTTCACTTAAACTATCACTGAGTTCTTTATTATCATCAATAATGAGTATGCGGAATTTTGATTCCATAGTTAATTTTGTCGGATCTGCCAACTGTCTGAATGACGAGTTAGATTCTTCATGACGAGTTAGATTCTTCATTCCGCTTCGCTACATTCAGAATGACAAGTCAGCATGTCATTCTGAGGAAGGAACGACCGAAGAATCTCAACGTCACCAACTTTGAATTTCCTATACATCAAGTTAGGCTTGCCCGAACCTTCTTTATTCTCCAAGAGAAACAGACACTTTTATTTTACATCTAAAGACACGTCACAATAATCTTGAATTACGAAAAATCTCTTCTTTGCTTCTGCAAAATATTATCTTACTGATATTATCTCTGTCTCATATATTTAAAACGCAAAGTAATAATAGTTATGCTGAATACAACCCCACATGCATTTGCCACGATAATTATCATATCATCAATATGTATGCCATAGGACAACCATAATGAGAGGCCAAAGATTAAGAGTATACACATAACGGGAGATACATCATCCAGTCTCTTTGTACGTAATCCTCTAATTATCTGCGGAATAAAGCCTGAAGTTGTACATACTGCGGCAATTATGCCTATAATTTTCCACTCCATTAGAACTTCCTCCTTAAAGCCACTGTTTGGATAAGTTGTAATTTTTAAAAAAAAAGAGACAGATTTGTTTTATAGTAGAATATAAAAAAACCTGTCTCTTTTTTTTACACTGCAATAAGTCTATGCCACCCGCACATCACACTCCGGAATTTCTTCCTTTATAAGGATCGGCTCTTCTGAACTATGCTCTGTCGCAGCAGCCTTGAGTGAGTTCAGTCGAGATATCATAAAGTAAAGTAACGGAACCACACCGGCAAAAAAGAGCACACCACCAACCGCACGCAACCATGTCAATACCTGGAAGGTACCGCCAAGGATAAATTCCTGTGAGCGGGCGACCCAATAGCCATTTTCAACAACCGACCTGAATTGTAAAACTCCGGCCGGGAATGTATCCATCACCACCATCAGCAGGAGTCCCACGTTAATCGCCCAGAAGGTAGAGCGCAGAAGCCTTACGTTCCAGCGCCTGGCAATTATAACATGCCGACTGCAGAAAAGAACTGCCGCTATCGAAAGGTTACCGTAAACGCCCATTAAAGCGGCGTGACCGTGATTGACCGTTAGATAGGTGCCATGTTCATAATAATTTATGATAGGAAGGTTTATAATCAAACCAAATACACCAGCGCCGAAAAAGTTCCAGAAATTTACGGCAATGAGGAAAAGAAAGGCCTCTGAGAATCCGAAGGATGATCCTGCTACGGCAGAATTTGCTGAACGTCTCAACGAGTATTCCGGTACCCGTACGAATTTCCAGACTTCCAGTGTCAGCAGTACAAGAGGAATCACCTGGAGCGTCGAGAAGACACTGCCCATAGCCATAAGAGCGGCAGGTTTCGCGTTCCAGTAAAAGTTATGAGAAATGCCCAGCAGGCCAGAACCGAGAAACAGCAGTGTCGCCAGGTAGATTACCCTGATCGCACCCTGCCGTGATACTAAACCCATGAATACCATATAGCAGGCGATGATCATTGTCGTAAATACCTCAAAAAAGCACTCTGCCCACATGTGGATAACGCACCAGCGCCAGAAATCGGCAATGACAAAATTGGTATTCTTCCCGCCCACAAAGCTTGACAGGAATAGAATAGTTATTGCGATAACAGAGTAGAGAATCCAATACGGCAGAGAAAATGCAGACTGTCCTTTCAAAGCAGGTTTTACCCCTCGGTATATAATTACGGACCACATAACGAGTGATGCAAAGAGGACAACCTGCCACAATTTACCGAGTTCAACAAATTCCCAACCCTGATTACCTAGCAACCGCCAATGGTCACCAAGCAGGTTCTTTGGCCCCAAAAAGCAGCCTACGAGCATACCTACAACTACTGAAACCAACAAACCGAAGAGTACGTTGATAAGGAGTACCTGACGCTTCGGTTCCTGCCTATAAATACCAGGAAGAATGAATATAGAACCGGCTATCCAGCAGGTAGCTATCCACAAAACCGATAACTGTACATGCCAGCTCCGCGTAATAGTTATCTGCAGGAATTCAGAAATATTGTAACCGAAAAAAGTTGTAAATCCGACAAAATCGTGAATCGTCAAGACACCGGCCACTATCTGTATGAAAAACAGTGCAACTGCAACCACAAAAAACTTGTATGTTGCACGTTGGCTGGCTGTGGGAGCTGATGCGTCAACACTTTTATTGTTAACAGGGTTTTCTTTGACTTGTAACTGCGAGGTCTTAGAATAGTAACTATAAGTACAGAGAACCGCACCCAGACCGAAAATCAGAAACAGCATTCCGATAACGCTCCATAGGATTACTGACGGTGTCGGAGTATTCCCAGCATATTCATCAAAAGGCCAATTATGGGTATAACTGGATTCACCTCCGGGTCTTTCTACCGCACAAACCCACGCACCCCAGAAGAAAAAGGCCGTAAGATCTTTGAGTTCAGAATCGTCTGTAATATAGCCTGCCGGCTTGAAAGCTTCCTTGTGGTCTCCCTTGAATTTTGAACTATAGTATTCAACCAGCCGCTCTGCCGCATATGCCTGCCCCTCGGTAAGGACTACTATGTTTCTCTCCCCATCGTAGCGATTTGCCTTGAGTTCACGCTTCACTCTGATAGAGATACCATCTTTTTCTATTTGAGATAACTCGTCCAAATTGTTATTTGTAACTTGCCTGCCATAATAATCGTTCATCTCGACCGCAATACGGTGGAGAGCCTCGGCAGTGAAATCCGGTCCTCGTGCGGCGCCATCCCCGAACATACTTCCGTATTCCATCAAAGCATATTTCTGGAAGACCAGTTGTCCACGTTCAACAGCTGCCCGTTGAACAATTTCCACCCCTGAAGGTGAAATATAATCAGGTTTTGGAGGAGCATCTTTGTACGTACTGAAACCCATAAAGATAACACCTGATGCACCTACAACCAGGACAGCAAGTAAATATTTCCACCAATTCGTACTCTTCATAATTTATATTCCTGAGAGCCCTTCTGGCCTTCTAATAAGATATAACGGAAGGCACATTGTGCTTTAACCGTACATCCGTGTAAGGATATCCCTTTATAATAGATAAATCAAACCGCTTGCTACGACTTATAGAAGCAAGAAAACCTGCCCGCGAGACAAGCAGCAAAAACTTAGATTTTATCACATAAAATATGTAAGTTCAAGCCTCATATGGTCTGAGCATCTAAAAAAGCAGCACAAGTATTTAATTTTAAATAACGATAAGTGAGAAAAAAGTTGTAGATGTGATCAAGAGGACAGCATGACATAAAAAAAGAGCATTTTCATGCATGACTGTTTAATCTGAGCGAGCCTGAAGAGAGGTAATAAAAAAGATGATTTATGATGCACACCAGACAGATCTCGGTATAAGCGATTATGAATACGCATCATACAACAGAATACCGCAATACTCGTTCCCACATTTTACGTGGGAACGAGTGTAATTTAATTAATCAGCTTACCGTTTTAGAAGATAATAAAGCTTTCCATTGGTATTGAAGTTCTTCGCTTTTTGAACAGCATCTTCGCCTATCCCAAAGAAAATTTCTGCCCTGTCAGTCGTTTTTGTAGTAGCCCTAGAATCATGCGTTAATACAAAAAATGATTTCCCAGCTTGCCCCTTCTTATTAAGGTTTGTCGCCTCTTCTATTGCCACAAATGCAAGTCCACCAGGCGGAAAAGCCCTGTCATCGGTAGCTATGCTCCGCATTGGATTTACAATTAAACCTAATGAACCAAAATAGGTTGAAGTTTTCAAATTCAAATCATATGCAAGGCTTGTAGTATGTGTAACATTTTTGTCTGAAAGGGGAAACCCATAACCTCTAAAGTTGACTTCGCCTCCATGTCCCTTTCCAATAGCCTGAAAGATCCTGAAATTTTTAGCAATAAATTCTGTCAACTCCTGCGGGCTCTTGCTACTAACATATCCATCCCTGAAAAGCTTTAAGGTCTCTATCTGTTTTTCAGGTGTAAAACCCATTGATTTTAAGGAGTCAGGATATGACTCTACTTTTTCAAAATATTTCCTGCTTTTGTCTATTGCGTAAAGCAATTCTATTCTACCATAATCATCTTTAAAAGCAGGAATTTGATTTGAGTCGGTAATATCTGCCAGGACCCTTCCAGATTCTATAGTCGAGAGAGATGATGCTGTTTCCACCTCTTCTGTGGGAGCAAGAGTTGTTTCTTTCACCGTAGTTGTTGCACAGCCTGCCGCGAAGAACATAACCAAAAACGTAACTGCCAGTAAACGATTAAATATCCTACATTTTGATTTCATAAATCTGGTACTCCTTTCTAGAATAAGAACTTGTGATCTTAATGGTGATCTTTTTCATAAGATTTACTATATTTGTTTCCGTTCCCACCCAGACTACAGGCATCATAAAAATGAATTCCAAAAAAAGCGAATTGGAGAAACAAGAGTGTGTATATTATAAACTTAACCTTTTCAAGTCAACGATTTAACCAAAACAGGCTTACGCAGGCCATAGGTTGAATGAAGAAAAACACAAAAGTATGAGAGATTGCAGATATGAACCTTTATATATATTAAGTAGCAGAACAGACTCTTCTGTTCTTACTCTTCACTGTCAGTTTCCACACATACTTGATTACGGCCACTTTCCTTCGCTTGATATAATTTATCATCCGCACGCTGAATCAATTCCTTCAAAGGCTCATTCTGCCGATGTAAGGCCACGCCCGCACTGATCGTGATGGAAAACTTATCTTTCTTATCATAACTTAAGAATCCTATTTCCTGTATTTTCTGTCTCATTCGTTCGGCAAGTAGCGTTCCTATTTCAACTGTTTTCACCGGCATAAAGACAGTAAATTCTTCCCCGCCATAACGTACTGGTATATCGGTACTACGTGTATTCTCAAGCAATATACTACCAACAGCTTTGATTACATTATCCCCAATAACATGACCATATGTATCATTAATGCGTTTAAAATGGTCAATATCACATATCACCAGAACTATATCAGCCGTGTCATCACGATTGTGTATAGCAAGCAAACGCTGTACGGAATCCTGCATGTAAGACCGCGTAAATAATAATGTCAAAGGATCACGAATAGAACGTTTATATATGTTATCCCGTTCCAGCTCCAATGTGCGGTATACTGCCTCCCGTTCTATTGCCACAGACAGCGGAACGCTCAATTGTCCTATCATTTGATCCAGTTCGGTACTGATGTCAACATCTTTAGTCAAATGAAAAATACATAATGCCTGAGGACTGTTGTCTCTAGGTGAGAATAGAGGAATTAATAAATATCCTCTTTTAATGTTTGCACTGTTGTAATCCTGGGATATGAAATATTTTAAAATCTCTTCAGTATTTGCATTGCTCAATTCTAAATAGTTCTTGTCCTGATCTTTCTGGTTGAGTGACCAGATTTCTTCACAAAAAGCAGGAGAGGGTATAATGTCTCCTCTATATCGTGTTAATGGTGTTAAATGCAATACTTGTTTATTTTCGAGTAAAACAAAGAATTCTAACAATTCTACAGGTAATAAACGTTGAGAAAGAGTTAATAAATTGGAAGCAAAATCGGTAAACTTACGGCAAGACACCATGGTCTTTAATATATCATTTAACACCTCATTGATGTAGGATAAACGCTGAACATCTCCGTCCTTATGCATTAAATACAACCCGCAATCCAATCCTTTCAGTTGCTCAATCATATAGTTCACTAAACGACCTTTAATAATAGAACCATGTTGAGGAGCAATCATGTTTATTGGATATTTCTCTATTTCTAACAGCCCATGTAACAAAATCTCCCGGGCCGGCATGTAATGTTCATGAAACGGACGGATATTTTCAAAATGACTTTCATCTTTGGCAAACAGTGACCAATCATCCGTAAATGCACCAAATATATCACTGGAAAACATTATCTTACTTACACTATCAAAGGTACAAAATGCTCCGGGAAAGTGAAGATAAGGCGTGAAAACAAAATGCAGTATACGACTCCCCAGATCCAGCTTCCAATCGTTATCTTCTATAAGCCAGAATGGGGTTTTAAGTGCACAATGCTTCAGCAAGGCTGCTGCTCGCCCGTGTGTCACTAACAGACAGTCGTCTCTCTCAATCTTCTGTTCCAACTCAGATAGAGATCCGGTAATATCCGGGTCCTGATGATGGCATATAAAATAACGTATTTGTGTGAAAGGTATGATTTCTTCAATTTTACGAAGAATACCGGCAGAGGTCAGCTTAGAACCGGGGTCTATTAGTACTGATTGGTTTCCATTCTCAATTAAATAGGCATGACACTGGAATTTGTCACCAGGAAGGTAATGGCCTACCCACCATACACGATCAGCAATTTCTATCGCATGCTGATTATCCATTTCATTCCACTCAGATTCTGATGTCATAATAAATTCAAATAATACTATAATTAGTACTATTATTTCTTAATCATAGCTAGAGCGTATGAATAACCAATATTACATCTACCGTTCGATATTTATCAACACATACATCATCTATAACGAAAAGAGTCTTTTCCTTAAAAGAAACTATTCCTTTAATTACGTTTCTTAAAATGTATACAAACTCAGTAGCGTCCGGTTATTTTTTGCACGTAACACGTAGGGCAAACCTTCCCGCCCGGCCAAGCCGTTCGGACGGGTAGGTTTGCTTTTGTACATTAATCGCAAGGCTAAAGCCTCGCCCTACGTCTCTTCCGACAGTTCGGGTATAAAAAAATGGTACATGCAAAAAACTAACCGGACGCTACTGATATAAACTTGAAACCTACATTATTGCCTTTAAAACAGTTTAGTGTTTAAAATGCCTCTCACCGGTAAATACCATTGCGATTCCATGTTCATTTGCGACATCTATCGAATCCTGATCTTTTTTGGAACCACCGGGTTGTATTATGGCAGTGATCCCGACCTTCGCCGCAATGTCTATACAATCCGGAAAAGGGAAAAAGGCATCAGAGGCCATAACCGTTCCAGCGGTTCTGCCACCTGACTTGCTGATTGCAATGTTTGTGGAATCAACGCGGCTCATCTGGCCCGCTCCCACACCAATAACCTTCTTATCTTTTGTAAATATTATTGCATTTGATT
>JABHIW010000102.1 GCA_018670825.1 Candidatus Scalindua sp. | reverse complement strand
CCCTTTCGAGGACTTTGCATCACAAATTTCCGCAATAGGGGAAGAAGGTGTTATCGGATAGATTGTAATAATTTCATTAGTAGCGTGGACAACATGCGCGCATGCAGTACATCCATCAACTATGACCGTTTTTCTACTCATAAGTATCTCCTTGATCTAGCTAAAACTTGAAAGCTAATTGCCATATTTTATAAATTGATTACAAAAAAACACGTTTAATAGTAGCCGCAGGCTTTAGCCTGCGTTTCTCCAAATCTGATGGGCATTAAAATCTCAGAAAAAGGTTACTCAACCTGAAGGATGTGGCTACCTGCCCGAATGAACCGTTCGGTACGGGCTGGAAAAATTTGTACAATTATAGGTATTTACTAAGTTTGAACTAATGTATTTCTATTGCTGCCAAAGTATTTAAATATAGTGTATTTAGTAAAGAAAGTAAATAAGATTTTAGCTTTGCAGCCGCTAGTTGTTTCTCTATACAAGGTTATCCTGAACGATAGATAAAAATAGATCATTTCATCGTTTCACATCGGTAATGTTCTGTAATAATTTTCTTGCCTTTTTTCCTGTCTTTAATAACATGGACAAAAGTTCTGCCCTGTATACCGAATAAATTACATAACATGACAAGGGACTGTCGCTTACACACCTAAAATATCAGTCACAATTGATTCAATAAGTCGTGTATGCGTGTTTCTTGACAAAACTATGACTAATATTTAAAAAAAGTTTTAAATGAAATTTTAAACAGGAACCTTTTCCAATAATAAGCTGTTATAAATGGTGATGAATGAAAGACTTTGACAACCAGGAAAGTGAAATCAAGGAGTTTGAGGCTGCTGCTCTGGAACATATAGATTCGCTCTTTAACTTTGGAATGCGGATGACGGGAAACAGGGAAGCGGCAGAAGACCTTGTCCAGGAGACATATCTCAAAGTCCATAGGTTTTCACATACGTTTAAGGAAGGTTCCAACTTAAAGGCGTGGCTGTTCAAGATATTACGAAATACCTTCATTAATACGTTTAGAAAAAAGATTAAAGAACCGAAATCGATTCTTTATGACGAGGTTGAAGATTTTTACTTATTCAACAAAATAAAGACTGATAAAAAAGAAGGGGACTATGTAAGTGGAGAAATTTCCAATGTTTATGAATTTTTGGACGATGAAGTGAAAAATGCTGTTAATAGCCTGCCGCTTGCTTTCAGGGAAGTCATTTTGTACTCAGATATTGAAGATCTCAGTTATGGAGAAATATCAGAAATTGTAGGATGTCCGATCGGGACAGTAAAATCGAGACTTTTCAGAGCAAGAAAATTGTTGCAGAAATCATTATGGAACTACGCAAATGAAAGAGGTTTTTTGAAAGAAAGGCATGAGGGGAAAGAAATATAATGACTTGTAAAGAAGCTATTGAGCAGCTCCACGAATTCCTGGATAACGAACTTGGCGACGCGAATTATACAAAAATCAGACAACATATCAATATGTGCCATGAGTGTTGTGAAAAATTCGAGTTTGAGCAGGCATTAAAGAAAGTCATAAGAGAAAAAACCCAGATCCACGGAGCACCTCAACATGTACTGCAAAGCATTGTAAGTCAGTGGGCAGAGTTGAATGAAGAACGTAGCAGACCAAAAGCTCCAGCCGTAGAGCCTAAAGGGACATTTCTTCAAGGAATCCTTGACTTATTAACCTTAAGACCGGCATATGTAACGATGGCAGTCTTACTACCTATGACAATTATCGGTCTTGCTGCTTATCTCGCTTTTTTCAGACCTGCAGAGTACTCTCCAATTGTTAAAGTTGCTGCAGAGCGTCACGATAGTTTTGTTAATAACAATATGCATCTTGATCTTGTCAGTTCAGATAGCAATGAAATAAGAAGACATTTTCAAAATTTGCAACGATCTAATCTTGTCATAGATGTTCCTGAATGTAACGGCCATGAAATGGAACTCTTAGGTTGTAAGAATTACAATCTGGACGGAAAAAAGAGTGCTTATGTTGGATTAAGAGGTCATCAAAATAAAATATCATTAGAGATGATAAACGGTTCAGGGATGAATATTGCCAAGCTACAGCACGAATTTTATAAGGGCAGATCATATTACTTTGGAAAACATAAAGGATATAATGTAGTTATATGGAAACATGGAAATACACTGTATAGTCTGACTTCGACAATGGATAGAAAAGGACTTATGCGTGTCGCCAGTGAATCCATACTTTCATATAACAAGTGATGTGAAAGGAGGCATGGAAGTGTTTAAGTCATTTAATATTAAACAACTACTAGTATTTGGGCTTTTATATCTTCTCGTTGTTGGTTGTTCATCATACACACCTTACCGTTATAGCTTTTCACTTATTGAACCACGAAACGAAACCATGAGTGCGGTGGACAGTGATGTAGAGTTTAGATTTGTTCCTTCTTCAGAGAAAATCCGGGTATCGATCAAAAATAAGACTGATCAAGAAATAAATCTTGTGAGGAATAAGGCTGAATATATAGGTCCTAAGGGTAACTCCCGCATGATCCATTACGGTTCTGATTACGTGGATGAGGTTTTAAACTTTACAAGAGATAATAGGTATGTTTCTCCAATGAAGATAGCCCCGGATTCTGAAATAACAGGATATGTATGGATCAATATGTGGCCGGATTTCTGTGTAGGAGAGGATAGAACCTCTCACACAGATGCCCAGATAAACTATTTAAAGGAACCCTTCTTCCCAAGACATAGCTCTGATGGTAGTGTTGGAGATTTAAAGAGTTCAACTTTTAATCTGGTTCTGCCAATTGATTTTGGTGAGTATGTACGCGACTATTCGTTTACCTTTATGATAGACGATGTGAAGTAAGCACATCTGATCTATTTCAGAACGTAATAACGACCGTATTGAAATAGGAAATACGCCGTATTGCTTGACTTCGAGGATGAGCAGAAAAAACTCATGTGTGTAGCCAGTGAATCCACTTTCATATAATAGATGATGCGAAAGAAGGAAGGGAAATGTTCAAGAGGTTTAATATTAAGCAAACAGTAGCATTTGGGCTTTTATCTCTTATCGTTGTCGGTTGTGCATCATACACGCCTTATCGTTACCGTTTTTCACTTCTTGAACAACAGAACGAAACCATGACTGTTGTGGATAGTGATGTTGAGTTCAGGTTTGCTCCTTCTTCAGAGAATATCCGGGTATCGATTAAAAATAAGACCGACCATGGAATAATTCTTATGAGAGATAAGGCTGAATATATAGATCCTATGGGCAAATCCATCATGATCCATTACGGTTCTGATTACGTGGATGAGGTACTAAGTTTTGAAGTTGAAAACAAAATATTTGCTACACCATTACGGATTGGACCGGGTGCTGAGATGACAGGATATGTTTGGGTCAATAATTGGCCGGACGGACGCGCAGGGCAGGGCCCGAGTACTGTGCCAATGGTATCGTCTCGTATAATCAATCTTATGACGCCACTCTTACCAAGATATAGCTATGAGGGAAGTGTTAAAGAGCTAAAAGGTTTAACTTTTAATCTGATTCTACCAATTGATTTTATTGAGTATGTACGCGACTATACATTTACTTTCATGATAGACGATGTAATATAACATCGATTGACAAAAATTAATTTTCTTAACTGATTTACCTAAGGGTTTGGGAAAAAATAGCTTTACCTTTTATCACGCTCAGGTTTAGGTCAGATTTGGCCGATCTGATTGAGCCGAACCGAAAGCGCATCCTTAGCTGCGCTGAGGATGCGGCGAGTGAAGATCGGACAAAGCATGTCTTGGTCTTTTCGAAGGGATGGCCTGAAAATGAGATGTGAGAATGTAAAGCTATTTTTTTTTCTAACCCTAACACCCTATATGAGTACATCTCTTATCATATTTGCAAAGAGTCCAATTCCCGGTAAGGTTAAGACAAGGCTCACTCCTTATATAACTCCCACAGAAGCAGCTGAATTATATAAAGCATTTGTTGCTGATATAATCTGCAATACACACAAGCTGAAATGCGAACGGGTCACTATTGCATATACACCCTCAAACGCGGAAGCCACATTTCATAGTATATGTGGTCAATCAGTAGATTATTTACCACAGCAAGGGCATAATCTTGGTGAGCGAATGATGAATGCCTTTAAGTACTCTTTCGATAAAGGATCAAAAAGAACGATAATTATAGGTACAGACAGTCCTACCCTTCCTCTATCTTACGTCCAGAAAGCTTTTGACGCATTAAACGAAGTACCTGTCACAATAGGCCCTACCTTCGATGGAGGTTATTATCTTATCGGCCTCTCTGAGCAGAACGATGCAATTTTTGATGGTGTAGATTGGAGCACATCAAGAGTATTCAGCCAGACCCTGGCAAGGATACAGGCCCTAAATAAACAAATGTACGTACTTCCTCCCTGGTATGATGTTGATACCTTGGATAATCTGGAATTTCTGCGATCGCATATTCGGTCAATGAAAATGAGTGATAATTCTGAACTTCCATATAATACTATGCAGTTCTTGAAAGTGTGAGAGTACATATGACAACAAAATTACTACCTGAATATCTCTTTGTGAAAGTATCCTGCTTACTATTGATTTTTTTATTTAATATGGGAAGTCTGTTTTCCGGAGAATATGAGAGAGGGGATAATGATTTACCCTCATCGGCTTCATCGTTTGAAAGCGAACGGGAAGGGAAAAACAATATTACAAAGTTCGATGGTGAGCTGTTTAAATATAATATCGGGTTCTGGCTCTTTAAAAAAATGGGTACTGCTACACTCCAATGCAAAAAAGAGCATAATCATATGATAGTTACTATCGATGCCACCACAACAGGCCTGATTGGCAAGATGCTCCACAGACACAATACCTACAGGACAACTATGGTCCTTGACAATGATACAAACAGTTTAAAACCTCTGAATACTTATGAAAAAAAGGTTAAAGGTGAGAAGGAGAGAATTAAGATTACTAATTACGATTATGTAAATGATGTGCGCAAATGTAAGATATGGAAAAATGGTATCGTTCGCAGAGAGAATGAAATTAAACTTGAAAATAGAGTAAAAGATGATGGGATTTCTGCGTTCTACAATCTTCGGAATGAAATGTATGGAGAAGTGAAAGAGGGGGCCAGCTTTGATATCTGTACCGCCTACAGAGACAGATCAACAGACTCTAAAGTATATGTTCGCCTCCCCGCAAAGTCAGATAAATTATCCAAATGGGATCAGGGCGCTTTGAATATACGTTTTGCGGCGGACATTACCATGGACCCGGAAATCTTTGACTCGGAAGAAGGTAAACTGGTGATACTGTTTACCGGTGATTTAAAGCCGGTTGGTTTTATTGCAAAGAATGTTATTGGATTCGGAGATTTGTATGGTGTCCTGGATGAAGAGGTAAATTAAGGATTATTGGGGGCCTGAATTATGTGAGCAGCTTAGTTAGCTTTTTTCTAATCCTGACCACATTTGCACTTTTTTGTAATCACCAGTAATTGGGACAACAAATAAGTTGGAAACGCATGCAATTGCAGGAGCGGAATCTTCATGCTCACGTCCTTCTAAAACTAATTTCCTGTGATTTACCCACTCATCTTTTTGGAAGCATCCATCTACTCTTCTACCAAAGTGATCAATATTAATGGGATTTCTACAATTATCTTGTATATAACCATGGTCACAGAGCAACCTCCTAACTTGTGGGACTACTGCTGTAAAGGATATTAATGCAGATAGTGCATCAAGGGTCACTTCTAGATTTAGTATTTTGGGATAGGAATAAAATTTGTGTTTAACAGTTGTATATTTTTTCCACAATTCAGGTGTTTTTGTTACTATGTTATTCTCAATTTCCATTCCCACAAATGGACGATTCATTAACATTTGATTAATCCAAACATCGCTAATTTTCTGAGAATACCTAACTCTTACCTCCAAAGTACTTAAAGAACAATATTCTTCGTAAGAAGTTAACCAGTCAATAATGTCTAGTTTACAGCCTTTCCCACAAACTTTCTTGCCATTTACTAAATTTAGAAACCATGGATATCTATTATGCTTTAAATACTTTATTATCCTATCGGTTCGATCATTTGAAATTCCTTTAAATGCTCCTTCAAGGAGAAAACAGGCTCTTACGAATACATCCGCCAGTTTTGGGCTACATACCTTAAGGTTTTCACTGGGCATAGAGGCATGTATTGGAATATATTTTAATATGTCTATCAAATCATTCTCTAATATAAGGCAATGCTCCCAATGCGTGCTTGGTGAAAATATATCATTTACGGCTGGCGTAAAAAATTTATGTTTATTACTCATTTTTTTTGGAAATTCTGCAACAGCCCATTCAAGTTTTGACAGGACAGAAAGTCTTGTGCCAATAAATATTAACTCTCTAAATCTTTTCAATATTCCAAACGTCAGCGCAACTTCTGCATCTGGTTTTAGGTTTGCGAATACCGTCATGATGTTTCCCGTAAGTACATGCCATGCTACAGTTATTTTCATATCTTATCATCCCTATTTTTGCCTTGATTACAGATGTACATTGTTTTAGCATGTACACCATGAGAGATGAAGATATCAGATGGAAGCAGAGGTTTCAGAATTTTGAAAAGGCCTGTAATAAACTTGAAAATGCTTTGTGTTTTCACATTAAGGAGCCTGAAAATGAACTGTATCAGATGGCGCTTGTTCAGACTTTTGAGTTTACATTTGAATTAGGCTGGAAAACCTTAAAAGACTATTTATCTTACTCGGGAATAAAAAAAATCAGTTTGCCCAGAGAGGTAATTAAACAGGGATTTCATCATCATATCATTGCAGACGGGCAAATGTGGATTAATATGATGGAGGATAGGAATCTAATGGCTCACACTTACAGTGAGGAAAACGCTCAGAAAGCGGTGACGAAAATATCACAAGAGTATCAAAACGGCATAAAACAACTCTATCATTTTTTCAAAAGTAGAATGGAAGATAATTAATGTTTGGATTGCCGCAAGACACAATTGATCTGCTACGTAACTACTTCTCTCATATCCCAGAAATTGATAAAGTAGTAATTTACGGTTCCAGAGCCAAAGAGACTTATGAAAAGGGCTCGGATATAGATTTTGCTTTTTTTGGCCACTCTGAAGAAGATATCACCGGACAACTTCTTATGGAGCTGGATGAATTATCCACCCCGTATCTTTTTAATGTGACCAACTACAGTAAGCTTAAACATCAGGAACTCAAGGAACATATAGACAGAGTGGGGATTGTATTTTATGAGACTGTATCCTCTTGCAGTTCTGAATGAGAACAGGTGTAACCTTACATCCGAATACAACAAATTAGGGATTTCACTCTTCTAATGGTTTGGTCGGTGGAGATTCTGCAATTGCCCATTCAAGTTTTGATAGGACAAACAACCCGGCTCCGGTCCATATTAATTCCCTGAACCTTCTCAATATCCCAAATGTCAGTGCAACACCTGCACCTAGTTTCAAACTAACAAAAATTGCGATAATTCCTCCTTCCTGCCCTCCTACACTCCCCGGTATAAAGGAAGTTATTCCCTTGGCAACAGTTGCAAGTGATTCAATGATATAGATAGAAACAGTATCTACGGGTACGTTTAGAAAGTAAAGAATTAAGAATGTTTCAATTAGTCCTGCAATGTAGCCAAGAAAGCAATAAACAAAAGAGTAAAAGGCCTTTTTTTTATTATGTCTGTAAAACTGGAATATGTTTTTATCAAGCTCCAACAACTTCTCTTCTCTTTCCTCAATATAACGTATCTTTATCCTGAACATACGTAACAGCTTTAGTAAGAAAGCAAAGAGTCCCTGTCTCTGGGCGAAAATAATAAATATTATTATGGGAATTCCCAATAATACTATTGCTATTGAACTTACCAAGCGAGACCCTGATACATTTAATTTGAAAAGAAGAAATGCAACTCCAATCATCACAAATACTATTTGTGATATTATCAATAGTGTTTTCGAAATAACAACGGAGGCCATCCCTTCTGCCATTGGTACATTATGCTTCTTTAGGAAATACGCTTTCATCGGCTCACCGGCGAAGTTTGCAGATGGTATTATCCAGTTCAACGATTCACCGGCAATTCTTATTAAGAAGAGGTCTTTAAAACTAATCTTTGAGTTTGTAAATGCATATTTCCAGCCCAGTGTGTCGAGGATAAATACAAGCGAAAATGGTAGCAATAGAAGCAAAACTTTCCACTTCAAAACAATGAGTTGGTGATAAATAGTTGAAGGACCAACCTTGTAAATTAATAAGAAAAAAAATGCGCAGCCAGCAATTAAAAGAATTATTTTGATCTTTTTTTTATTTTCTTTATTCATTCTGAGCTGTGATATCCAAATAATAATGTGGGAGTGATTCAATAATTGTACTAGAGGTTTATGGTAGGCACGAAGTATAAGATATGGATTTGTACACGGCAAGAGTTGATTTTGTTTTGCATACGTCGTTCTTCCTAGACGGCGTTGTCAATGTGTCAGTTTACACTTTCTCTTACATCCATCGCCTTTAGCATTTTCTCTTTATTCTTCTTGACATAATTATAAATCCATTTATTCTCTTGTTCTATATTTTCATCATATCTCGCTATGATAACAATAAAAAGGCATGGCAGGAAATACTCTTTTCTACCTTTTCCAGCTTTAACCTCTTCCCAATAGAATTTTGCAATTATCTGCCTGCCAAACCATTCAATTAATGATCCTAGTTTTGTTTTACTATTTAGTGATTTTCCTGATTTTATTAAATAATAAGTCCTCGCTATATCTATATATTTATTGCTTACAAACATATTTGCCCAATCAATTACTTTGAAATCATGGTTTGGATCTACAAATACGTTCTCAGGATGATAATCACCGTGACATATTTCATTATTATTTATTATGCTCAAATATTTTAGAACTGTTTCTTTTTCAGAATCAGATAATAAACGTGAACTCGTTATTCTCTGTCTAAATTTATCTGTATGGTTTGAAATGTTTTCAGCGTTAATATTGCTTATTCTCTCCTGAGTTTGGGCAAATTTGCGTATAATCTTGCGTGTATTTATGATATTCCTTGAAAGATAATCAGACAGCATTTTTCCTTTGATCTTCTCGTATACAATTCCAGTTCTGTTTCTAATATGAACAATATCATATACCTTGGGCACAAGGCTGGTTGTAGTAGAAATGTTTTTTGCTATAAGATATTCGTCTTCTATGATCTTATCACTGAAAGCAGAATAAAATAGCTTCAATACCTTCTCATCCTTATAATCATATACTTCAGCAGTCCGCCCTGCCCCAATCTTTTTCATAATAATATTCCAATTCTTTATCTAATCAATCACTTACAAATTGATTGGTAATTTCATTATTGGTATCAGATTTTGCACCCATTAATAAATATGACTATCATTACAAATACTTCTCTGTATATTCAAGGGACAATTCTTCATACAAGGCTTCTGCTTCCTGGCTGTTACCTTCGCATTTTTCTATTCTTGGCCACTCACTCTTGGGAAACCTTACATATAAAGGGAATGTTTTCTGGAGGTTGAGCAGTTCTTCCCTGGTAATTTGAGGCATGTTTAATACGGTTTCAGATCGGTAATCACCGGCATGTGCATCTTTTTGCATAAGGCCCTCTTCGTCACAATAATCGCGCAAGGCAGTGCCTTTGTAAGGATTGTATAGTGACACCATGACTCCCGGTACATTTAATTTTCTGTTAAACTCGATAGTTTCAAAAATATTCTCCCTGGTTTCAGTAGGGAAGCCGATAATATTGTTTGCGCTTACCCTGAGAGTGGACTTCTCTAAAAGGCTGAAAGCCTTTAAAATTGTTTCATCATTCATATTCCTGCCAAGAAGATTGCGACGCAACTCCATGTTGCCGCTTTCGATACCAAGACTTATTCCCTCACAACCTGAAGACTCAAGGAGTTTAATGTTCTCTTCATTAATTGATTCCGGTCTTGCTTCAATCCAGAATGGTATATCTACCTCTTTATAACGTTCTATAAACTCGACTATCCTCTCCCGCTTTGTTGTAAGAAAACTTTCAGCTACCAGATAGGCAAATTCAAGATTGTATCTCTCTTTTTTCTCCTTCATCTCGTCAATAAGTCGTTTGATACTTTTTTCTCTATAATAACCGCCATTGTTTGCATAAAGTTTATTGAGTCCGTAATCACTGCAGAATCGGCAACTGTATGGACATCCTCTGTTCATTTCAAACGTGCCGGTCATGGAGATCTTGCCACCCATAGGTTTATAGAATCTCCTGGGCTCGAATATAGTCCAATCCTGAAATGGCAGTTCGTCAAGATTGACTGGTTTTCTAATTCCATTCCTGTATATCTTGCCGTCCTGCTTAATCCACATGTTTTGTACTGATGTTATATCCTGCTTTTCCGTAATCTTAGTGCAGAGTTCAACAAGCGCGTATTCTCCCTCTCCCACGCATACCATGTCGACACAATCTTCAGCAATTATCTCAGCGGGAGCAAAAGTAGCAAAAATACCGCCCACAATCATGGGGACGTTATAATAGCGCCTGATACTCTGCAGCATTTCTATACCAAGTTCGTAAGTACATTCTATACAGGATAACCCTATGATATCCGGTTTGTATTCTTCTACCATCTTTTTAAGATCTTCAAACATATCGGTATCTTTATATACCAATCCGAATTCCTCACGGTTTGTTTTCCTTACCTGAAGATTCTTTGCTCTCGCTTCGTCCCCAGTTTCAGTTGCAGTTTTGTAAAAGGTAGTGTCAAACAACTTTACCCCAAAACCTTTTTCTTTAAGGCAGGCTGATATCAAGGAAAGCCCCACAGGCAGAAGCACATCCATCATTGTATTACAGTTGATAAATAAAACTCTGAATTCTTTATTATCCGTCATTTTCTGTTAACTATCTCCTTGACCCACTCCATACCTTCCTGGACCTCATCGGGTATATTGTCGTAATATGTATGGTTATTTTCAAATACAATGTCACAATTTTTATTGTGAGATAATATTGTGTCTAGTGCCTTCTTTATGTCTATCCATCCATCTTCTGTCTTCTGTGAGGGATGGACGGGTACGTGATTATGCTTTTTGCAATGTTCCATCCCTTTTGTATTCCACACATGTATTGATTTAGTATACGGCGCCATAATTTCTATATCTTTATAAAAATCACGATTCCGCAACCCGGATATAAGTGATGTATGGCCAATATCAATACAGATACCCAATAAAGGGTGGTCCTTAACAAAATCTACAAATTGTTCAGGTTCATGAAAATGCCCCGAATATCCACCGAACTCAATATTAATGGGCAACTCATATTTATCCGCCAAGCCACAGAATTTTGACTTTGTATCACTCGCAAGATCCATTACCATTTTCCTGCTTTCAGAATCGTCCTTCCAGGTAAGGTGTGTTACGACAAAATCAGCCTTCCATTCCTTCGCGTAATGCATCGTGCTGTTGATCAGCTTAAAAGAGAGAGCTCTCTTATCAGGATCATCATTAAGGAAAAAGGTAGTTACTCCAATATAAGGGAAATAAGACGGTCTGAAAAAAGGTACATGAAAACTGAAGGGCAGTTTTTTGCTCTTTATAAAAGACTCTAGCTCTCCTAATCCATCCTCTTGAAAATCAAAAACCTCGTATCTATTCAATCCTGTATGCAGATATCCAGCAGGTATTGCTCTTTCCATATTTCTATTATAGCTGGCATGGGCTCTTACCATTAAACTGAGTCATGCCGAAAACAAGTTTGAAGTGTCTACCCGCCCGGCTAGCCGTTCGAACGGGAAGTGAACTAAATTGCCTAAAGTTAAAATAACGTTTTACCACGCTACTACAACTTTAGTTCACTTCAAACTTTAGGCACTTTTAACTCCAACCAGTATACATGATTTGTTGCTCCTTGTTAAATAATTTTATTATATATTTAGAAGATGATTCAAGGATTTACGGGGCTATTAATTACCTGTTTCATTTGGCAGTTTCAGCTTGACCATGCCGTTTTATTGGCATATGATCATATGTGGAATTTCCATAAGAAATTAGTATTATTAGCTATAAAGGAAACAACTCTAAGGAAGTCAGGAATACAGGAGAAAAAACAACAAGCGAAGTTAGCTGTAGACAAATAGTAAATGGGTAAGTCCGGTATTTACTTAATAAGTTGAGGTAAACCTTCTCTTCCCCGGACAAAAAGTGCGGATGACCTAAATTCCCTCCTTGTGAAGGAGGGGGGAAGGGGTGGTTGTAGATTCAAGAGTTGTCATCAGCTTATTAAGTAATTACTAAGCCAACAACTGTTTCGTTGAGGAAGGAGATGGAAGTTTGAAATTCAGGCTAAAATGTAGAGTTCTATCAATCGCACTGTTCGTACTGTTTTTGCATTATACTTCAGTTGCCTTATCATTGCCTGAGGAAAATGACTTCCACTCATATTGGTATAATCATGGCGCAGAAATTACGCGCTTTGAGCTTGAACAGGGCCGATATGGTGAAATTCATCCTGGTCATGCTATTTTAATATTTGTTACCGAGCCATTTCTTCCCGACATACACGTAAAGGCGGATTATGAATCATCCCGAAAAAAAAGCATTCCGGTCTTAAAGCTCAACCTTATCAAAAGGTTTAATACGGGTATCTATGACTACTCCATGATGAGGTCCGTATTTACACCAATCCCCACAGAAAAACAGCAGTTCAGCAAAACATTAAAAGTATCAACAACAAGACAGGACTGGTGCGGCCAAGTCTATCTCCAGTATAATCTTGAGGAGGACCACTATAAAGTAAAGCAATATTCATATTTTGAAAAGGAGGGAGACAAAACCGTAACTATACCATCCGCATATTTGGAGGATGAAGTATGGACACGCATACGAATTGCTCCAGAAACCCTTCCATTAGGGGAAATCAAAATGGTCCCCGGAAGCTTTTTTACCACGTTACGCATGATTGAATTAGGAGCGGAAAATGCCTTTGCTGAATTGACAAATACACAGGAAGGAGATAGGGGGGGTGTTTCACAGTACACGGTGACATATCCGTCCCTGGAAAGAACACTTTCTATCCGTTTCAACAAAAATTTCCCCTATGACATTCTCTCCTGGAGTGAGACCTCTCCGAGCGGTTCAGGGGAAGATGCAATAGTACTGACAACAAAAGCGAAACGAACACATTCCGTCATGACAGATTACTGGAACAAAAACAGTGTTAAGGATCTTGAACTCAGAGAAGAACTGGGTTTGGTAAAGTGATTCGACAGGTAATTACCTGGACTTATTGTCACACTTCTTGTTTGCAACACACAAAAAGTAAGAAAAGGAAAAGGTTTGATATTTTCTTGTTATTGACCTATACTTTCTTATCTCTGTAAAGCAATTTTATCATATCATTTTGTGTGTGCAATTGTAGATGTGGAGTCAGTTTGGAAATTTTCTGTTTTCATGCTTGGTTCGGTGTAGCTTTCAGACCTTATTGAGATTTATTTATATTGTGAGAATATAAATATGACATTATCATCACCATCAGAAGTTGTTCAACTCAAACTTACTTATCAAAACCAGACTGTTAACATTAATTTCCCAAAAGATGAGGGTTTTCTGGTGAAGGAAATTTTTGAGCAGGACGAATATGATATCTTACCGCATCGAAGTCATTCCGGCCCATTACAGATTTTTGATATAGGGGGTAATATAGGTCTTTTTGCCATATATATGAAAATGAAATATCCGGAAAGTAACATATATAGTTTTGAGCCTACCCCCAATAACCTAGTTCTTTTTCGAACTAACACCGAATCATTCAAAGGTGTAACTGTTCGCCCATACGGTTTATATAATCAGGAAAAGGAGGCAGTCTTATACATCCACCCACAGAATTCCGGCATGAACTCTATCAAGACATTTGTCGGATCTAGTGTTGATACAACAAGAGTGCGTTTGAAAGATGCCGCAACTGAGTTTGATAAGATGGGGTTCAAACATCTGGATGTACTGAAAATCGACACTGAAGGTTGTGAAATAGAAATTCTTGAAAGCCTGGGTTACCGCCTGGCTGATATAGACTATATTCTTGTAGAATACCACTCAGAGACTGATAGACGGCACATTGATCATATTCTAAAGGACTTCCATGTTTACTCTTTCCGTGCTGTCATTTTAGGACTCGGAACAGTAAGCTATATAAACTCTCGGCTGTTAAAAAAGATACAATAGTCTTGAAATAGGGAAGCTTAATATGGGTTGACGTACCCATCTCTGCAAAAAAACATTTCCATCATTTTCAACCGGAACTTCCCACATGATATTCTCTCCTGGAGTGAAGCCTATCCGAGTGGTTTTGGGAAGAATGCAAAAGTACTGACAACAAAAGCATACCGCACACATGCCGTCATGTCAGATTACTGGGGAAAAAACAACTTAAAGGATTTAAACCTCAGAGAAGAACTGGGTTTGACAAAATGATTTTGCAGGTATTCTTTTGGGAGTAAATTTTTGACAGTACTATCATGATATTCTAAATAGCTTAAAGCAAATCATATCGACAGTAATTATAATCGCAAATCAATATTTCCTGCCCCAATGCTTAAAGAAATTAATATGCTTGTTATTATCAAACTAATATAGGTAGTTGTAAACTACAATTTTGAAGTATAATGCAGAAATACCTTAAAAGTTATCTTCTCAAAAAAATCTGCCTCACTATTGCCAATGGAACCGTGGAATTTAAAATTTTCGGGACTAATGAAAGGTATTTACCGGGCTTCCGGCATTCTTGCTTCTGCCATCCTGTTTTCACTACTGCTGCCCGTTTATCAGGCTATTGCTATCGATACGGTTTCGGTGGGCAGTTTCAGCGTTAATTTCCATAATACCGGTGATGTATTAAAAGCGTCAAACACCGTTGGCACCGGTACACAAGACTGGACGTCTGATCAGAAAGATGCTGTGATTACGTCACTGAATATTCTTAACAACAGTTTTAGCAATACCCCGGCTAATCCCGTGAAAGTTGGTGTAGCTTTCACTGATCAGCTACCAACAGGTACTCTTGGCAGTACATCGTCCAGACTGTTCCTGTTTAACAACGAAATAATTACGGCTGCTGAATTAAAGTGGCGGGAAGAGTTTCCATTGAGCACCCCGGCAGATTCTATGGATATTGCATTCTTAGTGAATGCCAATGCCACCTTTAGTTTCGGTGACGGAATTCCCGCGACGAGTCAGACTTTAGATTTTCAGTCGGTTATCACTCACGAGGTAGCTCACGGATTAGGAATAACCTCTTCATATAGCTCGGCATCCGGCCACTCGGCATTTGGACTCACCCGCTATGATAGCTTTTTAAAGGACATCAATGGCAATGTGGCAAAAGCCGGCACATTTGGCGACCCCAATTCTCTTGCCGTGATTGGCCAGAAAGGTGATCTGTTCTGGACCGGCCAAAACGCCAACAGTACCTACGGCGGTAATACCCCGCTGTTCATACACCCCAGTTTGTTTCTTTCAGGTTCGTCTATCTCCCATCTCTTCAACCCTGGGGAAATCCAATATTTTCAGCTACAGGGTATAGAACATAGTCGTGCACCGAACAAACTCCTTCTTGACATGTTTCGGGACATGGGCTGGTCTATTAATAGTACATTTTATGATGCCTTTGGGCCGACATTTTATCGTGACGCTACGGCGATTAATTATTCGGATACGTATTCCTCAAGTGTGGACTACGTCACCGGCCTCAATGTCCATGGAAATGGAAACATTGTTACCCACAGCGGTTCTATTACAACAGGCGGAACTGTGGCAAATGGCATTCGCGTCACTGGTATTTTAAACAGATTGGATATCACCGGACAGGTTCATTCCACTGGAGATTTCTCTCAATCTGTCTATGTCACCGGCGTTGACAACATCATCAATCATTCAGGAACAGTCACCGCTACCGGTAATGAATCCATTGGTATATTTACTGTTGATGCTACTCGAACAAGGATCAACCATTCGGGGACGACCGATGCCGGTTCTGGTCTGACAGCAATTCATATGAACCAGTTGGATTTGTTTGCTACTCTTCCCAACGAGTTGAACATCATGAATGGTTCCGTCATTGTCGGGGACATCTTCAACCTGGACGTCAATCAGGATGCCGAGATGCACTTTGGGTATGATTATGATAATAGCGGAAACTTTACCGGCTTTGACAGCGATTTCGACTTTACTTTCAACGATGACATAACCGGCGGGTGGTCAGGATTTGTTGGAGCGGGCACCACTTCATTGAATGGAACCAGTAATTTTACGACACTGGATATCCTGACTGGAGCCACCCTCATGGGAAGCGGGACGATTGTCGGCAATGTGGTCAACAATGGCCAGGTCAATCCGGGCAATTCCATTGGAACGTTGACCATTAACGGGGACTATACACATGGGTCAAATGCGATACTCAATATTGAGATGAACAATACGAGTGCGGATAAGCTCGTAGTTACCGGAAATGCCACTATTAACGGTGGCAGTATAGATGTCAGTCGCTCCGGGACCGAAGTTGTCAATATAGAAACTGGCGACAGGCACACGGTCCTGAGTACAAACCAGGTACCTGCAGGGACTTTTAATACGATTAATTCCACCATGCCATTGCTCTCATTTACCGACATCTATAATGCGGGTGGGGTCGATCTCGTGGCAACACGGAGATCCATAGCCGATGCTATTCCCAATGTATCACCATCTCAACGCTCTGTTTCCAATATGATTGACACGTTGAGGCCAAATGCCACCGGAGATTTATTGAATGTTTTCACAACACTTCACGATTTGAACTCGGAGGAACTCGGAAACGCTATGGATCAATTGAGCCCTGAAGAGTTTGGTAATTTAAGTTCAGTCAGTCGTATGGGAAATTCTCTTTTTACGTCCACGGTAACCGGCCGTATGGCAGGGTTCCGCCTTGCCATGGATAACCCCTTTAGTAACCTGGACAGACTCTATGCGTATAATGAATCAGGGAATGAAGATACTCTTATGGATGCAGCGCCGGTTTTCTCTCTGTTACCGCGTGCGGGTGTGGGGAAGTATGGTATGAGCACCTGGGTACGGGGTTTCAGTAGCCGGGCAGAACAGGATGGGAGAGGAGGGAGTTTTGGATTCGATTATGATACTTCGGGAGTCTCGGCAGGTATAGATAGACGTTTCGGTAAGAGGTTGATTGCGGGTTTCGGCGGTGGTATTTCGAAAACCGATCTGGATTATGATGGGGTAAGTTCCAGTACTGATATTAATACGAAACACTTTTCCCTGTATGGGTCTTATACAGCTGATCGTTATTATGTCGATGCCGTCCTGGGCTATGCGCGTAACAAGTTGGATACATACCGGAATATCTCCATAAGCGATATCCAGCGTACCGCGAATAGTGATCACGATAGCGATTCTTATACTCTGTATCTGGGAGGGGGGTATCCTGTTGATTTCGAGCAATGGCGTGTGGCCCCAACTGCATCCATGGAATACAGTTATTACCGTGAAGAAAGTTATACAGAAAGGGGTGCAGATTCCCTGAATCTTGCAATAGATGAGTTTACGTCGGACTCGCTTGTCAGCAAACTGGGCTTTCGGATTGGGAGATTATTCAAGACTAAGCACGTAGAATTCTTTCCCGAGGTTAATGCTCATTGGTCTTATTTGATCGGAGATATTGAACGTGGGGTAAATTCCAGGTTCGTGAACACTACTGAGTCATCCACTGTTAAGGGCCTTAAGTCAGGACGGGATGGTGTGGTCCTGGGTATTGGCATTGCGGGGTATGTAAGTAATAACATCAGTCTCTTTCTGAATTATGAAGCAGAATATCGCAACGACTTTGATGCTCAAAAAGCAACAGTGGCTTTTCAGTTTAAGTTCTGATAACCATTAAAATTCTTTTGTATTTTCTGCCTTCTGCTGGTTCAATCATTTTGCTTGAACCTAAACATTTCGGTTCAAGCTACAAGCTTGAACCAGCAGAGAGTATGTGTGTGGTTAGATACATAAAGAAGTATCTGTAGGGTGGGCATTACCCACCCTGCGAATCTAATAGAAAATAAGATCGTTCAATTTAGGTTTTAATTACATCAGGCAGAATCCGTTTTAGTAAAGCTGATTCTGCCTGGCATCGTAGTTATTAGCTGCATAGCTACTTTGGCTGATTTATGTTTATCCATTCCTGCATAGGGAGGACAGGTCTGAATGAGCCTGTCTGTGTAGGGATGAGTGGCAGGAAGAACTTTACCATTTCTGAATAGTCTTTTGCCTGTACGACAATGTAGTAATCGTGTTCTGTTACCGTTACATAAGAACCAAGTATCGTTATCCCTTTCTTCTCGAAATCGTCCTTGCTTGCCCAGAAGTCAGTGAGCATCTTTGCTCCTTCGCTAGTTCTGCCCGGGCAGTTTTCCGGTGTATGTATCCAATGTGCTATATATATTGTGCCTTCGTCATTAGCCATGTAAAGCTCTCCTTATTTATAAATATTATAATTTAACAAAAAAATCATGAAATATGGAGCTCATTATCCCGTTCGAACAGACTGACCGGGGGGGTGTGATGATAAGTATTAATGCAGTGACACTCGCCTAATAAACAGGAGAACAGGTGGTCACTGCCCTCAAAGAGTAAGTGTCACTTACTCGAACTTATCCGTACCGGACGAACTTTTTTCCTTTCGGTCATTATGTCGTTCCTGCTTATCAAGCTGTAGATGAAATTCACGCTCCATGCTCTATCAAGCTTAAGACTGGAGCTCGCAACATTACTGTCACATGTCCAGATACTCGATTGTGTTTTATCAAATACCGGGTCTATAAATTGATTACCATTTTTCTCGTTGGGTTCCAATAATGATACTGCTTCTTCCAGAGTAGGCAGCCTCCAGTCTGAAAATCCAGCGTAACTTTTTTCGTTCAAAACTGTTACCCATTTCTTCGCTCTTTTCCAACTAAAATTTTTAAAAGAGCCGGATTGATGCCACATCAATCCGGTAGCATAATCTATAACGACTTTATCATCTTTTATTATGTTCACCTCGTAATCGTGGCTGATTGCACTATGTCCAAAAAACCCCTGATTCTCTTTTTGTTCATGTATAACGATGTTAGGTATATTTTCAACCTCAGAAAGAGGCACTATTTTATAATACGGACGCAGGTTTATGCGTGGTTTCTTTTTTTCTGCCGAATCAACAGAAATGGTTGAAAGAAACACAAACGATATGATTAAAATACATGGTAATAATGAATGCTTCATAGCACCTCCGGTAATTGTTGCCTCTCTGGTTATGGCGTAATATATTAAAAACTATTGATTTATAGTTATACAGATTGTTTTCCGGAATTCAGATATTCAGAAATTCCATTGGAGAGTTCGATCAGTTTCTCTATGTCTAACTCTTCTCCTCTGCTTTCAGGTCTTATACCGACATGCTCCAGTATTGTTATTAAATTGTTACGTATCTCTTTGGACTCTTTTGTTATGCCCAGTCCTGAACAAAATGATAATAGACTGTTCAAAAGAGTCTTTCTTCTTGAAACGTATATTGCATGGATAACATTCTGAAAGTTTTGGTAATCGCGGATCCTGTCAGCATATCGGTGTCGATTAACGGTCATCTTAACGATTGCGGAATCCACGAGCGGGACTGGCCAGAATACGTCAGGAGGGAGCTTCTTCAATACTTTTACATCAGCAAAAAGTTTTGCAATAATAGACAGTACACCATAATTCCTGGTGCCGGGTTGCGCTTTCATCCTGTCTGTAGTATCCCTCTGAAGCATCAGGATCATTGTCTTGATGGGCAATACTTCCTGTAACAAATCTATAATTACGGGTGTGCTGATATAATATGGCAAATTGGATACTACTTTAACAGATAAGTTTTCTGAAGAAGGAGCCGCGTGAATGTATTTAGATATGTCCTCTACGATTTTCGGGTTGATATGATGTTTTGATTTCAGGATATCCTTGTTAAATGTAGTTACATTATTGTAATCCTTTAAAGTCTCACTCATAATCTCAAACAATCTACGGTCCAGCTCTACTGCGAAAACATGCCTGGCATTCTGAGCAAGCAGCCTTGTCAGAGAACCGGTGCCAGTCCCTATTTCTAGGACTACATCATTACTACTCAGCTCTGCAGCTTTAATGATAAACTGCAACAGATTCTGGTCTATTAAAAAGTTCTGACCCCACTGCTTCTTGACACGAACACCTCTCTCTTCTAAAAGCGCTTTCAGCATCGATTTTGTGTGAGGAGCGTCTAATGTAATTATATCGTCAAAGAACATGATTTAAGTATCCTTAGGATGATGAAGTAGCCGGAACCTTCAGTGCTTGTCCTGAGCGTGTCGAAGGATTGGTAATTTTAAAAACTTTCAAATCTGCTTACCTGATTATAAAATTGTCCGCCCGAGTGGACAATTACAACAAATTACAAAGGTCAATCAATCTTTGTAAACATGGATGAGGGAGCGCCGCAGACATGACATTTATCAGGGGCATCATTCTCTACCGTATTTCCGCATACCTGGCATACATAATAATCTACTGATTCACTGTTATCCATATTCTCCAAAGCCTTTTGGTAAAGGCTTGCATGGATACTCTCTACCTTATTGGCAAGGTCAAAACTCTGTATAGCCTTCTCGTTGCCTCCTTCTGTTTCCGCTTCTAAAATCATCTGTGGATACATCTTCGTATACTCATGAGTCTCTCCTTCTATAGCTTCCTCAATATTTTCTTTCGTGCTTTTAATCCCACCCATTACCTTGAGATGTTTGTGGGCATGTACTGTTTCAGCAGCAGCTGCTGCACGAAAGAGTTTTGCTACCTGGTTAAAACCCTCATCATCAGCCTTTTTAGCAAAGGCCAGATATTTTCTGTTTGCCTGCGATTCACCGGCGAAGGCCTCCTGTAAATTATCTTGCGTTGACATATTTTTTAATCCTTTCTTTTTATGGAGTTTTTAAAAACATGGTCCATGATTATTGTAAATATGATTATGAACCCAGTTTTTCGCTGATGCTCTTCCCATAATCCTGACAAGCCCTCATGCCCTCAGTACCTTCTACTAAATTCTCAAGCAGATTGAAAGACCCTAATGACGTCATATCCATTTTAAATACATTTTCCATTGTATCAAAGATATACTTTGGCGCATCACCGCTGTGGGTATAAGAGCCAAAAGCGCCTCCTGCTTTTCCATTCAGTTTTGCTTTTTCTACCAGAAACAGAAATGTCTTCATGTTTGCCGTCATATCTCTGTGATAAGTAGGGCAACCTAATATATAACCGTCGTATCCTTCCAACTCCTTCTCACTCTTTATATCAGAAAGCTTTCTAATATCAGCGCTATTACCGCTAAAACGGACACCTTCAGCTATATACTCGGCCATTCTCTCTGTTTTACCTGTTCTACTATAATATGTAATTAATACCTTTCCCATATTTTTCGCTCCTTTTTTAGTTTTGTCTGTTACACAATTAAATGTTTTCGTGTTTCTGTCATTAGAACTGCCGTTCTTATTGCCTCAATCATTGACCCGGGATTTGCAACACCTTTGCCTGCTATATCAAAGGCTGTTCCGTGTGTGGGTGAAGTCCTGATAACAGGAATGCCAAGCGTAATATTTACTCCGGAATCGAACGCGTGCATTTTTATCGGGATTGTTCCCTGATCGTGAAACTGGACTACTACAATATCATACTCACCATTAAGTGCCTTATTAAAAACGGTGTCAGCTGATAGTGGCCCGTGGCAATCAATTCCCATTTCCTGGGCACGCTCTATTGCTGGCATGATAACATCCCTCTCTTCTGTTCCGAAGCGATCACCATCACCACAATGTGGGTTTAAACCGCAAACCGCAATCTTCGGATTATCAATACCAAAAAATGTTTTAAGCCCTGTTGCTGTTATTTGTATAGTGGAAAATACATTTTCCTGATTAATAGATCCGGATACTTCATTTATTGCAAGGTGAGTAGTCACAAACGAGACTCTGAGCCCTTTTCCGACCATGAACATTACGACGTTCTCTACAGCTGTCTTCTCCTTAAGTAACTCTGTATGTCCCGCAAAATCAAAACCCGCCAGCTTGACTGCTTCCTTGCTTATGGGAGCTGTTACAAGCGCGTCTATTTTTCCATCAAGTGCCAGGTCAAGTCCTTTCATAATATATTCTACAGATGCCCTGCCACTTTCCGGTAGGGGTTTGTGCTTGAGGGCATCATGGACTGCGACATTATCAAGATCTAACACATTAATGTCATCTGTCATACCTCTGTTTAAATTTAATGATGTATTATCAATTGGTGACAGTTGGAGACCTGTCCCTATGCCAAGATTGCCAGTAATATCACTTAAGACCTTTTCAGAACCAATTATGACATAATTTGCCGCAGTCCTTATTTCGGGTGATGCCAATGCTTCAAGGATTACTTCTGGACCTATACCGCCAGGGTCTCCCATCGTAATGCCGATTAAGTTCTTTTCTCTATTTTCAGATTTCATAGTACCGTTTCTCTTTGCTGTGCAATCTTCAATTGTTTAGTTCTGCAGGGTTGGCTTGCCCAGCAACTCCTATTCTCTTCCAACATCTTCTGATAACTCTATCGGTTTCAAACTTCCTTAATCCTAAGGATATGTTCCATTCTTACATGAATCCTTTTGCCTTTAACATCTCTTCCGTTACTCCTGATGTGGTATTGTCATTAGTTGTTAAAATCCTTTTTACCCATTTACCCAACATATCTGTCTCTATGTTTACCTTCTGGCCTACTTTCTTGAATCCTAATGTAGTTGCATCAAGTGTAAATGGTATAAGAGCAACAGAAAACAACTTCTCCTTGAGATCTACTATTGTTAAGCTAATCCCGTCTATGGCCACAGAACCCTTTTTGATCATCATGTTTGAGATCTCGTTACTTACAGAAAACCACACGGTACATTGGCCGGTTTCATTTTCTATTTTATTGATTATACCAACACAATCGACATGCCCTGTTACAAAATGTCCTCCGAGTTTATCGCCTATCTTCAGTGATCTTTCTGCGTTTACATGGTCAGAAACAGTTAATTTACCGATAGTAGTCTTGCTTAATGTTTCTCCGGAAACATCAAAACGTACTTCCGGTCCCTTTATCTGTGTTACTGTCAGGCAGGCCCCGTTTATAGCGATACTATCACCGGGAATAACGCCGTCTTGCAATGGCCCTATGTCAACGGCGATAACTGCCGAATTTGCCTGTAGACTGACCTGTTTTACTTTACCTAAATACTCAATTATACCCGTGAACATTTTTCATTTCAAAAAATATTTAGTATAGTGCCGTCAGTAATTCTGCCCTTTTTCGCCTTTGTGTCCCAATATGCTAACAAAACTTCATATTTTCAGTGTACCCAGTATGGTGGATCCTGCAGATACCATTTCACCTTCTTTTACCGTTACTTCAAAATCGGTTTCTGCAGGAATGTAGACCTCCAGCCGGGAACCAAACTTGATCATACCGAACCTCTTGCCTCGTTCGACATTTTGTCCAATGGTACAATCACATACAATCCTCCTGGCTACCTTACCCGCAACCTGTTTTATCATGATCTTTGTTTTTCCATCACCGGTAAGGATCCCCATCAGATTATGCTCGTTCATTTCAGAAGAATCAGGAGAACGGGCATCCAGAAATTTGCCGGGTACGTGTTTTATAAACTCTACTTTTCCGCCATATGAGATTCTATTAACGTGGACACTGAACACAGACATAAATATTGCAATTTTTAATGCCTTGCATTTTAGATAATTATCCTCTTGCACGTGCGATATTGCAATTATTTTACCGTCAGCAGGAGACACTAAACAGTTTTCTCCTCCTGGGATATTCCTTTCAGGGTCCCTGAAGAAATATAAAACAAAGAATAAAAATATAAAAAACGGTATGCTGGCCAATGGATAAAAAAAGAGGCTCAATACTATCATTACAAATAAGAACATTCCAAAAAAGGAGAGCTCTTTGGAACCATATTCAGCAAAAGGGAATCTCATAAAAATAATACTCCTGACACGTTATATAATATATAAAATTATTATTTTATTACAAAAAAAGCAAAATGGAACATAAATCAGATTGTAGTTTACCGGTTGAGGGTTACGCAGTAAATATACTGATTCATGCCTGCAAAGTAAGGGTATTTTCTAGCATATAAACATTTACATGTCAACTTAATGTCGAGTTAAACGAGTTATTTCTTTACACCCCTTATTATAAGTAGTAATATGCTTTACAACAATAAATCAATCTAATAACGAGCACTAAATCGGAGAGTCCAATAAATGAAAGCCATACAGAAATTATTATATAAGTCTTTTTTCTCGATATTCATCTTATTTGCCGTTTATGGATGTCAAACAACTGATAGTACTGTATCTTCAGAATCATCGGTTTCGAAACTTACATCTATCAAAACAGAATCTGAGATAGAATCTGTGGAGCGTACCAGTACGGTAGAGAAGGGAACTTCTGCAACTTCAGTAAAGACAACAGGTGAAGCCGGTACAACGGTCAAGAAAGAGACAGAACAAATGGAAAATTTTGGAAACTATCTGATTGGCAGGTTGGGTGGGCATGGAGGGGGGGCTATGCCATTAGATGCTGCTGCTGAAAAAGAAGCTGTAGTCCAGGATAAACAGGTAACCGATTTGGCCGTTAAGCCTGCCGGTACAGAGAAAAGACCTTATATCGAAATGGAGAAACAATTGTATGGTAAGTGGACCAATAAATTAAAGACTGAATCCTATGATTTTCATGATGACGGCACGGTGACAATTATCATTGAAGGTCCGAGAGAGAGGACGATGAAGTTAAATGGCAACTTTCTGATAGTTGAAGCAGATCGTATTAAGATAGATTTTAGAAACGACACTTTCGCGAGCCGAAGGCCTCCAAGCTACTTTAAGATTTCCATATCTGAAAATGAGTTTTCATTAACAGACGAGCCGAAAAAGAAAGGTGAACCGGATGGGCCAACTACAAAATATAAAAGAGTGGAGTAATTAGCAGACATTATTAAACTCTCTATTTAGCCTCTGGCATACACAGGTATGAAATATAATCGCTTGATTCGACTGTTTTAATGCGTAGCCGCCAAAATAGCGAAAGACGCCATCCTGACATGCATTTTGGCGGTGAGGATCAGGTTAGCCGACACTACTTGCCATTCTTACGAGCATCCTCGTATTTTCTTTAAACAACATATCTTATCCCAAATCTGTACAAAACAGAGAGGCAAATATAAGAATACATTTTTAGAATGTGATGATTGTCGCTTTAAAATCGATGGATAAATATCATCATAATTATCATCATATTTTATGCGTTCCGGGAAGTAGTTTTTCATCATTGTCTCCTCCATAATTACGTTATAGGTAAATTTAGCGGTTTTTGTAGTTGTTATGCGCAAAAGCTGTACCGCCACAGAGAAGTTATGGTAAAGAGACGATTTACCTTTCTGTAAGTTCTTGATGTGCTTTGATAAGTGTCAATTATTCAATGGATTGTGCCATGAAAATATATATTTGATAGACGATCCTGTTTAAGAATAGTTGCATTGTGTTACCTGAAAAAGGAAATTGTTTCCGAAATGTTTTAGATTGAGTGGGACAAAAATTCGCATATACATCGCGCGGTGTAGCCGCAACCAAGTTTGAAGTGTCTGCTTGCCCGGATGGATGTTTAGCAGTATATCAACTATCGTTAAGAAGTATTCGCGGTTTGAACGGTTTAAGCTGCTTTTCCCAAATCTTTACCGGTACGATGTGAATGTCACTTTTACATGCTCGTCATTCATTGATTCAATAGCTTTTTGGATCCTGGCTAGTGGGTTAATTATAGTATATCTGGAAAACGATTTTCTTTTTCGTTTGGGGCTCATTTTGATCCTCCTTAATAGATCTTTTGTCTCCCTGGGATTTCTTTCCAGGATTTCTCCTTTGACGTTTGCTTCAATATTAGCTGATGAACTTATACCTGTTATCCTTAAAATCTGCTTAGAGGAATTGTCAGCGTGCAGGTATGTCATTCCCTCATCAGTCAGGTGATATTCCGTAATGCCATAATGCGAACATACTTTAAAGGTGATATTTCCATCAGAGTTTCTCTCAAAGAATTCCGTTGAGTTACCTATCATATTTAAGAGGTCTGATCTTGAAGGGTATGCACTTTTGATTAATAACCTTACTCTTTCTCTCTCAATTTCCCTGTCATTCATGGGCAAGCCATCTTCTTCTCGTTTTCTGATTTTTTCTTCTAAAGAAAGAGAGTGAGATGGGTGGAAATGGTATAAGATCATATTGCTGTTTTCACTCATTAATTCGTCCAGAAGCTGAATATCAAGCCTTGCTTTCATTATATAGCGTTTGTCTACCTTCTTTTCTACTTCTTCATTGTAACCGATCTCAATCCATTTCTCCTGGTTAGGTAAATATACCCAGGATTCCTCTATTTGTGAGATCGCTATGAGTCTCCTCATGTCTGCTATTCCTTCTGCTTCGCTTTCGTAAATTATGGTTTTGAATTTGTTCCTGTTGTTAACAACAAGTTTATCAATAATGTTGTATTCTTCCTGGATTATGTCCTCAGTTGCTAAAGAAATATGATTGAGAGTGAATGAAATGGTACATAAGTATGCAAATAGCAGTATAATTCTAAATCTGTTTCCCGGAATCTGCCCGAATTTCAATTTAAAGAATAGGAATTGCAAAGTTACCTCAAAATTATCAGCGGGTAAGAAACCCGCCCTACAAAAAAACTTTTCACGTAGGTCGGGGTTCTTACCCGCCATTTCTCAATTCAGGTTTGATTGAGCGTCCATATTATATCGTAAGATAAATAATTGCATAGTCATTTTGCCACAATTTGTTCCTTTCTGGTTTTTAGATATACGACAATCAGATTTCGCAATACAATAAATCATTTATTATATCAGATTAACAATGTTAAAATAAAAATATGGAGTTTCTATTTAAAGAATATATTAATTAAGATACACTCTTGTCATTCTGAGTGAAGCGAAGAATCTTTTGTTAGTAAGCCAATAATATTTTATGAGTTTAATGAGATATTCGTAAAAAATATTCTTCAGTCGCTCCTCCTTCAGAATGACATTTTCGTATGGTTAAGTCCGTTCGATGGGTGCTAATTAACAGTCAAGGGAGATTGAATATGTCTTTTCCTGAAAAGGCGAAAGAGAATTATATAAAGGGTTTTGCCTGTGCCGAAAGTATTCTTCATGCGATGAAAGAGGAGGGTCTTATCGATGATTTCCCTGAAGAAGTTATCAAATGTACTACCGGTTTTGGGACCGGCATGGGAGGTTCGGGAAACGTATGTGGTGCGATAACAGGTTCGGTAATAGCAATAGGACTAAAACACGGCCGGGTAGATATAACGGATGATAACGATAAGGTATTTCGAAAGGTCAATGAATTTCTGGCAAAGTTTAACGACAGATACAAAAAGCAGGATTGTACCGGACTGACATGTACATGGAGGGAGAAAGGTACATTTAAAACCCCTGAAAGAAGAAAATACTGCTCCGCGATAGTAAAGTTTGCAGCATCAGAACTGGAGAAGATTTTAGAATAAACTGTAATTTATGCTCACGCAAAGCCGCTAAGCTCACTAGGAAAAAAATAATTCTGATTAAATACAGGAGGGGGCATAGTTTCTCGCAGATTAGGTTCTCCGTTTAAAAGACGAGAAAGCAATCCCAAATGATCTAATTTTCACATAGAGTTACAAAGAACACCAAGTCAGTGTTTTTCCTCTCTTTTGAGAGGAATCCAAAAACTGGAATCCTCTCGAAAGAGAGGTTTGTCACAAGGTTTCAGTGTGAAAGCGTTCATCTAATTTTCACGAAGAAGACAGAAGATAATAGTTTTACCCTTTGTGATCTCCGTGGCTTTGTGTGAGTCATAATCATCGGATTTGTCTGTTATTTAAGATTTGCTGTTTGTGATTCCTAATTTGTTTCGAATTTCGAATTTGTTCGGTTTTTATATTTCAGTTTTTCTTCTTGTCCTCGGCGCTTTTTGTCCGGGGAGCGCTCTTGCCCGCCTGTACCTATTCGGGCAGGTAGATTGAATCTAACGTTTTTGCCTACTGACTACTGTCCACTGCATTCTGTTTACGTTTCTCTCTTCTCTTTCTTCTCAGGTACACTCCTCCCAATCCTGCCAATCCAATTCCCAGTAGAGCTACAGTTGCAGGTTCTGGGACGGCTGTTGCTCCCACACTTAATTCTCCGGTTGTGTAGAGAGATGAAGTGTCCCAGAAAAGGTCACCCAAAAGAGTCGGCATGACAAGGAAGTCAAACATCCCCGTCAGGCTCCCCCAATTCAGGATATCGAATGTATCTCCGGCATCCGGATTAAATCCACCGTAAAGGAGTACTTCGAGCGTACCGCCAAGGCTCATCATGCCGGTAACGTCAAGGACATCGTACTCGGTTTCCGGTATCAGTCCACCAATCTCCATCTGAAGCGTACTATTTATATCCTGTGAGTAATCACCAAAGATAGAGGTCAGGCCGGGAGAGTTTCCGGGGGCAAGTGTTCCGCCTGTCAGTGCAAGATCACCCATAAATGTGTCTACCGCAAGCGTACCGCCTGTCATGTTAAATGTTCCGCCGTTTGTATTATCAATAGAGGTTGCATCAAGCGTACCGCCGCTCAGGTTGACAACTCCCGCGTCCCATAGTTTAAGAGCGACGCTGATCATGGCGTCTCCGGCGCCTGATATGTTCAGTGTACCGCTTCCACCGGAAGCAGTACTTGATCCGCCTATATAACTGTTATTAGCCGAAAAACTTCCGCCACTTACATTATATGTTCCGCTGCCGCCGGAGCTGGCTCCGACAAGAAGGTTGTTTGATACGGTGTTTGTGCCGCCGGTCTGGGTAAATGTGCCGGTACCACTTCTGCCAATGGTTTCATCAGTAGCTGACAGGTTCCCTGTTTCACTCAAATTGTAAGTTGCGTTTCCACCGGAGTAATACCCTAGCCACAACTCATTGGTAGTGGCAGTTGACATCCCGGACTGGTTGAACTCCCCGGTACCTTCATTGCCAAAGTATAATATGTTGGTAGATACATTTCCTGTTCCGCTTAAATCATAGGTACCGCTGGCGCCTGAATAGGTGCCGAGGTAGAGGCGGTTAGAGACAGTATTAATCCCACTGGTCTGAGCAAAAGAGCCTGTACCCCATCTTCCAACGTACACGTCAGCAGCTGAAACAGTGCCTGTACCACTTAAACTGTATGTTCCACTGCTGCCCGCATTGTGGCCGATATAGAGACCGTTTGAAACGGCATTCGCACCGCCCGTATGGGTAAATGTGCCTGTACCGGAATTGCCGATTGTTTCATTATTGGCAGAAAGAGCACTTGTACCGCTCAGATTATACGTTCCGCTACCACCCGCATCCATACCAAGCCTTAAGTCTACCATGCCCAGAGTTGAGCCATCGGAATGGGTAAAGATCCCTGTCCCGGACCCGCCCACGTTCAGACTATCAAAGGTAAGGTTGGAGAGAAAACCAACTGCACCGTTATAAGTATGGTTGACATTGGAACCGGACGATCCACCAATACCGTATGTGTCTACGTCTATGGTACCAGCAACATTGAGCGTACCACCATCGTTATAGAGTGTACTGTTACCGGCGCCGTCAGTAATGTTTCCGTTCACATTAAGCGTACCGCCGGAAATAGTATAGGTCCCGCTGCTGCCTGAGAAAAGACCAATAGTAAGGTCGTTGGTGACGTTATTAGTCCCGCCGCTCAGATTATAGGTCCCACTGCTGCCTGAGTTTATTCCGATGGTAAATTCGTTCGTTATGGTATTTGTCCCACCTGTCTGAGTAAAGACACCAGTCCCTGAATTACCAATAACTTCATAACTAGTTGACAGGCTCCCCGTACCGCTCAGATTTACCGATCCGCTACTACCGCCAATACTACCAGCAGCGATTATAAACGTATTTACCGTACCTCCGTCTATGTTAAGTGTGCCGGTACCCGCGCTGCCGACTGAAATGTTGTTGTTTACACCTAGGGTACCGCCAGAAATTGTATAGGCACCGCTGGCACCTGAAGAGGTGCCGAGGTAGAGGTTGTGAGAGACAGTATTAGTCCCACTGGTCTGAGCAAAAGAGCCTGTACCCCATCTTCCTACGTACTCATCAGCAGCTGAAACAGTGCCTGTACCACTTAAACTGTATGTTCCACTGCTGCCTGCGATGTGGCCGATATAGAGACCGTTCGAAACGGCATTCATACCGCCCGTATGGGTAAATGTGCCGGTACCGAAATTGCCGATGTTTTCAGTACCGGCGGTAATACTTTCACCACTACTCAAAGTGTGGCTTGAGTTAGACCCTGCACCATTTCCAACATTGAAATTATCTACACCAATGGAACCACCTCCTACAATAAGTGTACTCCCGTCAATGTTCAAAGTGCTGGTTCCCGCACCGTTTACAATGTTTCCACCCACATCAAGCGTTCCACCTGCAAGTGTATAGGTACCACTGCTACCGGTATTAACTCCCATATTTAGATTATTCGTTACTGTGTTTGTACCACCGGTTTGAGTAAATGAGCCTGTACCTGAATTACCGATTGTTTCACTGCCGGCGCTGATTGACTCTCCGCTTCCCAGAGTATGGCTTCCATTCGTCCCTGCCGAGTTGCCGATATTAAGAGTATCCACACCTATTGTCCCTGCGGTTACCGTACCACCATCTATATTGAGTGTACCTGTCCCTGCACCGTTTAT
>JABHIW010000124.1 GCA_018670825.1 Candidatus Scalindua sp. | reverse complement strand
CTGATACTGCCACCTCACGAAAAAGGACTACGACGGTTTTGTCTATGGGCGTTAGGTATGGCCGTACTGACACTTTGTAAAATCAATAAGAATCCATGGTTCACTGAAGGCTCTCAGGTAAAGATCAGCCGGCGTAGTGTCAAGGCGACGATACTATTCTCAAATTTGGGTGTCAGCCATAATGGTGTGCTTAAATTGCTGTATAACATTGCCGGACGCAATTTGCCAGTCTTTGATATCAGTGAAAAAAATGTTAAGGCTGCCGACAGTTTATGACCTCACATAATACATTATAATCAGCAGATTGTGATGGATTGCATTTAAGACTTGTCTTGAGAATCAATATGACGCATTAAAAAACTTTCCACCCCACTAAAAACATCTTCCGGCAGGATTGATGACATGCATATCGGATCACCGCATGTTCTTTTCCTGCACGGGCTGCATGGCACATCTTTTTCTATCACTATTGCTGTGCCGTCATATGGTCCATAGATAGCAGGATCTTTAGGCCCGTAGATTCCGACAACTGGAATACCCATGATAGAGGCAATGTGCAGAGAGCCTGTATCTCTGTCAATAAAAAGAGTGGCACGTTTTATCTGCACTATGAGTTGCTTGATAGATTTGGTCTCGCATGCAGGGAATGTCTTGTGTTTCATGTTTTTTATTATTTCTTAAACTGCCTCGAAATCATCCGGGCCCCATGTGGAAATTATATTAGTCTGGTATGCCTCAAGGATGATATCGGCTAGTAACGTGTAGTTTGACAGTGACCGTTGTTTAAAAAATCTGAATTTACTTGTACCGGGATGGATTATTATAATTGAGAGAGAGGGATTGTTGTTTTACAAATTTTAGTTATGAATGGAAATGTTTCTTTGTTTATAGCTTTCATATTAATATCATTGTGATATCCCATGGTAAGTCTGTTTTGACATGACAATCGCACTGTAGTATAATCACGCAACAATGAAAAAAGTAGAAATACCTGCCTATTTTTCAACCTTGAATAAGAAAAAAGTGACCTTGTATGTCAAAAAGGAGTATGGAAACAGGATGTCAGATCAAGACATTGAGACATTGTTTAGTCTTTGTAAAGGCTCTCCTCCCAGGTCAAATCATGCAAACGGAAGCGAATTAACCGGTTCTTACCAAGGAAGAACATCATGCAAAACGCTTTTAATGGAAAGCCTTGGTAACGAGAGTTTTGTCGTGAGGGAGTACTGGCATGGTGGGATGATTGGTAAGGTATTCAGGGATTTTTTCTGGGACGGTATGCGTCCTGTCAGAGAACTGTCGGTATGTGAGGCCGCGAGCAGAGGAGGCATTAAAACTACTGAGATAATTGCGATTGTTAAAGACAAGATAGTGGGGCCTTTGTATAAGTTCCGGTTAGTTACTAAGGAGATAACAGAGTCCATCGATTTGATTGAATTACTTTTGCATTCAGGGGAAAGTCCTCGGCACCTATTGTCCGGTGAGCATCGGTTACTTAAACAGAAAAGGCAAATTATTAATAAGTTGGCAAAGGCCGTGAATGACATGCACGATTTGGGTATCTACCATGCTGACTTGCATCTTAAAAACATTCTTGTCCAGTCTGATGAGGGTGGATCTGTTAATGTGTATATAATAGACTTGGATAAATCTAAACAGTATGAGAAGATTAGTTTTCAAAGAAGAATGAAGAACATTATGCGCCTGGACAGATCAGTTGTAAAATTGAGAAGAAAAAAGAGAGATGTGTTTGGAAAGAAATTTCCCGTATCTAAAACTGACCGAATAAGGTTTCTAAAAAAATATATAGAGTTAGATAGTGAATCGGTAAAACCGCTTAGATATTACTTACAGTCTTATAACAATACTCACGCTTTTCATAGATTGTGGTGGCGTGTGGGTGGGGGGTAGTTAATTATTATGATTATATCATACATCGTTGGGATAGTTTTATCATATTTGCTCGGGAGTATACCTTTTGGTTATTTAATAGCCATTGCAAAGGGAATAGATATTAGAACAGAGGGTAGTGGTAACATCGGCGCCACAAATGTAAGCAGGGTGCTTGGGAGAAAGTATGGATTAATAATATTTTTCTTGGACATGTTTAAGGCGTTTGCAGCCGTATTTTTTGTGCCGTTACTATTTAGTGGAATAACGTTTCCAACTACGGGTGACAATCTGCTGGTAATTCTATGCGGATTCAGTGCGATTCTTGGTCATGCATTTCCTGTATTTCTGAGATTCAGGGGTGGTAAAGCGGTTGCCACAAGCTTTGGCGTCTTTATCTGGCTTGCACCTATTGCTATCGCAATATCGTTTGGTGCATGGATTGTAACCATTTTGGTGTCACGTTACGTATCCCTAGGATCAATGATTGGCACTTTAACCCTTGTAGGGGTTGTTGTGCTGGTTGTAGATTCTCCTTTTAGAGATAACATATACCTTACACTTCTGTCGGTGGCAGTTACTATTCTTGTAATTGCAAAGCATACATCAAATATTAAGAGAATTATTTCGGGAACAGAAAAGAAGGTTTTCTCTAAAAAAGCTGAGTAGCCGCATCCTTTAGGTTGCGTAGCTTACGGGAAATTTGCATAAACACATCGGGATATGAGAAACGTCCGCTTAGTCGGACGACTACCACACATTATTCTGCCAGCCAACGTGCTGCATCTTTTGCCCAGTAAGTGAGTATCATGTCCGCACCAGCCCTTTTAATACTCATTAGCGTCTCCATAGCAACCGCCTTTTCATCAAGCCATCCTTTTTCGTGGGCAGCCTTGACCATGGAAAATTCTCCACTAACATTGTAGGCGGCTATGGGATGACTAAAGTTGTCTTTTATACGCCTGATAATGTCAAGATACGGAAGCGCGGGTTTTACCATTACGATATCTGCTCCCTCGTCTATGTCCAGAGACACTTCCCGTAGGGCTTCTTCCGAGTTTGGTATGTCCATCTGGTATGATCTTCTGTCTCCGAAACTGGGTGGCGACTCAGCCGCATCTCTGAAAGGGCCATAATATGCCGAAGCATATTTAGCAGAGTAAGCCATTATGGGGATGTTGTCAAAACCATTGCCATCGAGTATCTCTCTGATAGCGCCTACACGCCCATCCATCATGTCGCTCGGAGCCACGATGTCAACACCAGCCTGTGCGTGAGACAGTGCCTCTTTAGTCAGTAGTTTAAGTGTCTCATCATTATCGATTAAATATTCCCCACTCTTTTCATCCTTTTTTATGTAGCCACAGTGTCCGTGATTAGTGTATTCACACATGCAGACGTCCGTAATAACCAGAATATCAGAAACGTTTTCCTTAATTGCCCTGACTGCTTTCTGTATGATACCATCACAAGCATACGCTTCAGTTCCTAACTCATCTTTAGTACTGGGAATACCAAACAAGATTACGCCCGGGATGCCAAGAGATGCGAGCTCTTTTACCTCTTCAACAAGTGTGTCTACGGAAAACTGATAATTTCCCGGCATTGTAAGAATTTCTTTTTTAATTCCACTTCCGGGACGAACGAAAAGCGGCATAATGAGGTCTTTAACAGATAATTGAGTTTCCTGAACGAGATCACGTATAAGTTTATTACTTCTCAGCCTGCGAGGGCGGTAATTTGGAAAGTGCATATATAATGTTCCTTTAAAAAATATTTCTATATAACGATCAGATAGTCTATAGTGTATAACCGTTTTGTCAAATAATATATTCTGTTTAGCTTAGACTCGCTTTTTCAGTTGAAATTCAACAATAACTTTAAGCAATTTAATTATATTTTATTAATTATAAGTACACGGGAGGCAACCAAATAATGCAGGAACTGGTACATTTTCTCTTTGAAGCAGGATATTTAAAGAATGTAGATAGAAGTGGGTGGTGGTTGCTAGGGAATAAAGATCCTGAGAGTGTTGCTGAACACTCTTTTCGTTGTACAATTTTAGGATATATATTGGCAAAATTAGAAAAAGTTGATACGTCTAAAGTGGTTATGATGTGTCTGTTCCATGATCTACACGAGGCGAGAACAAACGATCTGCATAAAGTAGCACAAAAATACATAAATCTTGAGGAGGCGGGGGACAAAGCAACTCAGGATCAGCTGGAACCCTTAAAAGGTCCTGTCGGAGATGAGATAACGGATGTATTAAGTGAGTTAACAAACCAGGAAAGTAAGGAAAGCATTGTTGCCAAAGACGCGGACATCCTGGAATGTGCCATGCAGGCGCGGGAGTATCAGGTCCAAGGTTATGATGGAGCAGCTGACTGGCTCGACAGGGCTAATGATCGACTAAAGTGTGAATCATCTAAAAAGCTTCTGGCCATTTTAAAACAATCAGACCCGAATGAGTGGTGGAAGAAGTTGAAAGATAAGAAATAAGATTATGGAATTAGAGAATTGAGGGATTAAGGTATTGAGGGATTGTTTACATTTTTAGCTATGCCGAAGCTGACAAAGCCAGGCAACACGGCCTGATAATAAAGAATTACATCTTCAATTTAAAAATATTTTGACAATCATTACTTATTAGCCTAAAATTTTAGGATATTTTGAAAGTTATTATGTAATTGCACAATAAGCTGGGTGAAATCTAAGATTTGTGACCACCCCTTTCCCCTTCTTTGCAGGGAAGGGATTAATGTCCTCGGCGCTTCATAGTCCGGAGAAGTGGCAGTTTCCCTCAGCTTATTGAGCAATTACGTTATTATATTATTTGAAAGGGGAAGGTATTAATGAAGACGCAACTTGACAGGGCCAGAGAAGGTGAAATTACGCCTGAAATGGAGGAGGCAGCCGTCTATGATGATGTCACTCCTGAGTTTATACGTGATGGCATAGCTAATGGCCACATTGTCATAAATGGAAATCCTCAAAGAAAATGCAGGGTTATCGGTATCGGAAGTGGCCTCAGGACAAAAATTAATGCAAGTATTGGGTCTTCTCCTGACATTATTGATTTTGATATGGAAGTTGAAAAGGCCAAAATGGCAGAAAAGACAGGCGCTGATACGCTGATGGAACTTTCGACTGGTGGGAACTTGAGCGAGGTAAGGAGAAGAGTCCTCGATGCAGTCAATTTAAATGTTGGGAATGTTCCTCTATATCAGGCGGCAATGGAAACTATTGACAAAAAGGGTTCTGTTGTACACATGGAATCTGATTTTCTTTTTGATTGTATTGAACAGCAGGCGCAGGACGGAATCGGGTTTATGGCGATTCACTGCGGTATAAATATGGTTACGTTAGAACGCCTGAGGAAACAGGGATATAGATATGGTGGTCTCGTAAGCAGGGGAGGTTCATTCTTAACCGCATGGATGAACCATAATAAGAAAGAAAACCCATTATACGAAGAGCTTGACAGGCTCATTGCTATAATGAAAAAATATGATGTAATTTTAAGTCTTGGGAATGGCCTGAGAGCCGGAGCTGTACATGACAGCACCGACAGGGCTCAAATTCAGGAATTGATTATGAATTCAGAGGTTGCTGAATATGCTCAGAGTAAGGGTGTTCAG
>JABHIW010000082.1 GCA_018670825.1 Candidatus Scalindua sp. | reverse complement strand
TCGGCTTTTTTTATTGAATTTTTTTGTGAATAAGAAGGATGGTGTGGTGCGAGTGTGCTAATTGCATTGATCGCATTGAGCGAGTGCAAACTGAGTACATTAACGCATCTCACCAAATCTTATTTTATGTTACGGAAAGCTCTCATAGTTGATCCTGGAAGGATTATCACAACTTCTTTTATTTTCTGTTTTGTAGAAATTTAAAGAAGATTGTGCCTTGGGAGTAAATGAATGGTTGGACGGAGAAACTGGTGATACTCCTTCTCTCTTTGCTTTGAGTTTTATATGAAGCAAAGTGTGAAGGTATATAAGGTGAACTTAGGTTATTTATGATAAATAGGGTAGTGCGTGTGTGCGTAGTGAACGAAGCCACCGCGTGAGTGCAACGAAGCATACATGCACGCACCGCACAGAATATTAGGCGATTTATTACATAGTTGGGTGCGAAGCCTAGTAACACAGCACCCTTAAATTACATAATTTAATTAGAAAGGAGTAAAAATGGAATCTGAAAAAGTATTTAAAAAAGTTTTTAAAGGAGTTGATAGTCTGTATATCTCTTATAGGGGTTTACTCAGAGAAGGGGTAAAAGAGTACTTGGAAGAAAAAAAGAGGCTGGCTCAATCAGATGATGAAACAGACAGAGCTATGTCAAGAATGGTCATCAATTTTCACCTGTTTGAAGTAAAGGATAGAGGAACAAAAGGTTACTCATTTATCCTGGTTGATAATTGGTACCGTATACAGATATCCGGAAGTGAAAGGAAGGCATTGCCGACAATATACGTTCAAATATCAAGTGAACTTCTTACAGGTCATGGACCAGAAGATGCAATGATCAGGTTAAGGAAAGTTGTTAAAAAACTATTGGTAAAGATAGAAGATGAGACCGTAAGCAGGGCAGATCTCTTTGTTGATTTTACTACTAATGAGAAGCTGGAGGATATTAAAAGCATATCTTGGATTACCAGGGCTAAGAAGCTTGCTGTATATAGGTATTGTGATGCATTTACTGGTCTGGTAATTGGCCAGGGAGGAGAGATTTCAGCAAGAATATATGACAAAACCTCAGAGATTGGTGAAAGTCATAAATATTATCTTAAAGAGATATGGGAAAAGCGTGGTTGGGATACAGTACAAAAGGTGTGGAGACTTGAATTTCAATTAAGAAGGGTATGTTTGAAAGAGATGTCTATAAACACGTTTTCAAATCTCATGGAAAAAGTAAATAGCTTATGGGTTTACTGTTCTAAAGATTGGTTACGGCTTGCAGTAAAGGATGATACCGTAAATAGAACACGATGGATGACTAATCCTATGTGGAAAAAGGTTCAAGGTGTAAGGATTAATGATGGCAAACTTGTCGGTGTACTAAGAGAGGTAGATAAATCAAGGGTACCAAGCGATAAGACAATATTTCAGAACGGTATGGGATATTTAACCTCTTTTGCCGCTAAGGAAGGATTTAAAAATGTTAATAATGAGACAGTCGCTAGCTTTCTTGATATCGGAAAAAAATATCTTGAAGGACTGACTAATGGAAAAGAGGAAGATTATTTAAAAATGAAAATAAATAATAAAAAGAAGAAATATAATAAGGAATAAGATAGAGAGGAAATTTGCAATCAATAAATGATGCTATTAAGAAGGGTGTAATATGCAAAAAAGACTGATTACAATAAAAGAGGCGAGTGAGTATTTAGGGGTTAGCGTCAATACTCTATATTCCTGGGTATCTCAAAAAAAAATAGATTACGTCAAGATTGGGAGGCTTACTAAATTTGATTTAAGAGTTATTGATAAGTTTATCGAAAACGGCAGTGTTGAAGCGGTTAATTGACTTGAAATGAATCTTAAAATATTGTACTTTCTAAAGCTATGAGTGTCTATAAAAGAAAATATCGTGATATGAAATCAGGCAAGGTTGTTGAATCGAAAAATTGGTATATAAGTTACTATTTTGAAGGCAAGAAGATAGCCGAATCAGTAAGTCCTAATAAAAGAGTTGCTGAGGATGCACTGAAGTCTGTGGCTGGCGATATTGCAAAAGGCAAATACAGCCTTAGGCGTGACACAAAGAGTCCGAAATTTGAGGGCTATGCAGAGGTATACTTGGAGTACTCAAAGGCTAATAAGCGATCTTATGAGACCGATATAACCATGTTCAAGGCTTTGTCTGCCTTCTTTAAAGGATACAAACTATCAAAGATCACTCCATTTCTCATTGAGAAATATAAGATTGAGAGAGGCAAGAAGGTCGCGAGAATGTCTAAGAAACCTATTGCTAAGGCTACGATCAATAGAGAACTGGCTATTTTGAAAGCAATGTTTAATATGGCGATTAGAGATGGTGAGGCAGATACTAATCCTGTTAAAGCAGTGAAGTTTTTCAAAGAGGATAACAAGAAGGAGAGGATTTTAACTTCTGAAGAAATACAAAGACTACTGGCTGAGTGTAACGGCCATTTAAAGCCTATTGTTATATTAGCACTGAATACGGGTATGAGGCTGAGAGAGGTTTTATATTTAAAATGGAGTCGTATAGATTTTAATAGAAATATAATTATTGTTACTCAAACTAAAAGCAATAAGAATAGAAATATTCCAATGAATGGTTTTGTCATTAAAACTATAGATAATATAAAAAGAAATTCTGAATATCTCTTTTGCGATACTAAGACTGGAAAACCTTTTGACTCAATCAAAACATCATTTGGTAAGGCATTGAAAAGGTCTGGATTAGTTGATGTACGTTTCCATGATTTGAGGCATACGGCAGCGACTATGATGGTGATGAGTGGGGTTGATTTAGTAACTGTAAAAGAGATATTAGGGCACTCCAGCATCGAGATGACGATGCGTTATGCACATCCAACAACTGAGGGAAAAATGAACGCTGTTAAGGCTCTTGAGAGGCAAATGGAGGATATAGACAGTCGCAATATAGTCGCAACAGCAAAAGTAGTATCTATGCCAAAAGCTGTAAGTAATTCAAGCAATGAGGCTTAGCCCGCGTGGCTCAATGGTAGAGCACGTCACTCGTAATGATGAGATTGTGGGTTCGATTCCCACCGCGGGCTTTTAAAAATAGAAGGATTTGGCCACAGACTTCCCCGGACAAAAAGTGCCGAGGACTTTTCACAGACGGTAATAAAAGTTAAAGGCGAAAGATATTAGACCGGATAACTGGATTGTGATGATTAGTAATGTAAGACATAAATGAGAGATAAGAGCAACAACATCCTGTTAATCAATCCGTGGATACATGATTTTGCAGCATTTGATCTCTGGGCTAAACCTCTTGGCCTCCTTTATGTCGGTTCAACTCTACTGCAATTCGGCTATGATGCACATCTGATAGATTGCCTCTATAACTATGGGTATCCATACAAAGAGCGTAAATTCGGGAAAAAATCTTTTTACTCAGAGCAGATAGACAAGCCTTCTATCTTCAACAACATTCCAAGAACTTTTAAGCGTTATGGTATACCCAGAGATGAATTCAGGCGCAGGTTAAAAGATGTATCGACACCATTTATGATCTGTGTAACATCTCATATGACTTACTGGTATCCGGGGGTCTTTGAAGCAATAGGGATTATAAAATCTATCTTCCCTTCTGTTCCTGTTGTTCTTGGAGGTATTTATGCCACTCTATGCCATGAGCATGCGGTAAAAAATTCCGGAGCAGATTATGTTATTGAAGGAGCTGGTGAATTAGAGGTGTTAAAACTGGCAGACAATCTCAGTGGTAATAGTCGGGATTATGGTATTGTCAGGAAGTGGGTGGAAGATGAAATGGTCCCTGCTTACGAGCTTTATCCTGAATTGGATTCGGTTAGTGTTATTACGTCCAGAGGTTGTCCATATCGCTGTAGTTATTGCGCCTCGTTTCTGTTCGAATCGAAGTTTACCTTGAGACGTCCTGAACATATTGTCGCCGAGTTGGAAAGTTATGTTAAGGGATACGGTGTTGCGGACATTGCTTTTTTTGATGATGCATTACTGATGGATCCGCAAAGGCATATAATCCCTATACTGGAACTGTTAATCAAAAAAGGAATATGTGTACGATTGCATACACCGAACGGTGTTCATGCGAAATACATAGACCAACAGCTGGCCAGATTACTCAGAGTGTCCGGTTTCAGAACGATCCGGTTAGGTTTTGAGGGTACATCCACTGCGTTACAGAAGGCGTCTAAAAACAAGGTGAGTTGCCGGGAGCTTGAATCAGCCCTGCACCATCTACGTGAGGCGGAAGATCATCGCCATGTATGTAATGATCACAATGACACAACCTGGGATATCGGTATCTATCTTCTCATCGGTATGCCGGGTCAGACAGTTGGTGAGGTGGTGGAATCTATTGAGTATATCAACGGGTTGGGGGCAAAGATAAAATTGGCAGAGTATTCTCCGGTACCGGGAACAGAAGAGTTCCGGGACGCATCCAGGCTATGTCCGGAGGTAGTAGGTGAACCTTTGATGCAGAATAAAAGTACCTTTGCTACTGTGGGAATGGGTGTGGATTATGATACTTTTGATAATGTTAAGGCAATGGCAAAACGTTTGAATGCGAGATTAAGAGACTCTCATATTAACCGTGAATTATCATAGGTAGTTTCTGTTTGATGTCTTTACAGATTTATGTATTATTATATGGAGTGCATCATCCGTGATGATGCTTATTAAAGCAGTGACACGGTCACTGCACTTCAAAAAAACAGGCACTTTTTAACTTCTTTAATAAATAATATAGTGGAGTGAGGAATGACTAAAATATATGTATTTCCAGGTCAAGGATCACAATCTCCCGGGATGGGGGGGGAGTTGTTTGATCAATTTCCTGAATTAGTGAAACAAGCTGACGAAGTATTAGGGTGTTCAATCAAAAGCCTTTGCCTGGACGATCCGGAGAAGAAACTAAATCAAACGGATTATACACAGCCAGCATTGTACATAGTGAACGCTCTTACCTATTTGAGTAAAACAGAGAAAACAGATTTTCGTCCTGATTTTGTTGCCGGGCATAGTCTCGGTGAATATAACGCTCTTTTTGCTGCCGGTGTATTTGACTTTATAACGGGTTTAAAATTAGTACAAAAAAGAGGGCAGACTATGGTCAAGGTTACCGGGGGAGGTATGGCGGCAGTTATTGGTATGCAACCGGACAAAATTGAGCAGGTTTTAAAAGATGCATCTTTTGAGACAATCGATATTGCAAATTATAATTCTCCGAAACAGACGGTAATTTCAGGACGAAAAGAGGACATTGATGCTGTTAAGGCCGTTTTTGAAGATGCAGGTGTAAGGATATTCATTCCATTAAAAGTAAGTGGAGCATTTCATTCGCGTTATATGCAGGATGCCAAAAATGAGTTTGCTGATTTCTTAAAGAACTTTGCCTTTCAACCTGTGCAAATCCCGGTAATTGCCAACTATACAGCAGCACCTTATCAAAACGATGAAACCATGAATAATATGGTCCAGCAAATCAGTAATCCGGTACGTTGGGTAGAATCTATTCAATATCTAAAGCAACAGCCTGAACCGGAATTTGAAGAAATAGGGCCGGGTAAAGTATTGACTAAATTAATCGCGCAAATAACTTAGTGTGGTTTCCCGCCTGAATGACGAAGTCGGGCAGGCAAAAAAACGTGAAGTGAACGAGAGGCTCATGAGTTTTGAAAAGGCGGGAACTCGTAGTGTTTTTTTGTTGACAATACGAGTATAAGCTACTAATTTAACACTGCTTATAACTGATATGCCATGGTATCTTCCCGTCAATGCTGAGAGTTCGAGATATGAATAAACCAAAAGATGAAATAAAGGAGATAAAAAAGTTCGGATTTGGCCTGACGGCATTACTATGTATCATTGGCGGATGGCATTGTTACAAAGGGCATATTAATGTTTATGTATGGTTTTTTGGATTTGCCGGTCTTGTCATTATTTTGTCGTTTTTTGCACCGATTATCTTAAAGCCATTATTTAAAGTAATAACAACTGTAGGTAGTGCAATAGGGTGGGTAAATACCAGGATTATATTGGGAATTATCTTTTACCTGGTCTTTACACCAATAGGGCTATTCTCAAAGTTAATAGGAAAAGATCTCCTGGAAGAACGTATTGATAAGGAAACAACATCATATTGGGTTAAAAAAGATGGGGGTTTGTTTTCAAAAGAACAGTTTGAGAAGCAGTTTTAGACACTAATTTCACTAATTTGCACTAAGCAGATACAGTACTATAAATATTTGTTGGAGGAATACGAGTGAGCAAGATATCAATAGTTATAGAATTATGGGCTTTCATGAAGGTACGCAAGAAATTCTGGCTGGCGCCCATTATTGTACTTCTTTTATTGCTAGGGTTGTTGATACTCTTTACAGAAAGTTCCGCCGTTGCACCATTTATTTATGCTCTATTTTAATAATGATACACCGGTAAATACTGTTTTTTATCAAGAAAGGTGGGTCCAAAGGGTTCATTTTTCCCATGATTGTTTCAAATGATGTTAAAAGGCCTATCCTTCTATAGAAAGGATAGGCCTTTTAAATTGGTTTTGTTTGTATCTGTTGATTTAAGACTTATTTAAGGTTGTGTGAATCTGATATATAAGTATAATTTCTCATTTAATGAAGAGTAATATGTTCCAGTTCGATCAGGTCCTTAAATGTATGCATAGGGTTTCAAAGTACCCATATGTCATTCCCCTGGAAATGGGAATCTATTTGTCATTGTCGTGACAATTCTAGATTCCTGCTCAACTGATTGTCTGTCCGAATTGATACCCGTCCGAACGGCACCGCCGGGCGGGAAAGGCAGCTTTGGTGCAATATATAAAATACGTTAAAACTAGATCGGACAACGCTGGTTGTTTCTAACCCTTTGGTGTGAGATCAAACCAAATGAATATCCTGGGAATTTCGGCTTTCTATCATGATAGTGCTGCATGCTTGGTGAGAGATGGTGAGATAATTGCCGCTGCACAAGAAGAGAGGTTCACGAGGAAAAAACATGATTTTCATTTTCCGATTAACGCTGTGGAGTACTGTTTAAAAGAAGCGGGAATCAGCGCCGGAGATATTGATTATGTTGGGTTCTATGATAAGCCGTTTATAAAATTTGAGAGAATTTTGTACAGCTATCTTGCGTATGCGCCGGTAGGGATTAGGTCCTTTTTCAAAGCAATTCCATTATGGATAAAACAAAAGCTGTTTATACGGGACATTGTAAAGAAGGAGATTGGTTATAAGGGTGATGTCCTGTTCCCCGAACATCATGAGTCTCATGCCGCTTCAGCGTTTTATCCCTCTCCATTTTCAGATGCAGCAATATTGACGGTTGATGCCGTGGGCGAATGGGCAACAACAAGCTATGGTATTGGAGAAGAGAACAAAATAAAAATCCTGTCAGAATTAAAGTTTCCCCATTCATTAGGGCTTTTGTATTCAGCTTTTACCTACTACACCGGATTTAAAGTCAATTCTGCTGAATATAAAGTTATGGGATTAGCACCTTATGGAGAGCCTAAATATGTTGATACTATCTTCAACGAATTAATGGATTTGAAAGAAGATGGCTCCTTCAAACTGAACATGAAATATTTCAATTATTGTACCGGGCTTACCATGACAAATAGCCGTTTTGATAAACTATTTGGTGGCCCTCCTGCCAAATCGGAATCAAGCGTTACCCAAAGAGAGATGGATCTGGCAAGGTCCATTCAGGTGGTTACCGAAGAGATAGTGTATCGTATGGCAAATCATGTTCATAAAGAAACCGGGAAGAAGAACTTATGCCTTGCTGGAGGCGTTGCTCTTAATTGTGTGTCAAATGGCAAGCTGTTGAGAGAAGGGCCTTTTGATAATCTCTGGATCCAACCTGCAGCGGGTGACGCGGGTGGTGCGCTGGGTGTGGCATTGCTGATCTGGTATGAATATTTAGGTAAGGACCGGATTGCTGAAGAAGCAAAAGTGATGCAGAAGGCATCCTACCTTGGAAATCATTATGAGGATAAAGAAATAGAAGAGTTTCTTGTAAAAGAGGGGGCTCCCTTTGTGAAACTCAAAACAGAAGAAATTCCTTCAAGAATTGCTGAATTAATTGCGGATGAAAATGTGATAGGTTGGTTTGAGGGGAGAATGGAATTTGGCCCGAGGTCGCTTGGTTCAAGAAGTATTATTGGAGATCCACGTTCAAAAGAGATGCAATCGATAATGAACGTAAAGATAAAATACAGAGAATCATTCAGGCCATTTGCACCCTCGGTACTAAGGGAACATGTTTCAGACTACTTTGATATTAATTGCGAAAGCCCGTATATGTTATTGGTGGCAAATCTAAAAGATGAAAAAAAGATTAAAATGTCAGGTGAGGAAGAAAAGTTATTTGGCCTGGAAAAGTTAAAAGTTGTGCGCTCTGATGTACCGGCAATTACACATGTGGATTACTCTGCAAGGATTCAGACGGTAACCAGGGATGATAACCCCTTGTATTATGGCGTAATAGAAGAATTTTATAAAAAAACCGGTTGCCCTATGATTGTTAATACATCCTTTAATATTAGAGGTGAACCCATAGTGTGCCGTCCTGAGGAGGCTTATAAATGTTTTATGAGAACAGGAATGGATTATCTTATTATGGGTAGCTATCTCCTTGACAAAAGGAGACAAATACCGGTTGAAGATGATATCGATTGGAAAAAGGAGTTTGATCCGGACTAAATTGGTATTTTCTGTAATATTGAGCTTATCTCATTTCACGGATTTAATTCAAATGAAGTCTTTTTCAAACCTTTAATCTTTTATTTAAAAAAATGGAAAAAATGGTAATTGAGGGTGGTTATCCTCTAAACGGAAAAGTCAAAGTAAACGGTGCGAAGAACGCCGCGTTACCTATTATGGCTGCATGTTTGCTGATAAATGGAACGACTAAATTAAGGGGTATACCTGAACTTACGGACGTAAAAACTCTTTGCAAGATACTTAATGAGCTTGGCGTGGATACTAAGAAATGTGAGGATGGTTCTCTTGATATTACCGTCAAGGATGAGAGGAATATAACGGCCCCATACGATCTGGTCAGGACAATGAGGGCGTCAATTTGTGTTCTGGGCCCTTTGCTCGGAAAAAGAGGAATGGCAAAAGTGTCTATTCCGGGCGGATGCTCAATTGGCTCCAGACCCATAGATATCCATATTAAAGGCATTGAATCGCTTGGCGCTGAGGTTGTCATGGAGGATGGATATGTAATTGCCACAGGGAAAATGAAAGGGAGTGAGATTTATCTTGGAGGACCGTACGGCTCAACAGTTTTGGGTACCTGTAATATTATAATGGCAGCTGTACTTGCAGAGGGAAGGACTATAATAGAAAATGCAGCATGTGAACCTGAAGTGCAGGATCTCGCGCACTTTCTAAATAAAGCAGGCGCTAATATTGCTGGAATTGGTGAAAGCAACCTTATTGTTGACGGCGTTGATAGATTGAACGGCATTGAATATGAGATAATACCAGATAGGATTGAAGCTGGGACCATAATGATTGCGGGAGCAATTACGGGTGGGAATATCGTATTGGAGAATGATGCATCTTGCTATCTGGCATCCGTTATTGATAAATTACGGGAAGCTGGTGTTGGTATTAAGATAACTGATGCCGATAAGAATACACCAGGACATGTACAAAGCAGTGAATGTTTCGTTAAAAGAGATGGAAACATTAAACCGGTAAACATTACTACATTACCGTATCCTGGTATGCCTACTGATATGCAGGCACAATTCAGCGCATTGCTGAGTATAGCAAATGGGACCAGTATCATAACAGAGAGGGTATTTCCCCACAGATTTATGCATGTTGCAGAACTCAATAGGATGGGCGCAAATATCATGAATGAAGATGCTATTGCAATTATTAAAGGCGTACCAAAACTTTCCGGGACAACGGTGATGGCATCTGATTTAAGAGCAAGCGCCTCACTTATAATTGCAGGATTGGCAGCGAAAGGCATTACCGAGATCAGAAGGCTTTATCATATTGACAGAGGATACGAAAGACTGGAAGATCGCCTGAAAAACCTGGGAGCAAAAATTTGGCGCGAAAAGGAGTAAAGCTGTACCCTAAAATAATTTACGTTGAATATTTCTTCAATTTATATTAGATTATAGACTTTTATAGTCAGAGTATATAGCCTGTTAATGTAAGTGTAGCAAAGTGTTGTGTAGTTGCAGTCAGAAGCAGACAACAGGCATGGGTATAAAGGCAGCTTTATTTGTTTGACTATTTGTTGCAACCAATATGTTTGTAGATGGTTATGTGGTTTTTCTCTGCAGTTGTGTGTTTTGTCGCACTAGGTTTTCTCGCAGGTTTTAACACATTTCTCGTACAGTCACCTAATTACTATATTAAACTGAAATATTTGTGTAAGAACGTTTTATGAGATAAGCATGTGAACTCGTTACGAGACATATGGATAAGAAATAACAAAAAGGCGTAATAATGTTTGAATCAATTACCGGAAATTTCGAAACAATATTTGATAAAATGCGCGGCAGGGGCAAGCTGAGCGAGCAAAACATACAAGATGGTTTGCGCGAAGTAAGGGTTGCTCTTCTTGAAGCAGATACAAACTATAAGGTTGTAAAGGATTTTATAAAAAAGGTCACAGAGAAGGCAGTCGGAGAGGAAGTCCTTAAAAGTGTTACACCGGGCCAACAGATAGTAAAAATAGTACAAACTGAGATGGCAAATCTTATGGGCCCTGGTGATTCTACCATAAAGTATGTAGACGGGGACATTACGGTTATCATGCTTGCAGGATTGCAGGGAAGCGGTAAAACCACTACAGCGGGTAAGCTTGCAAATATGATTTTATCAAAAGGCAAGAGCCCATTACTTGTGGCCGCTGATGTTCAGAGGCCGGCGGCTGTTGAACAGTTGAAAGTAATCGGGAAGCAGCTTAATATCCCGGTATATTCTGAAAAAGGTTCTAGCCCCCTTAAGATATGCAAATGGGCGATGAAGCGCGCATTCCTTGACAAACATAATGTTGTCATTCTGGATACTGCAGGCAGATTGCATGTTGATGAAGAGTTGATGTTGGAACTGAATCAGATAAAGAAACAGATTAATCCGACACAAATCTTCTTTGTGTGTGACTCTATGACCGGTCAGGACGCCGTAAACAGTGCAAAAGAATTCCACTCTCAACTGAATTTTGATGGTGTGATCTTAACAAAATTAGATGGTGATACAAGGGGCGGAGCCGCATTATCAATTAAAGCAGTTACCGGTAAACCTATAAAATTTGTTGGAGTAGGTGAAAAGCTTGACAAACTGGAAGAATTCCACCCTGATCGAATGGCCTCCAGAATCCTTGGAATGGGTGATGTTGTTTCTCTGGTTGAAAAAGCCCAGTTGGTTATTGATGAAAAAGAGGCTGTACAATTAGAAAAAAAGATTAAAGACAATACTCTCACGCTTGACGACTTTCTCGGCCAGTTACAGCAGGTAAAGAAGATGGGATCAATGAAGGATATACTTGGCATGATTCCCGGATTAGGGAAGAAGATGAAGGGAATGGACGTTGATGAAAAACAATTACAAAGAGTTGAGGCTATTATTCGTTCAATGACACTTGAAGAGCGAATGAATCCTGATCAGATTGAAGGCAGCAGGAGGAATAGAATTTCTCGTGGAAGTGGAACAGGTGCACATGATGTAAGCCAGTTACTAAAACAATTTAAGCAAATGAAGAAAATGTTCAGGTCCCTGGGTGACATAGATCCCAAAAGCTTTCAAGGGGAAGGGGGAATGCCGACAGATGCCATGAAGCTTCCCAGAAAGATCAGGAGTAAACGAAAGAAGGTAAAAAGAAAAAAGAAGTGATCAATAAATGCGATCAAGTTTAGATTTATTAAAACATTGGTAAGATAAGGAGAGTTGTTATATGGTAAGACTAAGGTTAAAGAGAATGGGACGAAGAAACAGGGCTTTTTTCAGGCTTTGTGCGTTTGATGCAAGGGAAGAGCGAGACGGAAGAAGCATTGAACAGTTAGGGACTTATGATCCAATGGAAAAAGATGAAGAGAAAAAGGTTGTGTTAAAGAGGGAAAGGATCGAATACTGGCTTAGTGTAGGTGCTCAACCAACTGAAACAGTAGCCAGCATTCTTAAAAAGAACAAAATAGGAATTAAATCATAAAGGATATTTACCCGGTTACTTATGCGAATAGATATCTTGACCCTGTTTCCCGATATGTTTCAGAATGTGTTGGGAGAGAGTATGTTGAAAATTGCTCGCGAAAAAGAGCTTGTAAGTTTTCATCTGCACAATATTAGAGATTTTTCTCATGATAAACACCGGTGTGTGGATGATAAGCCATACGGGGGAGGTGCTGGTATGGTTATGAAACCTGAACCGGTGTTTAACGCGGTTGAGGCGGTAGAGCTTCTTGATGATGCTGTACCAACAAAGATATTGCTTACTCCACAGGGAGAGACGTTTAATCAGAGAATTGCTCATGATTTATCGAAACAGGATCGGTTAATGATAATCTGTGGACGCTATGAGGGATTTGATGAAAGAATAAGGTCCGGAATAGATGTTCTTGAAATTTCTATAGGCGATTATGTGCTTACCGGTGGAGAAATACCGGCAATGGCGATAATCGACTCGGTTACGAGATTGGTTCCTGGAGTTTTGGGTGGTGATAATTCGTTACAGGATGAGTCATTTGTAGACAGAATGCTGGAATATCCGCAGTATACAAGACCTGCAGAGTTCAGGGGGATGAAAGTGCCTGAAGTACTGAAGTCCGGTCATCATTCAAAGATAGAAGAGTGGAAAATGGAAAATGCCATTTTGAGAACACAGGAGAGAAGGCCTGATTTGTTGAAAGAAAAAACAAAATAATATAGATAATACTTTATATAAAGGAGCGAGAACAATGAACATAGTTGCAGAAATTGAAAATGAAAATATGAAAGAGAAAGCACCAAAGTTTAAGATTGGTGATTTGATCGACGTGCACGTCAAGACAATTGAGGGCGAGAAAGAACGCATTCAAATATTTAATGGTACTGTTATTTCTAAAAAAGGTAGTGGTAACAGGGTAACATTCACTGTTAGAAGGGTTGTGCAGGGAGAGGGTGTTGAACGTGTATTCCCTTTGCATTCACCAAACATAGTAGAGATAGTTGTAAAAAAGAGTCACAAAGTAAGGCGTGCAAAATTGTATTATCTACGTGATAGAAAAGGAAAGAGTGCAAGACTGAAAGAAATTCGAAGAAGAGTAAAGAAAACAGATAAAACTGAAAAAGCGGCTCCTGTTGTGGCTGCTGAGAAACCGGTTGAAGCTACAGAAGCTCCGGCTGAGACTGCAACGGCTCCAAAAGCTAAGGCAAGTGCCAAAGCCAAGGTTGAAAAGAAGGATGAAAAATCATAAGCTTAATCCTGACGAACTTTGCAAAAAGGGCGAAGCCCTGGCTGGAAAGCTCTTAAAAAAAAGAGGATATAAGATACTGAAGCGTAATTATGTCAGTAAATACGGAGAAATTGATATTGTAGCGTATGACAAGGGTACCATTAGTTTTGTCGAGGTGAAAACTCGTCAGTCAGAGAATTATGGCCCTCCGGAATTGGCAGTAACGAAAGAGAAAAGAAAAAGGATTATTCGTACCGCATTAAATTACCTGTTGATAAATCATATTGAAGAGATAGATTGTCGTTTTGATGTTGTTTCTATTTTGTTTAAAGAAAACGATAACAAACCGGATATCGAATTTTTCGAAAGTGCGTTTACGGCTGATGGCGTTGTGAAATAACATTTCTGGTTTTTTTACCAATCTCATTCTTCGTAGCCTTCCTGGTGATTCCACGTCTCTGTATGATTGTCGTTTTATTACTTTTACATAAATCGAGCAATTTGAGCCCGCCCGTACCGAACAGTACATTCGGGCGGGTAGCCGCATCCTTTAAGTTGCGTGACTTACGTGAAATTCACATGCACCCATCGGAGAGAACGCCCGCCTGGGCAGGCGGCTACCACAGTATAGAAAATAAGATCGCACAATTTAGGTTTTAGTTCGTTATTACACCGATTATAAAAGATATGATAATAGATACACATGCACATCTGGATTTTCCGGATTTCAAAGATGATCTTGATGATGTTATAAAACGCGCGGGAGAAGTTGGCGTTGAATACATAATTAACGTTGGGACAAGTGTTGGTACTAGCATAAAGTCGCTTGAACTGTCAAAAAAATATGACCATATCTATGCCAGTGTAGGTATACATCCTAATGCGGCTAATAATGTGTCTGTCGATGACTGGGTCCGGTTGGAAGAATTAGCCGAACAAGATAAAGTCGTTGCTATTGGAGAGACAGGACTTGACTACTACCGTGATCGTAGTAAGAAGGAAGACCAGAAACGTCTGTTCCATCAGCATCTGGAATTAGCTCATAAGCATAACCTACCGGTTATCATTCATAACAGAGAAGCGAGTGATGACTGCCTGGAAATTGTCCGTAAATATAGTGGCAGGGTAAAAGGTGTCATCCATTGCTTTGCGGGTAGCAGAGAAGATGCAAAGGAGTTTCTGGAACTGGGATTTCATATCTCTTTTGCCGGGCCGGTAACTTTTCCGAAAGCCGAGAATTTAAGGGAAGCATTAAAAGTCGTTCCTGTGGAAAGGTTACTTCTGGAAACAGATTGTCCCTTTCTGGCACCACAGCCTAAAAGAGGCAAGCGAAACGAGCCTTCTTATCTGCAATACACCATTCCAGTACTTGCGGAATTATATAAATTAACGGTTGAAGACATTGAAAGAATTACTTCTCTCAGCGCAAAGAATCTGTTTGGTCTTGCTCAAAGTGATACAAAACCGGAGATTGCATATGTTATAAGAAACTCCCTCTATCTTAATATAACCAGCCGTTGTCCCAACAAATGTGTCTTCTGTTCGAGGGAGACTGCTCCTTACGTAAAGGGACACTATCTTGGAACGAATAATGAGCCTACAGTCGAAGAGTTGAAAGATGCCATTGGAGATCCGTCAGGTTATGATGAAGTGGTATTCTGCGGGTTTGGTGAGTCAACCGAACGACTGGACGTGTTAAAGGGAATTGCAGGATATTTGAAAGAGAAGGGTGCCAAAGTGAGGCTGGATACAAATGGTCTTGGAGATCTGATTAATAAGCGGCCAATTTGTGAGGAACTGGAAGGATTGATAGACACAATTTGCATCAGTCTGAATACTAATATAGAGGACGAATATCAGAAACTATGCCAATCTGAATATGACGCTCAGGCATATCCGGCCCTGATATCCTTTATAAAAAAGGCACGAGACTACATACCTGACGTAATGATTTCAATCGTAGGTATGCCCGGAATTGATGTTGAGGCGTGCAGGAAGATAGCTGAAGACCTGGGTGTTCGCTTTCGTGTGAGGGAATATAATAACGTCGGCTGATTTTTTCTCACCGTAGAGTTCCCAAAGGTGAAAAATTAAGGAATTTAAGAATTGGATAGTTTTTGTAGGGCGGGTTTCCTTACCCGTCAGAATTCAAACTCACTTTAGGTACTTTTCATCTAACTTCAAACTTTAGCTCACTTTAAACTTAAGGCACTTTTAGCTCCTACCCAACTCCGTACCACTTCTTGACAGTAGCATATAGTTCGTCCCTCTTCTTTGCGGCTATCAGGTCTGCCTGTACCATTTTGCGTTTTGGATGATGTTTGCTGTATCCAACTGCGAATTTGCGGAAATATCTTATACTCTTTAACATTGGGCGAGATTCAGCAATCATCTCATAATGTCTCAGAAGTACTTCTCCCTGCTCTGTCAGATCTGGTTTTTCCGGTTTTGATCTGCCTTCCCACAATGCACGGGTTTCATTAAATATCCAGGGGTTACCGATAGCGCCTCTTGCTATGATCACTCCATCAAGCCCGCTGCTCTTTAATCTTTTAACAATAGTTTTCGCATCCATTAAGTCACCACTTCCAATGATAGTCGCCTGAGGAAACTCCCGTTTCACTTCTGATAATATCTCCCAGTCACCTTTATCACGATAAAGTTCTTTGACTGACCTGCCGTGGATGACTAACGCGTCGATCCCTTCCGCAACCGCTCCCTGGCATATCTGCCAGAACTTATCTATTGATTCCTGACTCTTGTCAAACCCTGCTCGAAGTTTGATAGTGACAGGGCATGAAACCGTATTTCTTACAGATCGAAGGATCTCAATCGCAGTTTCAGGATCTTTTAGCAGATAACCTCCACTGTGACGTCTGAGTACTTTTGGTGCCGGGCAGGCAAAATTCAGATCGATCAGGTTAAACCCGACATTTAGAAAAGCAGCGGCAGCTTCTGCCATTATTTCAGGATCTCCTCCAAGTATCTGTGCGCCAACAAGGCCCTCATCAACCCTCGGTTGGAAAAAGAGCTTATTGAAGGCTTTCTTGTGGAGTACGATTTTAGCAAGTATAATGCCGGTATACGTCAGCGGCGCACCATATTCGTGTGCCAGTACCCGCATAGCACGGTCCGTATATCCACTTAACGGTGCCTGATAGAATGGTACATCAAGGTTGATATCACCTAATTTCAACATTGTTTAATCCTACTATTAGTTATGGAAGAATAAAGGTTTCCGTTCTAAAATAAATATGATCCTAATGCAATAGGGTCATGCCTTGCAATATCACAATTTGATGCTTATTCTTTCTTTGCTTTCCATGTCCATTTATGTCCCTGGGTATTCTGACCTGTGCCTTTCATTTTATTGCCCTTGATAGTACCGTAGTGTTCCGAGAATTTGGCATTCATCTCAAAATAGATTTTATTTCCATCTTGTTTCCAGGAGGCATTCTTCCAGGAACCCGACTCTATTTCATAATGCAATATACCGTCAGGGAGAAAATGATACGTAATACATTCTCCGTCAGATTCCTTGCCTGTCCAGGTAGTTTCTAATACGCTTGGGGTGGCAATCTGATCGGCCTGCTTTGTCTTGGTGTGACAACCATTCAAAATCGCAATCAAAATTAACGTGAAAAATAGAAGATTCTTTCTTATCATTATTTCGGCCTCCTTTGTACGGTATAAAATGTGGCTGATCTATATTAAACAGACTCTATTCAATTTCAGACAATCGGTAAATGGTAAAGGATAGACATCTATTTGATGTGATGATTTCTTTTATACATTTCTTCTCTATTTACAGTTTCGTCTTCTTGCTCAGTAATCTCTTATCTTCTCTTTCTGGTGGGATATAATAATATAATTTTTCATCTCGATAAATAATGACTCTTTCCGGATTTTGTTTGTAAAGCTGTTTTGCCAGGTTATGAGGATAAAAGACAGTTTTCACTTCAACTATATCATCCGCAAAACGGTGCAGAAATTTAGCAATCGATAATCCGCATGTTCCGCCTACTGCTTTTGTATGAAATGCTCCTTTAGGGTGTGAACGTTTGGTGCCATTTCGAAGAATGGTCCAGAGTTCCTCAGCTTCATCTTGTGGAATAATAAATTCAAAAATCTCGGCAGCATGGGTATCAATAAATTTTCTCCAGACCAGATATTGGTTAATACTTGGCACGCTTTTGATAATCACATCATTCAGGCGTATAGAATCAGGGTTGCCGGATCCATCAAAATTGAATTCCTGATTTTCCGGATTCACATAAACTTTATCATTTGCAAAACCGCCTGCCGGGTCCCAGAAAATCGCACCTTCTTTCTTACAGTACAATCGTAAAGCGACATGCGTACAAGGCCCATTATACATAACCATTACATGAAGCGTTGCCTGTTGAAAATCATCCTCAAGACTTCTTGAATTGCATTCATTTTCATTCCATGTATCGGGTAACATAGGACAGGAACGGTGAACACAACAGCCCATGTGAAAGCTAGCTATAGAAATAAGTAGAATAATAAATACATTTTTTTTGAACATCAAAATGAGATCTTTTAAAGTTAATACCGTGCTTTTTTAAACAGGTATATGTGATTTACTATTACCTAAATTGAGCGATTTGAGCCCGCCCGTACCGAACAGTACATTCGGGCGGGTAGCCGCATCCTTTAGGTTGCGTAACTTACGAGGAATACATGTGTACCCATCGGATGATGCGAAACGTAGGCTAAAGGATTCGACTACTATAACATATGGAATAGAATCGTTCAATTTAGGTATTATTAATTATAATTATACGATTAACCGTTTGGATTACAACAATGTGTTGCCATTGTTGGTTAATTTTATATTCGTAAATTCACTAAAGTAAGTATTATAGTGTAAAATAATTTAGAATTACACATGCTTACTGAATGGCGTGCAGAATAAAACTCTTACGTTCAAGGTTGACATGTAGTGCACGGTATTGCACCATCTCGCATAGCGTATTCTCTGGACTGAAAATCAATTATGTCATCAGGGCTGCTTTGCAATTCATCACAATCAGGTCGGTGAAAGGAGCGTGAAAATTTTGAAGAGTACACGTGTCCGTTCCATGACTTTTCCGTCCGTATTGTTTTGTTGGGTATGGTGTTTGGCTCCTGTTTCAGGGCACTGTCCCATGTTGACTGTAAGCGATCATGATAGTGCTTTGCCATAGAGTGCCTGCCTTGAGCAGCATAAAGTGTCACCAGATTGCTGAGTAATGTTGCCGTATCCTGATGGCCTGGTTCCAGGGTTTTCTCCTGAATTCTTAGAGCCCGTTTATAGAGCTGTTCTGCCATAGTATATTTACCCTGAGCGTAGTAAAGCGTTGCTAAATTGCTCAGGGATGTAGCCACATCCGGATGATCCTGTCCGAGAACTCTTTTTCTTATTTCCAGTGCGTGTTTATAAAGTTGCTCTGATCGGGTGTATTTGCGCTCTATTTTGTATAATCCCGCAAGGTTATTGAGGGAAGTTGCATATGCAGGATTATATTGCCCATAAGTTTTTTCGCTTAATGCCAGTGCCTTTTTTAATAGTGGTTCAGCTTCATCATATTTACGTTGGGCCTGATAAACCAATGCAAGAATATTCAGAGATGTCGTCATATTATCATGGTCTGTCCCCCGGGTTTTTTCTCTTATAGTCAGTACCTGTCTGAAAAGCGGCTCTGCTTCCTTATACATGCCCTGTGAGTAATAAAGTGCTCCCAGGTTGTTCATGGTTGTTGCAACGTTAAGGTGATCAGGGCCAAATATTTTCTTCTTAATCTGTAGTGCTCTAATGTAAAGAGGAATGCTTTCTGAATATCTGCCCTGGGCTTGGAAAAGTAAAGCCAGGTTGTCAAGATCACTCGCAACATCAGGATGCTCTTTACCTAAAGCTTTTTCATTGATTTTTAGAGCATTCAAGTAAAGAGGTTCGGCATTTGAGTATTTGCCATGTGAAAAATAGATTAAACCCATAATGCTCATGGAAGCTGCAGTTTTGGGATGATCAGGTCCGAAATTTACTTCCGTAATCTCTAATGCTTCTTCTGCGGCTTTCACCGCTTCAGAATATTTTCCCTGTTTATTAAGCACAAGTGCCTTCGTTTGCAGTTCAGTTAATGATGTATCTTGAGAGTATGCAGGAAAAGCAATGATCAGTAGCGGTATTATCAAGAGGGCAATAATTATCACTTGAGTGGCAGGCGGTATTATCTGTTTTGCAAATGTTGTAATTGTTTTGGTCATTAGAGCCGTTTGATTAGTAAGTCAAAAATATTATTTACTTTATGTTCTCTTTGCTAATTCTTCCGGTTCGTTTCAGATGCAAATTAATGCGTTTGTTACATGGACGATCATAATGACTGAAATTTCATAATCAGATAATCTCAGTAGTATCCGGTTAGGTTTTTGCCGTAACACGTAGGGCAATCCTTCCCGCCCTGCCAAGCTGTTCGGACGGGTAGGTTTGCTTTCGTACATTAAGGGCAAGGCTAAAGCTTCGCCCTACGTCTCTGCTGACGGTTCGGGTATAAAAAAGCCGTTTTTGCAAAAGCCTAAACCGATACTATTGAGATAATATATAAATAATTTGATAATTATTAAACAAAATATTAAGATGCAAACTTAAATTAGATCTATTAGATCACCTATAGTTTATCAAGCATCTATTTTATCTCAAAACTATTTTGAGATGGGTGTAATAAGATTAAACTTAAGATTTTTTTACCGTAAGGGTTAAGGCCCATAGATAATGATAAGAAACGCGCACGTAGACGACGTGGAAGGGATGAGCAGGTTAATAAATCAATTTGCCAAAAAGGACCTGATGCTGCCAAGACCTCTGAGTGAATTATACGAGAAAATTCGTGATCACTATGTTTACGTAGAGAATGGAAGTATTAGAGGATGTGCTTCGCTACATGTCTTCTGGAAGGACCTGGCAGAGATCAAATCTGTTGCAGTTGATGAAAATTTTCAGAAAAGAGGAGTTGGTAAAGAGCTGATACAAAAATGCTTTGAAGATGGGAAGAGGCTCGGCGTAAACAAGTTGTTTGTACTGACGTATATCCCGGAATTTTTTGAACATATGGGTTTCAAACGTGTTGATAAAGAACTTCTCCCTCATAAGATATGGTCAGAATGTGTTAAATGTCATAAATTTCCTGACTGTGGTGAAATTCCACTGCTGATTGAAATCTGATTGGTTGTGGTGCTTTCTTATAGAGGCAGGAAGGATACAAAGAAATGCTTTTCCCAGATTTTTTTCGTTAACAATCTAAGGTAAAATGGAGATACATAATTTACAAGTGTTGTTTGTGCATTATGTATCCCCTGGTAATTCTCTTTCGAGCTTTGCGTCTGCGAAAAGTTTAGTTAACTTGCTCTTCGGCAAGGTTTGCCCTTATATCCTCCAGTATCTGCCGCCCACCTCTTCCGAGCAGTTTATTTGCAAGATCGAGTCCCATTACAGAGTAATCATCTACTTTGCCTACAACAGAATCTCTGATGACGGTCTTTCCGTCAAGTGAACACACAACCGCTTCCATTTTTATATTTACGGGGAAGATTATTTCTGCATGAGCGCCAACCGGGATCTGACATCCTCCCTGGAGTCTATGTAGTAGGACCCTTTCTGCCATCACTGCAAACCTGGTATCATAGTGTAGTACGACTTTTAATAAATCTTTGATCTGTTCATCATTTTCACGTATTTCTATACACAAGGCTCCCTGTCCAACGGCGGGAAGCATTATGTCGTACGGTATTACCTCAGTTGCTTTGTCAGCACAACCAAGTCGTGTCAGACCGGCCATAGCAACAAGAATCGCATCGAGATCTCCCGTTTCTAATTTTTGCAATCTGGTGTCAAGGTTACCTCTTAAATCAAGTATTTCAAGGTCTGGTCTGTAGGCAAGGACTTGTGCTTTCCGTCTCAGACTGCTTGTACCAAGCTTCGCGTTTTGAGGAAGATCTTTCAAAGACTTATTACCTTTGCTGATCAGCGCGTCGCGCGGGTCTTCACGTTTTGTTATTGCACCAATTTCAAGACCGTCCGGGATTTCTGTGGCCATGTCTTTTGCGCTGTGGACAACCAGGTCAATTTTCTTATCTAGAAGTGCGTCCTCCAGCTCCTTTGTGAACAGACCTATACTTCCAATTTTTGATAGAGGAACATCAGTTATTTTGTCGCCCGTTGTCTTAATTATTTCAATAGTAAATTCAATTTCCTTATTATCTTTTTCCAGTTGTGATTTGACCCAATTAGCCTGAATTAAGGCCAATTTACTACCCCTTGAACCAATAACAATCTTATCTCTTTTTTCCAAAAAACCACTCCTATCTGTCTATAAAAAACTAATCATATATATTCAAAATTTCAAATACTCTATTTGTCTCATAAATCAATTTTTTTGTCAATACTTTTTAATCGATATCTGGCAAAAGGGACTGGATCTAGCAGTGGGACCACATGTTCAGTGTTTTGTTTGTGCATTTGTCCTTGATGAACGGTGGATGTCAGTCTATAATCCCTCTTTTGAAAGGAAAAATGATGATAGAAATAAAGCCTGTTAATAAAATAAATGCATCTGTCAGAATTCCCGGCTCAAAGAGCTATACGAACAGAGCATTAATAACGGCGTTACTTGCTAATGGTGAATCGGTTATAAAAAACGCTTTATTAAGCGAAGATACCAGGGTCATGATTTCTTGCCTGGGTGAACTTGGCATACCGGTAAACACAATAACTGAAGAAAACAGATTGATAATAAAAGGGTGTGAGGGGAGGATCCCGGTAGACGGGGCAAAGTTATTTGCGCAAAACGCAGGGACCGTTGTGCGATTTATGACAGCTGCCCTGACACTTGGTAACGGGAAATATGAGATAGATGGTATTGATCGAATGAGGCAGAGGCCTATACAGCAGTTGATTGATGCCCTAAACCAACTTGGTGCTGATGTTGTGTCAAAAGAGGGTACCGGGTGCCCGCCGGTATTGATAAATGCCAGTGGTTTAAGAGGAGGACCAGTTGAGATTCCGGGCAATATCAGTAGCCAGTATATCAGTGCCATACTTTTAACGGCACCTTATGCAAACGATGATGTACGTATAATTGTGGTTGATGATCTTGCATCAAAAAATTATGTTGATATGACTATAGATGTGATGAACAGGTTTGGCGTAGCGGTAGAAAGGGACTCATACAAAGAATTTATTGTCAGGGCAGGTCAGGAGTATAAGGGTTGTGAATATATGGTGGAACCAGACGCATCGGGCGCTTCCTATTTCTTCGCTGCCGCTGCCATTACCGGAGGCAAGGTCAGGGTCGAGGGCTTGGGTGATGGTTCATTGCAGGGTGACGCAAGATTTGTTGATATTTTGAGTAAAATGGGTTGCAGGGCGACGAAGTCTAAAGATTGGCTTGAAGTAGAGGGTGGCAAATTAAGGGGGATAGATGTGGATATGAATGATACCCCGGATGTTGTACAGACTCTGGCATCAGTTGCGGCTTTTGCAGAAGGTAAGACACGGATTAGAAATGTGAGAAATCTTAGATACAAAGAGACAGATCGTATTACGGCGATTGTTAACGAACTTAAAAAAGTCGGGGTAGAGGCAACAGAGTTTGAAGACGGCATTGAAATTATTCCATCACCTCCACATTCTGCAGATATATCAACCTACAATGATCATCGCATGGCAATGAGCTTTTCCCTTCTCGGTTTAAGGACCAAAGGGATAAGGATAAAAAATCCTGAATGTGTTGAAAAAACATTCCCTGATTTCTTTGAAAGATTAGAAAAGTTATATCACTGATATCGTATGTATTTATCATTTAAATACTACCGGAGATCTTTATCAAAAATTTTTATACTATCACCGTCTTTACCATATTCCTGTTAGTAATATCAATTAAACCGGTGCATGCGCTGCTTTCCACAGACCTTGTAGTGGTTTATAATAAGAACATGCCCGATAGTAGGAACGTCGCCAGATATTATGCTTCAAAAAGGGGTGTACCTATCTCTAATCTTGTGGGCGTTGATGTGCCGGAATCTGAAAGTATTCACAGAGTTTACTATGAAGCAAACGTAATCCCTCCAATTCGCAGTGCCGTTAGAAAACTTAAACTTTCAGGCCTTAACCCTGCCATTTTGCTTGTGTATGGGATCCCACTTCGTATTGAAGGTACTGCTAAACCTGAATTACACGAAAAATATGAGGATTTAACAACCGATAAGATGGAAGAATATAAGAGGTTGCTACTGCAACAGGGGCGACAGCTAGAGAAGCTACTACATAAAGGGAAGATAACAACACTTATCTATCAAAAACAATATAGTGAATCTATACAAACAAAAGAGGTACTTAATAGTGTTAGTAAGACTATCTTAAAAGCATCTGAATATATTAAGGAGTATGTTTCAGTGTCTGAAAAGGAAACTTATTCAAAGGTGGTCTCACTCCTGTTCAGGATGGCGGGAATGTCTCCTATTGTCAAAGACGTAAAAAACCAGATTTTTTTAATGGACGAAAAAGAGAGGTCACTGTTTTTAAGCCACAATAATCTTTTCAAATTTAACGCGATACTTAATAGCCAGCTTGCAGAGATTCAATTCAGAGGTTTTACCCCTGAAAAGGCCCTTGAGGTCTCTACCATTATACGGATGGTTAATGGTGTGATTGGTGAGATGTTATTTTGGGAAGCACAGCATAGGAATAGTAAGATAGAGATGACGTCAGCCTCTGTGGATAGTGAATTAACATTAGTTCTTGTTGAAAACTTCAGACTTTCCAAATGGTTATTAAATCCATTTATGAAAGATTATGGTAAACTACCGGGGATAGAGTTTATAAGAAGAAAGACCGTTATGGTGGGCCGTCTGGATGCGCCATCACCTGACATGGCCAAACGTCTGGTTGATGATGCAATGGAAACTGAGAAAAGGGGGCTTACAGGGACGATGTATATAGACGCTCGCGGTCCAGATGATGTTAGTGCTGAAGATAGCTATGGGCGCTATGATGCACATCTACTCCGTCTCCATAAAATTGTTGAGTCTAAGAGTTCTTTTTCCGTGGTACTTGATGAGAGGTCTGAGCTGTTTCCGGAGAAATCATGTACTGATGCCGCATTATATGTCGGCTGGTATTCGCTTGCTAAATATGTAGATTCCTTTGAGTGGAAAAAAGGAGCCGTAGGTTTTCATATAGCCAGCTCTGAGGCCAGTACACTAAGACTAAATGGCAGTCAGGTTTGGTGCAAGAGAATGTTAGAAGAAGGGGTTGCGGCAACTTTAGGACCGGTTAGCGAGCCATACTTGTCCTCCTTTCCTTTACCTGACCTGTTTTTCCCTCTCCTTATGACGGGTAAACTTACGCTACTGGAGACTTATTTCATAAGCACGCCTCATATCTCCTGGCGACAAATCTTGATAGGTGATCCATTATATACACCGTTTAAGAATAACCCTGTAATGGACGTCGACTCTCTGGAGTTAAATGTATCTGATGATAGCTGACGTATGTGCTACATTATGCGGGAAAATAATTTAAAGGTAATGAATATATAATTTAATATTTAAGATGATTGATTAATAATGGTAATTACAATATATGATGTTGCGAATATCTGATCTTATAAGAAAAGCATGGTTTCCGAGGGTTTTCCCATTTCTCCTTTTCATAGCGTTCATTGCTTTGGAGAGCCTCATAGATTTTCTTTCCCGATACTACACTCCATTGGAAAAAGTTGCTGAATATGACAGCTATATCTTCTATCCGGTAAAAACGGTACTTGTTGCAGTTGTCCTCTTGCTTTTGTGGAATAGGTATTCTGAGATTGACTTTAAGAATGCGCTTTCTGTCAAAAACATTTTAATAGGTTTTTTTTCAGGAGCTACAGTTTTTATCTTGTGGATTAACATGGATATGAAGTTTGCTACTCTGAAAGAACCAGAGCCGTATAATCCATTTATCTTTAATGATTCATTCCTCTTTTATCTGATAATATCTTTCAGGCTCTTCGGGGCTTCTGTGGTAGTTCCCGTTTTCGAGGAACTGTTCTGGCGGTCTTTTGTTCTGAGGTATATTATCAATCCAAAGTTCGGTGATGTACCGGTAGGGAAATTTACCTGGATTTCATTTGTGATTGCATCTATCTTCTTTGGCTTCGAGCATAATCTCTGGTTGGCCGGGATTATGGCTGGTGTATCCTATAGTTTGATCCTCTATTTCACAAGGAGTCTGTTCATAGCCATGTTTTCTCACGGTATAACTAATCTCCTCCTTGGCATATACGTGGTAAAAACAGGTAACTGGCAGTTCTGGTAAGGAAATGTCTTTTTTACGTGTCTGGTGCAACGCGACTCCATCCAATATTTTGAGCAGAACAATCACCCCTTCTTTCGAGGGAATTCCGGATTTTGTACAGGAATCATTCCGAAAAGGCAGCAGTTTCATATCAAATAAAAAAAGACACTTTGCATGTGCTGTGCAGTAACCTCAACCTACCGATTTATTTATTATAAATTATATTTGATTAGGTTGTGAAGCGTTGCGCAAGCACTTAAGAGTCTTCTTTTATTTCCATTGAGGGCGGAGACGATGTCTTTGTTCATCACACTTCAATTGAGAGTGAGGGGTTCAGGAAGCTTCAAGAAGGAGACAAGGTTGATTTCGGAATTGTACAAGGTGAAAAAGGTAACATTTTAAGCTTTGAGAAATAACAGACGACTGTTGATTAAAAATAGGTAATTGTTACTTGAGTTCAGGGGAAGAGACTATCTCGAAACCCCCAATATCTTTACATCGATATTGGGGGTTTTTAGTATGACAATTAGAAAAAAGCCGGTCAAACTCTTATTCTTCTATTACACTCATGTTCTTGATAAATAGGTGATCAATTGGCACATCTCTGAACATGCCGAAGGCGTGAGTTCTAGTTTTACCAATACTATCAACCACATCCATGCCCTCTACAACCTCACCAAAAACAGCATATCCAAAACCGCTGGATGAATTGTCCTTGTGATTAAGAAAATCATTACTCTTTAAATTGATAAAGAACTGTCCCGTGGCGCTATTAATAACATTTGTTCTCGCCATGGCGAGTGTACCTCTCTTGTTATTTAACCCTCTTCTTGCTTCGTTCTTAATGGGGGCCTTTACCGGTTTTTGGTTCATTTCAGAATCAAAACCACCACCTTGAATCATAAAGTTTGGTATAACTCTATGGAAAATAAGGTTATTGTAAAAACCGTCAGATACATATGACAGAAAGTTTTTGACAGTAATTGGGGCTTCCTTCTCGTACAACTCTATTGTTATATCCCCCTTTGATGTTTCCATTAAAACTTTAGGATTAGCGTCTGCAGAATTAAGTTGTATAAAGACAAGACTGAATAGAGCAAAAGCAGTGAATACGAATGCTTTCTTATTTAAGAATAGTTTACACATCAATTTCTCTCCTAGTAATTTATTTAAATTATTTCAATAATAAAATTTCAATATACGCTGTGCAATACCTTCAGGTTTTTTACCACCCCGCTTCCATCTCGTAAAGGGGGGGATTAAAGGTAGTAGTTCCGTGGCTTATTGAGAGATTATGTTCATCCATTTAATCATAGAAACAGGAATAATTCAATGACTTTATCATTTTTGCCGGGTGGTGTACATCAGGATGTTTTAGTCGTGAAGAATGCTTGTGATGGATTCATTAGGCTCAAGTGATTTCTATTTGCTTTGTTTAATATCGAACGGTATAAGATTCGAATTTGATTTAATAGTAAATGCTGGTATTATGACTCATATTAAAAGCGACATAATCTTTTGTATACACTCATCAAATGTTTAATCCCATTAACCTGGAAATATTCAACAACCTGTTTTCTACAATATGTGAAGAAATGGGTGTTGTGCTGTGTAAATCTTCCTTTTCCACAAATATAAAAGAACGAAAGGATTTTTCATGTGCTTTGTTTGACAGCAGTGGTGAAATGGTCGCCCAGGCGGAACATCTTCCCGTGCATCTGGCATCCATGTCCATGTCAGTAAAGGAGGCAATAAAAGCAGTAGAAATGGGCGATGGTGATACTGTGATATTAAATGATCCATTCCGGGGTGGTACACACCTTCCGGATATTACGGTAGTAACTCCTTTCTTTTATAAGAGAAGTAAGAAACCTGAATTTTATGTGGCGAACAGAGCACATCATTCCGACGTAGGCGGAATGTCTCCGGGTTCCATGTGTAATGCTACTGAAATATATCAGGAAGGGATCCGGATTCCTCCCGTTAAGATAGTACAGGGAAACATTATAAATAGAGAAATTATAAATATTATTACCTCAAATGTTAGGACACCTAAGGAGCGTGAGTGGGATATAATTGCACAGATTTCAACGAATACAATCGGTAAACAAAGATTGAGTGAATTATATGAAAAATATGGAAAAAATGAGGTTGTAAAATATTCCCTGGAACTTCAAGACTATTCTGCCAGGATAATGAAATCGGTAATTAAAAGAATACCCGATGGCGAGTACTCGTTTAGTGATTATCTTGACGATGATGGTATGGTCGAAAAATCTGTTAGAATTAAGGCTCGCATAAACATAAAAGGCAGTTCGGTGAGTGTTGACTTTTCCGGAAGTAGCAGGCAGGTTGTTGGTTGTGTAAATGCCGTTTATGCGGTTACCGTGTCTTGCGTTTTTTATGTTTTTCGGTGTCTGGTTGAAAATGATATTCCATCAAATTCCGGTTGTATGAGATCGATTAGCATAACTGCACCAGAGGGTTCCGTTGTAAATGCAAAAGCCCCGAGCGCTGTGTCCGGCGGTAATGTTGAGACTTCTCAAAGGATTGTTGATGTAGTATTTGGAGCGCTGTCAAAAGCTATTCCTGGAAGAACTCCTGCGGCAAGTAGTGGGACGATGAATAATATTGCCATAGGGGGGTATGATAAATTGAATGACAGGGATTTTACCTATTACGAAACCATTGGGGGCGGAATGGGTGCAAGAATCAATTCAGATGGTATTAACGCCATTCACACCCACATGACAAATACTTTGAATACTCCTGTTGAAACACTGGAACATAACTATCCATTCAGGATCAAACAATATAAAATACGTCCTCAATCAGGTGGTATAGGGAGGTATAAGGGCGGTCATGGTATAATGAGAGATTACGAATTCTCTCAAGCCGCAACCGTTAGTATACTTTCTGATAGAAGGAAACATGCACCTTACGGTTTAAAGGGTGGCAAAAAAGGTAAGGTAGGAGAAAACATTTTGATCTCGAAAGGAAAGAAACATAAACTGCCTTCTAAGACTACAATTAATGTAAATAGGGGAGATGTCATAAGTATACATACTCCTGGTGGGGGAGGCTATGGTAGCGAAAAAGTTTGAAGTGTCTACCCGCCCGGCAAGCCGTTCGGACGGGAAGTGAACTAAAGTGCCTGAAATAAAAAAACTATTCTTCGACTCCGCTCAGGATGACCTAACACTGATCGTTTGGTATGGCGTCACACTGAGCCGAGTCGAAGGATTATCAACATTGAAATAGATTATTACATGAGTAAATATCAGCCAAATAAAATATTTATTGAAAAAGACGTTGTTAATTCTTCCATTACCCGGCAGATACTCAAAAAACTGCCGGATATACCTGTTGAATATATTGATGATTATAGAAGTATCAAGGTTGATGGGGACACAACAGATGATATCTTTAAAAAGAGTAAAGAGTGTCTGGCGATAGCAGGCAAAAAAGGTGAACTGGTTAAGGAATTCAGATGCAGGGATGGCATCGTGGGGAATACGGAATATTTTATCAGCCATGGTAATAATTGCAGTTTAGATTGTGATTATTGTTTTCTACAGTGTTACTTTGGTAACGCGGTTCCTACCGTGTTTATAAATCATGATGAGATGCTGGACGAAATAAAAGATGTTTTACTTGCTACAAGCGATAAAAAGATAGTATTCCATGCCGGTGAATTGTGTGATGCTCTGGCTTTTGACGATCTTACCGGTTTATCCGGTAAATTGATTCCACTATTCTCAGCGTTTCCCAATGCCAGGCTGGAACTGAGGACCAAGACCACTACCATAGAAAATCTAATAAATATTAAGGCGGTGGGTAACATTGTGGTTTCATGGACTTTCAGCCCCCAGATAATTATTGACGAGCATGAGCATAAAGCACCGTCACTGGAACAACGGATAAGAGCGGCGGAAGATGTGCAAACTGCAGGTTACAATGTCGGAATATGCTTAGATCCAATAATACTGTGTGACGACTGGTTTGATCATTACAAGTCAATGCTTGGGATACTTCTTGAAAGATTGGATATGGCGAGGGTTAAGTTTATTAGTCTTGGCGGTTTTAGATATCTGCCGTCTTTGACGAAAGTAATAAGAGAAAGAAACCTGCAAACAAGTCTCCTGTTGGGAGAGTTTGTGCCTTGTGTTGATGGGAAATACCGTTACTTCAGACCAACCAGAACAGAAGTGTATAAGGAGATAGGGAAGGTGATAAGAGATCTGTCTAAAGATGTTAAGATTTCACTCTGCATGGAAACACCTGAGGTCTGGAATTCAGTAAAAGATATTTTGAAATAAAGTATCAGTACAAGAATTACACCTAAATTGTGCGATTCTATTTTCTAAGTTATGGTAGCCGCAGGCTTAAGCCTGCGGCTACCATCATCCGATGGGTGTCTGTTAATTTCTCGTAAGTTACGCAACCTTAAGGATGCGGCTACGCAAATCGCTCATTTTAGGTTACAAAAAAATTATATGAGTAAATTATTTCCAATTATTGAAAATGTAAAAGTAGATTTAAAATCACTTATCTCAATTCGGCATAAATGTGACCCTGGGCTTTGCCGCGGAAAAACATCTTGCTGTGCAGAGTACGAAGTTTGTATGGAGAAGAAAGAGGTTGATAAAATAATTTCTTACACGCCTGGAGCTGCAGAATTTTCACCTCAATTAATTGTTGATGGTTCCTATAGAAATATTTTTGAAGATACGGATGATAGTCTTGTTTCCATAGATACAGATGACGATAATCAATGTCTTTTCGCCTGGCGTAACAATAAAGGAGATATCTTGTGTTCACTGCATAGTCATGCTATAAAAAACAATCTTTCATTCTATGATACAAAACCTGAATCGTGCACTCTCTGGCCATTGGCTATTTATGACGGTAGTCCGGAAATCCTTACCGTTCAGGATGATGCGTTTGATTTTGATTGTAATGAGAAACAGAATCCGAAAAAAGCTGAACTTGATACAGAAATCTCTTCAATTATTAAAAACGTGTACGGTGAAAAGATGTTAGCTGGTATTAATCGTGCAATTTCCAAAATTTAAATAACTTGTGTTGTATTTTAACGCAGAGGCGCGGAGGTCGTAGAGTATTATAAATATTGATGTAAAATAAGAATGGTGCTGTCGAATGAAAACATATAGTTTCAAACTATTGCTTATTGTATTAATCATAAATAAGTTGTGAAATATAAAGCTGATTTGTTCAGGATGTAATTACTATAGAGGTACGATAAGCCGTGCTCCTTCAATAAGAACCAAAGTGGTGATTTATATAAAAAACTCTAATAACCTCTGCGAACTCCGCGCCTCTGCGTTAAGGTAAGATCAACATTACTGATATCTTAATCTCTTGCCGAACGGGCAGAGTGAATTTGTCATGATTTTGAAATTCTTAAACTATTAATTATTTTTATATGTCTAAATTCTATACCCCAAAACGCAGCAGAAATATTTATGACCCAAAGGATGAAAAGCCTTTTAAACTGAGTCGATCAAAGATTGACCTTTTTCTGGAATGTCCACGCTGTTTCTATATAGACCGTCGACTTGGGGTGGGTCGTGTGCCAGGATTTCCTTTCAATTTAAATAGCGCTGTTGATACCTTGCTGAAAAAGGAGTTTGACCATTATCGGGCCAATAACCAGAACCATCCTCTTTTAGAAAAAGAGGGTATTGATGCCAGGCCGGCAGCTCATAGGGATCTGGACAGGTGGCGTCATAACTTTACCGGTATACAATATTTACACGAAACTACAAAACTTCTCATTTTTGGCGCTATTGACGATTTGTGGATAAACTCTAAAGGTGAGTATATAGTTGTCGATTATAAGGCGACTTCAAAGAAGGAAAAGATTACCCATGTAAATCTTGGCTGGCAGATCGGCTACAGAAGGCAGATGGAAATTTATCAGTGGTTGTTGCGGATGAATAGATACTCAGTTTCCAACACGGGATATTTTGTTTACTGTAACGGACAGACTGATAGAGAGATGTTTAAAGGGAAACTGGAATTTGATATCTCTTTGATTCCTTATAAAGGAGATGATTCCTGGATTGCAGAAACTATTAATGAAATCCACGCCTGCCTGATAGGCAGCAGGATTCCTGATGCAAAAGATGGTTGTGATTTTTGCGCATATAGAACAGCAGTGGGAGACGTTTTAAAACCGAATCAAGCAATATTTGATTTTTGTGAGACTAAGAAGAAATAATAATCTAAATAAATCTACGTAATAACTTAAGCATTGTAAGTATGTCGCTTAGCAGTTAACACAAAGGTAGCGGTATTTTATTGTAAGTTGATCTGTTTTTCAACTTCCTGCCCGAACTGATTGACAGGCGGTTCGGCATTTTAGTTACTTTTAACTTAGAATTTCTGGTATATGTTATCTGATAAAAAATATCTGTTAAAGCTTGCAAGAGCGCGTATGCCTTCTGGTAGATACAAAGATATATTGCTGCTGGATTTGCCTGAATGGTACATAGTGTGGTCTGTGAATAAGGGCTTACCGGAAGGCGAACTCGGTGATATGCTCAAATGCGTTTATGAAATCAAACTGAATGGATTAGAGTATCTGTTTAAACCTCTACGATAATTTCACGGTAAGAGGGAATGCATTTGATCTTTTGTTTGGAAAATATATTTTCTCATTGTCTTTATGAAGAATAGCAGTTCTTGCTTTCTAGATTTAGTATTAAGGAGAGGTGAGGATCTTAAGTCCTCACCTCTCTATGAACTTCTGTAATACTTACCAGGATAACAGATGCATTATCTTTGTGAATAAACAGTGCTTTTCCGGAATTATAAATTAACTGCTAATCACTCAACTGATTCGATTTCGAACCAATCAAATGATGTGGTTGTCTCCAGGGCTTCCGGATGTCTAACTGAGTAAAGTCCCGGGGTGTAATTTTTGCCCAACGCTTTATGGGATCCAACTTTCTTCCAATCTGCACCGTCTTTGCTGACATAAGCTGTATAGGTAAAACTTCTTCTTTCCACTTTTAAGAAATAGGTTAATTGGTTTTTATCCGGACCGCCTACTTTAAATTCATAACCCGGCAGCCATTTGCCTTTGGCATATTTTGAGAATTGAACTCTACGTCTATCGCTACAACAATATCCTGTAACCGGGATATTAAGGCAATTTTCCTTATCGAGATACAAAACGATTCCTACCCAAGACGTTATATCGGAGGTGCCTGGATATTGAAGCACCTCGGTTGTAAGCTTTGTGACAATATTCCATTTCTTAGGCAAACTCTGTGTGTCCGTATAGAGAATAAGGTTATGTACGGACTCTTTCTTCCATTCTCCTGGCTCGCTTATTAGATAGAGGAGGCCGTCTTCCATGACCATCGCTTCTTCGTTCTGATTTACAATATTCCAGCCTTTTGATAAAGATTCACCGTCAAAATCATCACGGAATATAATCTTCGATTTTGGCTCTTCTTTAATAACCTCTTTTTTGACCTCAGCAAAACTTTTTGACAATTCGCTCGCATTATTTGCGGCAAAGTATTTGCCACCACCATTAGCAGCAATACAGCGCAGTTGCTCTGCTTCCTCATCCCTAACATCAAAACCGACAACATGTATTTTGAGGTCAATACCGGTTGCCTTTATTGACTCTGCTACCGCACATGGATCAGCATTACAGCTCTCCTTCCCATCACTGATTACGATGATAGAAGCGGAAGAATCCCTTCCCTTAAGATGATCAGCGGCAAACTTGATGGATTGGGCTAGTGGCGTATTTCCCCTTGGGTCGACAATTGATTCAACCGCATTGGTAATATCAGTCTGACTTGACCCTAAAGGAGCAAGCAGCTCTATATCATCGCAATCACCGATCTTTCTATGACCATAAGCTACAAGTCCAATATCAACTCCGGCAGGAAAGTCCTTCAACAACTCTTCCATTGCTTTCTTTGCCAACTCTATCTTTGGTTTTCCATCAATTTCCAACCACATACTCCCCGATCCGTCAAACACAAACATCGCTGCAGGATTGGCAGCAAACACACTTATCGGAAGTGACAGTATCACAATCAGTAAAACTATCTTTATCAGTTTCAACATAAAATCCTCCTTAGTTTTCTAGTGTTTAATTGGGACAGCAACTATTTATTGTTCTTTATGGAATTCCCGGAGTCTTCTTCCGAATGATCTAGCAAGCTTATTATACATGTGTGGTGCTCTTACTATTCCAGACCATACCGGATTATCTTCTCTATACCAAATCGCAGAGTATAAATGCCTTCTATCAAGGATACAAGAGTAAAATCTTCCTTACCAGAGGTACTCTTTCAATTCACTTTTATAGTAAATAGTTGCTGTCCCTAAGATCAAATGCATAATCACCAATCAAAATAAAAGAAATAGATCGTTTAATGCGATCAGCATTTAGAGATTTTCTGAATTCAATTGTGCTACCACATCACGGGTAATACGCTCACTATAGCCATGAATCTTCCAGTGTCCCGGACTCCAACCTTTGACAAACCGATGAAAGTCTGCCCAGGCAACCGGGAATAAGGCGCGCCAATCCTCCTCGATATCTGCTGGGTCGATGGGTGACTTATGTTTCGCCAGCGCCTCTTTAAGCTGAGTAAAATACCAATCCAACAATTCCTCTTCATAGCGTTCGCAATCATCTTCATAAAGACAACTGCCGATAAAATAGGCTACATCCTTAATGCCGCAGCCACCACCGACGTATTGAAAATCTACCGCTGCAACCTGCTGTCCATCTGAAGAGAAACAGAAGTTAGCCAGTTTTGCATCACCATGCACAAATGTTTGATAAGGACTTGTACTAAGCTTTTGGTCGATCCTAGTTGCGGCCAGTTTGAGTTCATCATCTTCCATGACATTGAGTTCATCGGGACGAGTATCCAGGTGCCAATAAGTACCAACCAGCCACAGCCCTGTAGGCTCTTTGCCCATAAAGATAGCATGCAAGTTCGCCAGCCATTTCAGGCAGGCCTGCATCTCGATCATGGAAGCCGAATCTTTGCGGACCGGGAAACCACTGGCATCCAGATCCTCAAGCACCATAAGAAACTCATCCTTAGATGATTCAAGGACAAAGCTATGAGCGACGGGGCAGCTATCATCACAGAGTTCAGCCCAGTCACGGTACCAGGCAGTTTCAACATGGTAGGATCGGACCTTACGTTGATGAGAAAGGTCGGTATTCCATCCTCGGGGATGAAAACTTTGATCAGGAAGCTTGACATACTTGATTACAACGCTTTTTCTATCACCGCTCTTCAGTCCATAGCGCATGATCTTGCCGTAACCGCTCCAGAGTGTTTGGATCTCTTCAATCTTGAAGATATCTGCCCTAAGCGCTCTACGAGTAATATCTTGGAAATTTTCGTTCATTCTTGAGTGCAATTAGAGTTAAGGGAAAAAATTGATGTTATCATTTATTCTTCTTTGGATTTAGAACAAAATTAATCCTTTAAAAACTCTTCTTTTTAAACATAACGCCGAGGTTAGCTACCTGTTTGGCAAATAAAATAATAGACGAAAACAAAATAAACAAAGAGTCGATAAATAAATTAATCGGAAATGACGAAAGGGTTGACTCCACTGATTTTTTAGGTGATTAATGATTATTATCTATTAGCTTTGTCAATATTTGTCAACAATAAACATTGATTTGTGACCCTAATCCCCCTTAAAATTTATTACTTGTATTTTCATAAGTCGATTAAATAGGTATGGTGTCCCCTGATTAGGCAGCGGCTTGTCCGCACATTTCTTTGTTAATTGGTTTCACTCATCACTGTTTAACCTTTAGCAAGGCTCTAAATAATAGTTGTTTATCTGTTTCTGTAACGTATTTCACGATAATAGCTTCATTAAACTCGGTAAACTGTGTTTTCTGAAATTCACCATGGTTTTTACAGTACGCCGCCATTTGCTCAATGATCTGATTACCTAAACGAATTAAAGCCGGACGCACCTCTTTCTGTAGATCCCGCGGTTGTCGAAAAGAAGGCTGAGAGAGTAAATCTGCACGATATCTATACTGAATTGCTTTAGCCACAGAAATTTGTGCACGAAAGAAATCTTTAACAATCCCTGAATCAAAACCTTGTTCACTCGCAAACACTTTAGCCTTATCAATCACATCATTTTCGCGCTGAATATCTTCGATAGGTAGGTGGTTTTTTACTTTAAATAAAGCCACGTCTTCCATATAGCTCAGACGTTCGTTAATTGTTCTGAATAATTCGATAGAGGTTACTTCTGCCTTTGTTTGAAGTGAAAAAATGCTTAATAAGCATGCAAAAAATATGCTTCTCATCGATAGCTTCCTTAGTATCCATCAAATAGTTGATATTATATTTAACGCCCCACAACACCGGCAGCAAAAAGCAGAGCGACTAATAAGCAGTGCTTTTTGCTGTCCGCGTGTATGTGATTGTTGTGTGAGAAAATGTATCTCGACAATACAGAATTATAAATCACTTTTTTAGCAGCCAAATATTTTCAGTCGCCTTGCATATTCCTTTCAGCCCACCTGGTACGGCTATGTTTCCAAGATGCGTTAAATTATAGGCATCTTTATAGTGCCGATTTACTTCATCATTACTGAGTGAAAAAGGTGGTCCTTTCATCAGGCTTTGATCGTATTCAAAGGTAATCAGTAACTGCTCGGCTGCGCCTGTAATCTCTAATAAATGCGTTGTATATCTCTTGCGCATTTCTTCGGGCAAAGCGACCAAGGCTGCTCGGTCATAAATTGCATCAACCGGGCCAAGAACGTCGCTGGATAAGTAAAAAAAATCACCCACAAATACATCGATATTTGTCGCACGGTAGCGCTTGGCGTTACCACATTCTGTTATTTCTGGTTCTACTCCAAGCTCTATGAACAGCTGTTCAATCGCGAGTTTGCTCAACTCTGCTCCAGTGACTCTAAGCCCTTTAGAAAGCAACCATACAATATCCAGAGTTTTACCACACAAGGGCAAAAAGACGCGACTAGTTTTCACCAAATCAAGTTCTTTGAAGTATGCTACCAATAGAGGATTAGGTTTGCTCTCGTGAAAGCCAATTTCATTTTTCTCCCACTTTTGATTCCAAAAATCTATATTCATACAGTTTTCTTTAATTAGGAAAAAGGGGTCAAGTCTGCTAATGACTTAATATAAATCTTTCCTGATATTTTCAACTTGTTTTTTTAATTTTTTGTTACTAACAAGACCAGCCTTCATCTTCTCAATTATACTACTGACGCTACTATAAT
>JABHIW010000130.1 GCA_018670825.1 Candidatus Scalindua sp. | reverse complement strand
CCCGCATACACTTTAGACCTCTCTTTTCTTTTCCACTGTTCAATAGATGCAGGAAAGAGGCCATCTTCCGTTGTACCCATATCCTTTACCATTACCTGGGGCTGAATCCCTTCAACTACTATTGCGGAACGTCCATTTACGGGGCAGACCTTTTCACAAAAACCGCATCCGATACAAGCCTCTTCTCTTACATAGACCCTTCTAATCTCTTTACCGTTACCATGAACATAAGTATTAAAATGAATTGCTTTTGTTGGAACAGGACAGACCTCTTCACACACACCACAACTGACATCCTCCCAATTCTTATCTAAATCCGGCAATCGTGCATAACCTACCCACGGAATGCATCTGTTCCTGTTGATTCTTGCTTTTCCTATTGCCAGACGCTGCTTCTTTTCCTTATCAAGCCGGGTAATTGCCCCCGAAGGACAGACCCTTGTACAGAGTACGCAATCATGCGCGCAATATCCAATCCGTGGAATCAGTTGAGGGGTCCACATTCCACTTAAATCCGCTTCTAAAATTGTCGGATGCAGACCATTCGTTTTGCAGACTCTCATACACTCACCACATCGTATGCACTTAGCCCGAAATTTATCTTCAGGAATTGAACCCGGAGGACGTATTATCCCGAGATTACCCTGGCTCTTCTTCTTTTGGAAGTTCAGTGATAGAAGAGGCGCAACCACTGCACTGGATAAACATGCAGTGACAAAACCTCTTTTTGTCAAATTAATCGGTTCGTCCTGTTCCGTGGGCTGTATACGTGTGAAACTGACAGCACTGGTATGACATATAGCCTGACACTTCATACACAAAATACACTCACCTGCCTGGGTTTTCATTCCCGTATCATCAATAGCCCCCATCTTGCAATCTACATTACACCTGTCACAACTATCACAAATACTCTCCCCCACGACACGCTTAAAGATCGACCAGCCTGACAACAGGGCAAACAATGCCCCCAATGGGCAGAGGTTCCTGCACCAGTATCTCTTGTAAAACAGACCTAAAAGAATGATTACAGAAATAACTATCAGAAAGATAAAATGTCCTCTGAAAAACGGCGCATGCAGTGCGAACAACGCTTCCTTTAAAAAACCATGAACAGGATCACTTACAAAACTGATAAAATAGAATTTGTGAAGAAAGCCAAAAAATGAGTTGATGAGAGAAACGAAGTAGGGATGGATAACAATAGTGTACGCATTTGTTGAAATACTGATCGGATCAAGCCAACCAACCATCTGGTGGCCTATAAACAGGCTTAAGAGGAGAAAAGCTAATATGTAATATTTCAGCCTTTTGCCGTCATAAATCTTATACGAAATCCTCTTCCTTCGTCTTTTCAGTAAACTGTCAGTAATATCAAGAGTAGTCCCGAGAGGGCATATCCAACCGCAAAAAAAACGACCAAAAAAAACGGATGCTGCCAGTACAATAAAAGCCGGCCAATACCTTACAATAAACTCCTTTGCAGCCACCATTGCACCAATTGCAGAGAGCGGACTCATGCGGAGGAAGACATCTACCGTTCCGTCCTTTTCCGCAATAGGATCTGCAAATATTAACAAGCAAATGAATGCAGCAAATACTAGTGTCTGGACCACCAGCCTGATCTTATAATTTGCTGAATCTTTTTTTGTGTTTACTTTACTTAATTCTGTCATTCTTAATAGTTATCTTTTTGTACTTTTCTCCGCAACCTTTCAAACGATTTACAGACTTCCTGCCTAGATATCAGCCTGAACATAAAACACATAATACCACTATGAACAATGGATTTCCAACCCAATAACCGGGATATTGAGAAGACAAAGAAAAGACTGGCCACAATGATTTTGCCGGAAATATGGAGTGCATCATCCCTGCCCGACGAATGGCAGGCGGGCATGATGATGCATATTAAAGTAGTAACACGGTTACTGCACTCCAATAAAACTCACAAAAATATTTCTGTACAACAATTTGAAAATGCACTCAATATCTTGCATATCTGAAGGCAACAAGTCCAAATCTTAAATATTGCGAAAGCACACAGGAACCATTATACCATTACATGTTAGAATGGTTCCTATGAAGATCAAGCGATGTTGTTTCTACAAGTTATGGAATGAGATTTCGTCACCTGAAATTGGATTTACTGAAGACGGTTGTCTAATCTCATTTTCAATGAGTGTTGATAGTACATTCAGGCAACAATAAATGTATCCTGAAGGACAAAAGAGGTGAACTCCATGTTTACACGAGAAGTTACATACCATATATATCTTTATTTATTACTTTTAGCTTGATGCATAGTAAATTCAAAGTCGGCGGGTAAGAAACCCGCCCTACAAAATATTATATTTTTTTACTCGTAGGCCGGGTTTCTTACCCGACATTTCTTAACAGACATCATGAAGGCAAAAAACTTTGCTGAAGGCCTAACTTGAAACATTAAGCAGCACTTTTCAAACAGATCTCAAACTCAAGCTTTAAAAGAGAAGCAACTTTATAGAGCTGAGTAAGGTTCTTATTGAGAATGTTGGGATTGAGAAGCCTTTGGATTTGATTGTCTGAGGTCACAAGCTGTTGAGCTAAATATTTTTTAGATATTTTTTTCTTTTCAAGCTCCTCTTCTATTTGTGCAATAATATGTTCAATATGATTTTGAAGCATGTACTCTGGATCTTTAATAATATCTAATGGTTGGTCATAAGGCATATAATCAATAGTTCCATCAGCAAGCATAATACCTATACTCTTCCCCCTGGTTTCCTTATCAATCCACAATTTCTTAATATTTTGCTTGATACCTAGGTGTCCGTAATGGATACTCACTGTTTTCCTGGAAGTGTAGGAAATATCAATCTGTTTTTTCTTATTAGAAAATTTGGCTGATTTAAAAGTAGAACTCCTCATATTTTACCTTCCTTTATAAGTTCCATCAAAATTTTCTTGAGTTTTTTGTTCATTTTTCCATTTAATACTTTAAGACCGGGCAGGACAATTTTTGCTAACTCATTTCTCTCTACCCATTTCCACCTCCTACTAAATATAGTAGCACCAATCAATAGCTAAAATAATCAAAACTATAATCCCAGGGCACACGATTTATCTCAATTATGGAGTGCATCATCCGTGATGATGCTATAAAAAAAGCGGTAAAGCAGTTACCGTACTCCAAAAAAACAACTCTGCACAACAATTGGAGAATGTTCTCAACGCTTTTTGTCTATGGCTTTATATTTCGGCTATATGCAACGATACCCCGCCTCTCAAACCCCCTCAACCCTCTTTTTGTTTTCTGCCAATTGCATACTGTCAACTGCTCATAATCCTTCAATCCCGCAAATCCTTTAAATTGTAATTCCCAAGTCCAAAATCGTAAATCATCTGCCCTCTTTCTCCTTGACTTCAACAGTATATAACTTTATTATCCAGTCATATTCTAGTCTAACATCATAAAGTAATGTCACATAGTAGCATGTGATTAAATATTGCTAAATCAAGTTTATATTTTTACAGGGACGTAAATAACATGAACTTTCTTGCCAAACATAACCTTTCTCAAATTAACAATAATATTGACATTTTAATTTTTAAGCGTTTCAAGATTAAAAAATCTTTACCGAGCTGATCAAGCAGGCTTCGTGGAAGCCAAAACAGTCGATTGGTCAGAATCGACTGTAAAGTTCGACGTTTTGTTAGAGTCGTTTCTGTTCCTTCAAGACACCGCTGAGGGAGATCAGGATAGATACCATCCGAACCTCGTCAATCAGTTCGGGAGGCTGGTCTGGTTTCCTAAGAATCTAGATAAGGAAAGCTTACCGTCGGCTACCAAGCAGACTCGATTGTCGCGGGAGCCGCCGCTAGAAAAATACGATCTTAAGGCCCGATCTGGGCATCAATGGCATTTCTGGTCATTTTTTTATACGCCATAGGTTAGGTCTCATTGGTTTCATAATATTTCGGCAGGTCATATCTGTACTCAGACAGGGTGGTCTGCTTTAACAAAGCGGAAATCATGGGACAAGCCTCTATAAATCTCATGCATGACACAAGTTTTCTAACCAACTCATACGCCGTACGCAAAAAACGCGTCGGTGATTCGTGAGTTATATTATAATTCTGTAACAAAGAAAACTCATGAAGAAAGCGAAATCATTAAAAACACATTTTATTGGAATATTTGTATCAGGAGTTGTCATTACCTTTCCAATATTTCTTATTGTAAAGTTTTTCTATTGGATTGCAATTATTGGAGGCTTGCACATTTTCGATTGCATTTTACCTATTTTCGAAAATTTTACGGATTATAATCTTAATGCACCAAGAGAAAATACATTTCTAATATTTCTAAAAGGCTTTACCTGTTTTGCATTTGGCATCATTTTAATTTGTTTAGTCGGTTTTATTCCATACTTTGTATCCAAAACTCGATTGGGGATAAAAATAAGAGAATTTTATACTAACTCAAAAACCGAATTTATTTTAAAAATTAATCCAACTATTAGCAAGAAAGCAGAGGAAGCAACTGACGAAGAATTGAGGTTAAGAGATATTTCAAAATATTTGCCAAAATATTTGTTACGCGAGCCCGTAGTTATTAGTAATCAGGATGGTTCACTAGAGATTGGTTTCTTAACATCTAAATCACACAAGATGAACGGGCTTAAAAGATCTTCCGTGTTTATACCTGGTAGCCCTATTCCTATGTCAGGAAAATTACTATTTATAGAAAATAATAAAATAGAAAAATTAAAAGACGTAAGCACGAATGAAGCTATAAAAAAATTAATAACTATTGGTAGACTTAGCGAAAACATTTAAATATTTATTGGCTTAAAAGTCTCTTTTTATGGTCAGAACGACATTTTAAGTATTTGGATTTGAGAAAACAAATTAAATTGTATTTAGAAACAATGGTACACCGGCTTATTGGTTTACAGAAATAAAAGGAGCTTAAAAGGTACAGCTAGCTCAAAGCAACATTACAACTGCTGAGTTTAATTAAGAATATATTCTGAAAACGAACCATGGCTAATGGATGAACCTAAGAAGCTTTGTATAAGATTAATAAGCACGAACCACTTTTTTTAATCTCTCCCCAGTTTTAAACTAAATGAAAGGGAATTTAATGATGCAACATAAAAGAAAACTGGGTTATAGCATATTTTGCAGAGCAAGAATCATAGTCATTATATTTTTGTATTTTTCAATATTCCTGGTCACATCAAACTATAGAATACTTCCCGCTTTCGCAAACAATACAGAACCGTGTACAGATAGTAATATACAAGAATTTGCCGGATGTGAAAGCCAGGATGCACTGTGGGTTGAGAAACTGGTAAAACAAGCTTATAACTATTATAACAAAAACCTTTCGAATTCATTTGGACATGACCATCTTTTCGAGGATTATATTCAAGGAGAAGGATCATCTTCTGTTATGGTTAGTTTCGATGGTTTACCTTCTATATTTTATGCTAAAAAAGTTTATGAAAACAATGGTACGGTTTCGCCGTATTGTAAGCTTGAAAGAGATGATAACCTTTTAAGAGAATGGGCGCCATATTGCAATCTTATTAGAAAAGACAAGCTCTTAAGAGAATGGGCACCATTTATAAAAATATTTAAAGATGATTTTAAACCTGTATCATTAGAAAGGATTTATGAATTAGGCGATATATATATTGTTGGTAATAATATAAAATTAAAACCGGACTTACCTGGAAAGATCAAAAAAATAAAAGAAAGAACTTTCAATGGAGAAAAATTAAATTTATATAAAGTAGAGGCGAAAGATTATAAGGATTTATGCGAATTTAGGGCTAGAAGGCATGCATATCTTAGTATCAAAATAGACGATATAATTGGTATTTTGCCTAGTGATATTAAGAAAGAAAAAAAAATTGATGTATTCTTTAAGAAATATATAGACGACACCACAAGAATAAAATTCCTAGAGCATTATGAAAAAGATCCTGGTGAAGCGATGGCGATGTACAAGCAATATGGCAAATATAACCCCTATGATTTAGAACCACTTGAAAAACAGCAGATATTATTATCACTTGGCTCACTTGACGAGGTTGAATCTGTTTATTTAGAACTGAATAAAGAGGATTATAAAGACCATAAAGAGGATTTAATACGGGAAGCGCATGTTTATGGAGTGATGCGTGAGTTCATTAAAGACGATTATCAATATGCATCATTACAATATCACTTTTTCTACGTAAATTCATTCTTGCCAGGCCGATTTCTATTATGGCATCAAGGGGACACGGAAAAATGTCAAATTATTTTAAGAAAAAAAATTGATAGCGATGAAGACTATAGTTATTACGGCGTTGAATGCAGTCAGCATTATTATGCCACCTCTTACAGGAACAATTTAGATTTATTTAGCAACAAAAAGCTCGGAATATTTAAAGAAAATAAGGAAAAGAATAGATTTACCGTTTATATCTCAAATGGTTCACATGCCAGTAACTTTACCCCTGGATACCATCTATCATCTACCGACCAAAAGGGACCATATGTCGCACAAAAGTTTTATGGAAGCAATGGATACAAGACAAAATACAAGAATTTCTTTGATAGACTTAAAACGTTTATTAAAAGGCTGGGATTGCAACCTCTTGATAAAGCACCAACTGCAAAAGACAGTAAGAGTGGTAAAGCTTTAACATTAGCACCCTATTCAATACCGGAAAGCAAACTTCTATCGTCAGAGGACGCGCAAGGACTTAAGGTTGTGGATATTACCAGAAAGTATATGCTTCACACAAATTATCCGGATAACTCATGGATCTGGGGTATGGAAAACGTTCATTTGGGAGAGCCTTCGGTATTGCCAAGAGCGAGCGGCCCACTGTTGCCTAAATATTTTGAAGATATTCCTGGCAAATCGTTATTTTGCTATCCGATCGACCACTACTACTATTATTATAGAACTTCCGCCGAGATGGCAAAGATACCCATGCAGTTAAGTAAGTATCCCGGTACAGTAGATCTTATCATTTTGTATGGAAAAATGTATAGGTTTTTGGATGAAATATCGGAAAATGAGAGTTCATTAAGGAGTTTGATAAAAAAGGCAACGAAAAGACAACTCAAAGAAGCAGAGAAGTTTGTGCGTAATCTAAAAAAACATAAAGGACTAGACAAAGACGAAGAACAGAAAAGAAGAGTTGAAACGGAATGTACGCGTGTTAAGAAAATCATAAAAGATATTATTGACGGTTTAAACCAGGATTATGATATGAGTGCATGGGAGAAAAAATTAAAATGTAACAATTAAATGTCTAGCGCATGAAGCCAACCACCAATAACTATGCGATTTAGTATTTATTGCGGCTGCCGCTTCAAGTCTTTCTTGCAAGCGTGACACACAGGCGGTGGCTGCTTATGCAGAGCGTTATTTGCGACCCGTGCCTTGCGAGGGGCCAGAACTCCCCTTGACTGCATCTTTAAAAGAGAGACAGACACTGATTTATTGTATAAAACAAAGTACTATTATTGTGGATGAACTTATGCTATTTACGGATGGAAGTGTGAATACCCAGTCAAATATTGGATATGGAGCTTACCTCACTGTGTCTGAACGTGGACTTTCGTTGGATTCGTTGAGGGCACACGTGAAGGTGAAGCGATTTGAGCATACGTCTTCAACAAAACTGGAACTACAAACGTTATTATGGGCTCTAGGGGATATACAAGCATTGGGAAGTAAGGTGATTGTGTATACCGATTCTCAAAATATCATGGGTTTGCCGGGAAGACGTGAGCGGTTTGAGCAAAACAATTACCGTTCAAAGAAAGGCAGACACCTCAACAATTATGAGCTGTATCAGGAATTTTATAAAATGACTGATCAGCTGAATTGCAAATTTGTTAAAGTGCGTGGACATCAGGTATCGAAACAAAAGGATGATATAGACAGGATTTTTACCCTTGTGGATAGGGCTTCAAGGAATGCGTTGAGGGGAGACAGACTTTTTGAAGTGCCTACCCGTCCGCCAGTCTGTTAGGCGGAAAGTTTGAAGTGAACTAAAGTGCCTAAAGTTAAAAGATTTTACAGGGCTCAGCTTTGCAGAGTGACAGAATAAATCCTCCCTAAATGGTTACCTCTTCAAATCCTCTTAATCTAAAGTCAATCTCTCCAAGACCCGCCTCATACGATTCGCCGATATAACCTATATCCTTACCTTGATAACCAAATAAAGTGGCACCGTAAGAATCCACTGACACAGGGTCAACACAGAATACTAATCTTCGGGCAGTCTCAACATTATTATCAACATCCTCTAATCTTCCACCGGTTGGTCCATGCCGTCTTAAAGTCCTGAACGCGTCAAGAATAGTAAGGTCAACCTTAACTACTTTATTCAGGTCTGCTATTTTAGGATGTATATCCTTATGTAGCGAACCTCTGTTGCCACCTACCATTCCCAGGGTGTTTTTAAGCGCCATTGATAGACGGGAAGCACTATGTTGCTTTGCTATTGGAACATTTATTAATACATCCGTTTCATCCTGATAAATCAGGTCTTCATAAAACTTCCATGAAGCAAGCACCTTACCATCCGGTATCTTAATATCTCTGAAAAGATCTTTGTTAACAAATCTAACCAATGCACCTGCCTCTTTCGCCGCCTTTTCGATTCCGCTATTTGTATATGACGTATCCGGGTTTGAAGCGCAGGTATGATCAATCACTTTTACTCTATTTGCCCCGGCTTCCAGGCATATCCCAACCAGCGCGGCAACAACAAAGGGATTTGTGTTTACTGCATATTCCGGTTTCCTGTCCCATGCTATGTTTGGTTTGATGACAACGTTATCACCCCGGGAAACCAGTTTATCCATTCCGCCAATAGCCTCAATCCCACTTCTCACCATTTTCGTTATTACTGAACGTTCATCATTCCTTTCATCAACATCACCATGAACAACGACCAGGTCCTTTTTTAGGCTATTTCCTTTTAACGACTTCAAAGGCCTTGGTCTCTCAAATGAACTCAAATATGATAGACCGTAAAGACCTGCTCCGACGGCAATACCTGTCTTGAGAAATGTTCTTCTTGAAATATTATCTTTCATAGTAACTACCCATCGTAATTATTTATCACCGCAAAGACGCTCCCCGGACAAACAGCGCCGAGGACAAGAAGATCGCAGAGAAAAACATAAAAATGTGGAGAAGAAAAATAGAGGATGTCTGGAGAGAAGAAAAAAGTTGTAAAACGGAGAGTATGTTCTATGCTTCTTCTGTAATTGCTCAATAAGCGTAGGAAAACTTATTTATTTAAGACCACCCTTTACCTCTCCTTCGCAAGGAGAGGATTCAGCAAGTATTTTCCCCAACTTATTTGGCATTTAGCTTTTTCTCTAATCAAACAAAGCATCCACAAACTTATCTGCATCAAATTCCTGAATGTCATCTATGCCTTCACCGAGACCAACATATTTTACCGGTATATCTATCTCTTTGCGCATTCCCAAAATAGAACCGCCTTTGGCAGTACCATCAAGCTTTGACAGAAATATGCCCGTAATATCAACTGCTTCTTTAAACAGTTTTGCCTGCGAAATGGCATTTTGCCCCGTTGTGGCATCCAGGACCATGAGTACTTCATGCGGCGCATTCTCAATTCTTTTTGATATTACCCGCTTCATCTTCGTCAACTCATTCATTAGATTTTCATGAGTGTGCAAACGCCCCGCAGTATCAACTATTAAGACGTCGACTCCTCTACTTATGCTGGCTTCAAGCGCATCGAACGTAACTGCAGCTGGGTCTGCACCGGCCTGATGTTTTACTATATCAGCGCCAATTCTTTTACTCCATATATCCAGCTGTTCCGTTGCGGCAGCACGAAAGGTATCACCGGCAGCCAACATCACCTTCTTGCCCTGTTTTATAAATAGATTGGCCAGCTTTGCAATTGACGTTGTCTTGCCAACACCATTAACACCTGCAACCATAATCACCGTTGGAGGAGAAGACGCAATCTTTATTGAAGAATTCCCACCCTTAAGACTCTGCTTGAGATCATTTTTCAGAAAATCGTAAACAGCCGAGGTGTCTTCCACTTTCTCAGACTTCCAGGCCTCTCTGATATCTTCTATTATCTTAGTTACCAGGCCAACCCCTATGTCTGACTCAAGTAGTACAACTTCTAATTCTTCCAATACACCTTCGTCAATCTTCCTCTTGAATGAGAGTAGGTCCTTAAACTTAGAAGTTATTTTACTGCGTGTTTTTGACAGGCTATTTTTGAGCTTTTGAAATGGAGACCACGATTTGCTTTTTACATCTTCTTTTGTTCCTGATTTCTTTTTTGAAAACCAACCCATAATTTTATCTAACAAACACCGTTCAAATTCGCTTATAACACGTAAATATTATACAACAAAAGACAAACAACCTTTATATACTCATCTCATTTAAATCAAGGCACCAACCGCATTGCCGCGCCTCTCTTTAATCTTGTCAACCAGATCGTCACTTATCTTTGTACTCCCTAACGCTATCTCCGGTTTCCGGTTACCATGACAATCTGAGCCGCCGGTAATGACAAGGTCGTGCTTTTTTGCAATCCGCTTATATCTCTTTACTGCGTCCGGTTGATGTGTCGGGTAATAAACCTCTATCCCTTGCAGACCGTACTCCACCATCTTTGGTATTAGTGTGTCTCTCTTAGTAACACCCGGATGTGCAAGTACCGGAATACCATCAGAAGAAATTATAAGTTCTATAGCGTCTTTTAGAGTTAACGCAACCTTGGGTACAAAAGCCGGCCCATTATCAGAAAGATATTTTTTAAAAGTTTCCCGAATATTGGCACAGTAACCTTTACTACACAAAACATCAGCTATGTGCATCCGTCCGGGTGAACCTTCTTTAGAGACATCAAACACCTCTTGATGCTCTACTTTAACACCAATGGCCCTGAGCTTCTTAGTGATTTTCTTAATCCGCTCTACTCTTTCAAGACGCAACTCAGCTAATTTCTCTATGAGTGCGCTATTCTTTGTATCTATATAATAGCCTAAAAGATGAATATCTGCCGGTTGATAATAAGAAGAGAGCTCTATTGCAGGAATAACATTTACTCCTTCCATGTCACCAACAATTTGGGCAATTTCTACAGCATCAACACTATCATGATCGGTTATTGCGATTGTACGCAAGTTTAGTTTCGACGCCTCCTTAACCACTTGCCCGGGAGACATGGTCCCATCAGAAAGATCTGTATGGATATGTAAATCAGCTCCAGTGCGGTCTTCCTTGTCAAAAGCATCTACACCTTCAATGCTTGTTGGGATTTTCTGGTCCTTTTTATCATTCTTTATATTTATTGAATATATTTTATCTAAAACACCATTTACGAAAAAGCCGGATTTCTCCGTGCTGTATTTTTTCGCTAAATCAATCGCTTCGTTGATAGATACCTTTGGAGGGACGTCATCCATATAAAAAAGCTCATAACATGCCAACCTCAATATATTTTTGTCTACAACCGGCATCCTTTGTAATTCCCAATTTTTAGAAATATCAATTATCTTTTGATCTATCTCTTCTATTTTAGGAATGCACCCTTTTGCCAATTTTATAGCGAAATCACTTACTTCGGCCTCTTTACCCTGTTCAATGCAGAATGCATCTACCTCATCTATGACTTCATTGCCACGAATCTCTAATTGATAAAGGATCTGTAATACAATTTCACGGGATCGCGTTCTTTTCCGCATCCATCATTCTCCACAAAAAAAACTATTTTATTTCATCAAACAAATTCACCATCTCCAAGGCGGTGAGTGCAGACTCCGCACCTTTGTTGCCAACCCTGGCTCCGGCTCTATCTATAGCTTGTTCCAATGTCTCTGTTGTAATAACACCATAAATTGTTGGTATACCTGTTTCAAGTCCTACTTGAGAGATACCTTTCGCGGATTCACTGGATACATAGTCAAAATGGGGAGTCTCGCCACGTATTACCGCCCCGAGACAAATTATTCCATTATGCTTAGTATTTTTGGCCAATCTCATTGCCGTAATAGGCAGTTCACATGCACCCGGAACCCAATACACATCAATATCATCTTCGTTCGTTCCATGTCTAATCAGACAGTCTTGAGCGCCTTCCAACAACCTCTTCGTAATAAAACTATTAAATCTGCTAACAATGATCCCGAACGTTTTGTTTTTACCGGTAAGATTACCTTCGAAAGATCTTCCCATGGGGTTGTCTCCTAATTAAGAGAAAGTGTGATAAGGCTTTAGAGTCAATAGTATCAAAAACAAATAACCCTTGCAAGGCTTTTCTAATACTCCCTCTTGGAGTATGGGAAGCATTTCTGATTATATTGAATCTTGTAATTTACCCCTCTTCTTAGTATTATAATCACACCGAATTATAGGTAATTTTAAGTTCAGCATCCTGAGTTCGAGGTTATTGGAATAGTATCTTTTCAAGTGCAAACTCCCGGCAAATTACCAGTGTATGTATTTGCCTGAAACCTGTTATCAGGCCTGCAACAATAACTACAAAAAGGCAAACAATACCATTTGTAAAATTACTTTCTATAAATCACGATTTACAGGATTACAATTAAATGCCAGAAGCAACAGAAGAAAACAAAGTTAATGAAAAACGGTTACCCTTAAGCGACCATCTTGAAGAGTTGAGATCAAGGATTATAAAGTCAATCCTCATCGTTATTGGATTATTCTTTATCAACTGGGTCTTTAAGGCAAAAATTCTTGGTATCGTGAAAAAACCTCATAGCATCACCATGAAAAACCTGGGCTTGCCAGAATCGCTTCAAGTGCTCAGTTATCAGGAAGGTTTTTATGCCTATATAAAACTGTGCTTAATAGCCTCTGTTTTTATGGCATACCCTTTAATACTATATCAAATATGGAGGTTTGTAGAGGCAGGTTTATTTAAAAAAGAGCGTAGATACGTAAAAGTCTTTGCTCCTGTGTCATACCTTGCATTCGTATCGGGTGTATTATTTGGGTATTATTTCTTAATACCCTACGGCCTTCAATTCCTGATAAAGATATTAGGTGGAGGCATACAGCCGATGATAACAATGAGTCAGTACATCTCATTGGTGACTATGCTGACACTAGCACTAGGAATTGTTTTTCAGCTTCCTCTGGTAATGCTGTTTATTTCTAAGATCGGAGTGCTCAAGGCAGAAGATTTTATTAAATGGCGTATGTATGCAGTCCTTGTTATTTTTATACTCGCCGCAGTAATAACACCACCAGACCCTTTTACACAGGTCATGACAGCTTTGCCTATGATCATTCTTTATGAAATAGGTATCCTTTCAATCAGGCCCTCAAAGGAAGCGGTTAAACGATTTGGCACCTTATTGGGAATCGGAGTTTTACTAATTTGCATCGTTTATCTGGTTTTTACGCTTCCAACAAAAGCAAATTTCCTGGAATCGACTGGTACTGTTAATATACTTCCCGATTCCGGCACAAATTGGCAACCGTTATCGTCTGAAGCTAAAATCCATAATGGCGCCACTCTGAAGACGGAAAGAGACAGTAAAGCATCCTTCCTCCTGAAAGATGGCACGTATGTCATAATGGATGTTGATACGGAGATTAAGGTTGTCAAAAACAGAAACCTCAACCTTATAGAGGGGCAAATACTTATTTCTATAAAGGCAGATGAAAAACCATTTATAATTACTACAAAAAATAATATAGTAACTTCAAACAATAGTAATATTGATATAAGAATATCAAAACACACGATCTTTGTTACGGTAACAAAAGGAGAGGCAACAGTTGTTGTAAATGGCCAAGAGAGAAAAGTGTTTGAAGGAAGGCAATTAAAACTTAGAACTGGAGGCAGACCAGCAGACATAAATAAAGTTATACAATGGGCTAAAGAGATGCGAAAGAAACTGAAGGAGCAAAACAAACGGAATATAAGCCTGTAGAAAATCAGACAATGGATATACTCAACTTCGCAAATACAAACGGAGGAAACGGAGAGAGGAAAGAATATCTTGTGAAATGATCTTAAAAAATAATGGTGTTATTTGTTTTCGTTTTTACCTTCGTACATAAGAACTGCATCTTCCTGTTCGCTTGTCTCTAACGAACCAGGCCTTTTTGTTCTCACTTCTTCTACTGCATCCGCCGCGTTGTATCCTTTGCTGACAAGATAACAAGCCAGTATAGTCCCTGTTCTCCCTATACCCGCTTCACAATGCACAACAAGTTTCTTACCTTCAGATCGTACCTTCTTTGCAAATGTCACGAAATCTTCAATCTGTTCCAGTGTTGGAGCTTCAAAATCTCTTATCGGAATATGTTTTACTGTAAAACCAAATTCCTCTGCCAAGGTTTTGCTGAGGGGATTCTCTGTAAGTGTGACAATCGCATCAAAACCTTTATCTTTGAGAAATTCAAAATCATACTCAGAAGACGATGGCTTGGCCATACCAGCTATTTCATCTTCTATTAACCAGCTAAAATTCCTAATCACTATTGTAGTACAACATTTAGGTTATAATCTATTTCTTTTCTTCCGCCACTGATACCTTGGGCGCTACCTCTGTTTCCTCTTCAACTTCCTCTATTAATTCAAAGATAACTCTACTGGCATTATCTCCCAAACGATTTCCTACCAGGCGAAGTTTTCTCTCAAAACCTTCCATTTTGTACTCTAATTCCGGTACATCTCCAACGCTGCTTCCGGACAGGACACCCAATCTACTCCCAGAAAGCTTCAGTATTCTGGTATAACCGCCATTACGCTCCAGATATCTTGCAGCAATTCCGCCTGTTTCACGCCAGTTACCTTCGCCAAACAATTTTCTCAGCACCTCTTTATTGTTTAACTTCGACAGTACCTGTCTATAATAGTGAATATAAGCCATCTTATCCTTATCCACGTCTCTCTTAATAATACCTTTTTTTGCCATAGTAATTAACTTTTCTACGAACGGACGAATATATTTGGCCTTTTCCTTAGTCGTTATAATTCTACCATAAGTAAAAAGGCTATTGGCCATATTACTTCTTAACGCTTTTCTGTGGCTGGATGTTCTTCCTAAATGTTTTTCTCTTTTCCTATGCCTCATGTGACAGTTCCCTTTCTGCTCGATTTACATCCCCGGGGTTCTTAAATGATAAACCCAACTGATTAAGCTTTTTCTTAATTTCAACCAGCGTTGTTTTTCCAAAATTTTTCAATTCTAACAACTCATCTTCTTCTTTAGTAACAAGCTCATTAACAGTCTTTATATTGGCATACTCAAGGCAGTTTGAAGCCCTGACAGACAAATCCAACTCTGCAACAGACACTACCGCTTTCTTTTTTACTTCGTCTTCCGAATCTTCAACTTCTTCGTCTACTTGTTCGATCTGTTTTTCACCAGCATTTGGCAGCTCTCTACCCAACTCAAAGTAATGCACAAATGGATTTAAATGCTTCCTGAAAACCTTAGATGCTTCTGTCAGCGCCATCTCAGGAGAAATAGTACCATTAGTCCAAATTTCAATAATCAACTTATCGTAATTTGTTCTTCTACCTACCCGGGTCTCTTCCACTCGTATTTTAGTCTTACAAACAGGAGAGAAAATTGCATCTATTGGAATCACACCGACTTCACTACCTCCAGCACCGGTTTCTTCCGCTGTTTTATAGCCTCTTCCTTTTTTTACTTCCATTTCAACGTTAAAATCTATATCTTCTGAAATAGTTGCGATATGAAGGTCTTTATTTATAACTTCTACACCGTCATCTGTAATAATATCTGCAGCGGTAATTATTCCCTTTTTTTTCGTTTCTATTCTTATTTTTCTCGGTTTATCAGTATGTAATTTTACAACAAGATTTTTAATATTAAGAATAATATCAATTGTATCTTCTACCACATTTGGAATAGTACTGAATTCGTGTTCAACACCTTCTATTTTAGCAGATGTCACAGCACTTCCTTCAATTGAAGAAAGCAAAATTCTCCTCAAACCATTCCCAATAGTAATTCCAAACCCTCGCTCAAAAGGCTCGGCAATGAACATTCCATAAAAATCAGTATATGTTCCCTTTTCTATACTTACTCTATTTGGTAGTTCAAACTCCCTCCATCTGATACGCATACATAATCCTCCTTCTTACCATTAAATCTCTCTGAAAATAGTCTCCTGTAGAAGACCTTTATTTTGATTAGATTGAACCATTATGAAATTTAATGAAAGCCTTTTCGTTTGGGCAAGACACTTAAGGAAGGTTTCACAAATTAAATGTGTAGTCTGAATCTTTATTAATATAACATATCTCTTTAGTTTATTTTGAACAAAGCTCGATGACAAGCTGCTCCTGTATATCAACAGATACCTCGTCCCTGTTAGGAAGCTGCAGTACGCGACCATCTAAATCACCATCTCCGCATTCTAACCACGATGGCTGTTTACGGTCCTTGTTTGATTCCACATTCATTTTTATCATATTTATATTAGCTTCCCTGTTAGCAGGTTTAATCACGTCCCCCTGTTTAACTAAGAAAGAAGGGATATCAACCTTTTTACCGTTTACTGTTATGTTACCATGATTAATAATCTGCCTGGCGTGACTTCGTGAATGACCATATCCAAAATGGTATAAAACGTTATCAAGTCTTCTTTCCAACATGATAAGCAGATTTTCCCCTGTATTACCATCTTTTCTTTCCGCTTTATAATAATAAGCCCTAAACTGTCTTTCAAAAACGCCATAAAATCGTTTCAGTTTCTGCTTTTCTCTAAAATGTATTCCGTATGAAGATAATTTTCTAACCCTCTTTGTCGCTCTACCACCAGGCGTACCTCTCCTTTTGGCTATACTGCATTTTGCAGTTTCACATCGGTATCCTTTAAGATAGAGTTTCACGCCTTCTCTTCTGCATAATTTACATTTGGGGTCTACATGTCTTGCCATCTTATTCCTTTTTCATAAATCAAAATTCATGCTAAATTATTATTTACTCTTTCCTCTCAAAGGAAGAAATATTTCTAAACTCTTCTCTTTTTTCTTGGACGGCATCCGTTGTGAGGCAACGGTGTAACATCCTCTATAGCTCTAACTACAATACCTGCTTCTTGCATGGCTGTAATAGCCGACTCTCTACCAGGACCTGGCCCCTTCACCCTAACCTCAACCTCTTGAACTCCAAATCTTTTTTTAGCCTTCTCTGCAACACTTCTTCCAGCTCTCTGCGCAGCAAATGGCGTGCTTTTCCTTGATCCCTTGAACCCGACTGTCCCTGCGCTAGCCCAACATAAGGTTTCACCATAGATATCAGCTACCGTAATATGAGTATTATTAAAAGTTGCCTTGACATGTACTATCGCTTTCGCGACACTTCTTTTCGCCTTTTTTTTACCCATTAATTAATATCCTATCTTTTTCAAAAATGAAGTCAATTTTCCATAAATTAGCTAACAAGCACAAACCTTATCATCATTTAAGGGTTGTTCACAGAAATATTCTTGTAAGCTGAAGTTAGTATTAAACATATTGTTGAGCTTATTATATCCTTCTAAATTCCTTTTGTTCGTATTCCTAATCTTTCTTGCTGATATCAAAATATTCTTAGGAGTTAGTTTTGGAGGCACTATCTCTAAAAGCTCAACATAATATCCGTTTCCTAAAAGGAATTGTGACCTCAAAGCATCTGTCAAGATATCCGCAAATTTACTTCGTAGCAAACCAAACTGTGTGACACTCGTCAAAGGATGATTCTCCTTTATTTGAGAACGCAACTGTCCCTGGCAACATGGCACTACCATAATATATTTAGCACCTATTTCAATACCTTTAGCAATTGCTTCATCAGTGGCAGTATTACACGCGTGTAAAGCAATAACCACATCAATTTTTCTTTCCGAAGAAAAATCTGTAGTTCTTCCCTGTTTAAAGACCATATTATCATAACCTAAAATATCTCTGGTCTTCTCACATCTTTGTATAAGCTCTCCATTTGTATCTACACCAATGAAAGATGGCCTTATTTCAGATTCTTTTTCAAAAAGGTAGCTTAAAACAAACGAAAGGTATGATTTCCCACAAGAACACTCAAGAAAGACTATTTCTTTTTCTCTATTAAACTTTCTAACCACCTTCAAAATCTGCTCACAAAAACCGGCAATCTCGTTGATCTTCTTGTTCATATCCCTTTTTAGCAGTCCGTTGCTATGCCGGAATCCAAGGGGATTTGTAATGCTGTCTTCTTGTTCTAATAGATTTAGTATTTCCTTTTTATTAATAATCTTCCTTACGTTTCCAAAATCAACTATTTCATCTCCTTAATACCCTTCTTCACAGATACCGTTCTCTTCTTTCCCTTACGAGTACGGGCATTAGTTTTTGTTCTCTGCCCTCTCACAGGCAATCCCAATCTATGACGTAAACCTCTGTAACATCCTATATTCTTTAATCTAGTTATGTTCTGTGATTCCTGCCTTCTCAGTTGACCTTCAATAGAAAAGTTCTTCTCCAAGTACGTACCAAGAGTACCCAACTCATCATCTGAAACATCCTTTGCTCTAGTATTTTCATCCATTTTAAGAGCTTTTAATGCTTTTTGTGATAGATGTTTGCTTATTCCATAAATATAAGTTAATGAAATAACAATTCTTTTGTCTCCAGGAATATCAACTCCCGCAATTCTTGGCATTTAATATAATCCTTTCAAAATGTATCAAATTTCATTTAGGCTATAAAGAATCAACGTTGTCTTATTTGCCCTGTCTCTGTTTATGTCTTGGATTAGTACAAATCACACGCACAACTCTTTTACGCCTTATTACTTTGCAATTTTCACATATTCTCTTTACAGATGCCCTAACTTTCATGATTTTTCCTTTTTATCCCTGACGGTAAATAATTCTTCCCTTACTAAGGTCATATGGTGACATTTCTATAGTAACCTTATCACCAGGAAGAATGCGAATATAATGCATTCTCATTTTGCCTGATACATGAGCCAGCACCTCATGACCATTTTCTAACTCGACACGAAACTTTGCATTGGGCAATGCCTCTTTTACTACTGCCTCAACTCTTATAGGTTCTTCTTTAGCCATAGACTAACTTTAGCATGTGCTTCTTGTAAAAACAAGCAGCTTCCTTAAATAGTAAGTATTTCAGCTACATTTTCTGTAACTACAACTGTGTGCTCAAAATGTGCTGAGAGTTTTCTGTCTTTTGTTACAACGGTCCATTTATTTTTAAGAACTTCCGTATCATATTTACCTATACAGATCATCGGTTCTATCGCTAGCGCCATCCCCTGTAATAACACCTCGTCAGCCTTTAACAACTCCTTGCTGACAAAGTTAGGTATCTGTGGATCTTCATGCATCTGTCTACCAATACCGTGACCAGTGTAATCCCGTATTACCGAGAGTCCATTACTTTCTACATAATCTTGTATTGATTTTGAGATGTCTGATAACTTATTATTTGCGCATGCTTTTTCAATTGCCTTATTCAACGATTCTTCGCACACGCACAATAAAGACTCCGCTTCTTCAGAAATCTCACCTATTGGCATGGTTATCGCGGCATCAGCAACATATTTGTTAAACTCTACTCCTATGTCAATACTCAATATATCACCGTTACAGAGCCTTCTCTGATCAGGAATACCGTGTACTATCTCTTCGTTAATAGATGCACAAATACTTTTGGGATAGCCTCTATAGCCCTTAAATACCGGTATGCCACCTTTCTGTAGAACATATTCTTCTAATCTTGTATTTAAATCGTCGGTAGAGACACCTTCCCTTGCAATTTCTTTTGCCATAGCAAGTGCATCCGCTACAATTCTACCTGCCTTACGCATTATTTCTATTTCGCGTTCTGATTTACGTATTATCATCACGCCCTATTCCATATCTCTTTCTTCTTTTGACATAGAATGCAATCCAGCAATAATATTTTGCTGAATTTCTGCTTTGTCTCCATTACAATCTACTTCTTCCAATATACCTTTATTATTATAGTAATCGATTAACTTCTCTGTCTGCTCTTTATAAACTTTTAATCGTACTTTTATTGTTTCCGGATAGTCATCTTTACGCTGAAATAGTTTTGATTGACATTCGTCACACACATTTTCTTTTGATGGAGGGCTAAACAACTCATGATAATGAGCTCCGCATGATTCGCACATTCGCCTGCCAGCAATACGTGTAATTATAACTTCTTCTGACGCTATAAAGCTGAAAACCCTGTCTATTTTTTTTCCTGTTTTTCCTAAGGTACTATCAAGAACTTTCGCCTGTGATAAGTTTCTCGGAAAACCGTCCAAAATAAATCCTTTCTCGCACTCAGCTGAATTTATCTTGTCCGCAACTATATTAACTATTAATTCATCAGGAACCAACAAGCCGTTCTCAATATATTCCCTTGCTTTCAGCCCCACCTCTGTTTTAGCATCGACAGCAGCTCTCAAAAGATCACCAGAAGAAATATGACTTAATCCTTGCTCTATACTTATTCTCCCAGCTTGTGTACCTTTACCTACACCAGGAGGACCATGAAATATAAGCCTCAACCCCTTCTGCCTCTTACTTTACTGCTACCACCCAGAAATCCTCCGTAATGTCTCATAATTAAATGAGATTCTACTTTCTGTACTAAATCCAAAGCGACACCCACCACAATCAAAAGACCAGTACCACCATAAAAACTGGCGACTGCCCTATTTAATTCAAAACCTCCGGCTATAATCATTGGCAAGATTGCTATTAGAGATAAAAAAGCGGCGCCTGCAAGTGTGATTCTACTCATAACTCCTTCAAGATAATCGGCAGTTCGATGACCCGGTCGTATACCAGGAATAAAACTACCATAATCTCTCATATTATTTGACATTTCCTTCGGGTTAAATTGTATAGCTGTCCAGAAATAACAAAAGAAAGCAATTAATACAACATACATAACTACGTATACAAAACCACCTGAAAAAGCTTCCGACACTCGTGATGTAATCCAATACCAAAACGATCCAGGTTCGAACCTGACTTGTAAACCTTTAGTTATTGCGGCAGGAAATATCAGTAGTGATTGTGCAAAAATTATTGGCATAACTCCTGCTTGATTTACTTTTAGCGGAAGGAAATGCTTCTGACCTCCATAAACTTTTCTGCCTCTAGTATGCTTCGCCTGTTGTACCGGAATACGCCTTTGCCCTTGCGTAATATACACTACTCCAGCTATTATTGCGAAGAACATAGCTATCAGTAACAGTAATTTTGCTATTCCAATCTCGTGTTCAGCAGGAGCTACCGAGAAAGTAAAGTTTTGCAAAATTTGACTAAATGCCCATGGTAACCTATCGATAATACCTACCATAATGATTAAAGAGATACCGCTACCGATTCCGTGTGCATCAATCTGCTCTCCAATCCACATTAACAATACTGTTCCCGTTGTTAAAAGAATTGCCGCCATAATCTGGAATTGGATACCCTGGATATGGATAGGCACTACAGATACGCCATTAATTTCAATTGCGTACAGAGTACGTATCATTATAAAGGCTTGAAAAAGGCATAAACCAACTGTAGTCAGTCTTGTATATTGATTTATCTTTTTCCTACCGGCGTCACCTTCCTTTTGCAATCTTTCAAGAAAAGGAACAACACCGACAAGGAGTTGAAATATAATGGAAGCACTGATATACGGCATAATCCCCAAACCGAAGATTGCACCCGAACTCATAGCCCCACCAGCAAACAAATCTACTAAACCTAGCAACTGCCCCACACCAGACTGTGTAAACTGTTGAAAGTATGACTTCAATACCGTGGTATCAATACCCGGCATTGGTATAAAAACACCTAATCTACATACTGCAAGCAATCCCAGAGTAATCAGTAACTTATTCCTCAACTCAGGAATTTTAAACATATTGGTGAACTTTTCTATCATGATATCGCTACCGCTTCTCCGCCCGCTTCTTTAATCTTGGCAATCGCTACTCCACTAAATTTGTGTGCAGCAATAGTAAGCGATTTGGTCAGTACCCCTTCACCCAAAACTTTTAAATCATATTTTAAACTTTTTATCAATCCACACTCTTTTAGTGATTGTAAATCTACACTAGTTCCAGAATCAAAATTTTCAAAATCCTTTATATTCAAGATTGTATATTTCTTCTTGAAAGGATTGGTAAATCCTCTTTTAGGGATTCTACGAAACAAAGGCATCTGGCCACCTTCAAATATTGTCCTTAATTTATTACCTGAACGTGATTTTTGACCTTTGAATCCCTTACAACTTGTTTTACCGTGTCCAGAACCTGCTCCACGTCCTACACGTTTTCTCTTTTTTATTTTTTGTAAACTCTTTTTAGCATCTATCAAATTCATACTATCTTTACACCTCTCAACAATTCAACTTCCTGCTTGGTCCTTAGCATCTTTAACCCCTCAGTTGTGGCCTTTACAACATTCAAAGGATTTCTCGACCCATAACATTTTGTTAAAATATCCGTAATACCAACAGATTCCAGTACCGACCTCGCTGAAGTTCCCGCCTTAATACCGGTACCAGGCGCTGCCGGTTTCATTAATACCCTTGCAGTTTTATAGCGCCCCCATACTTCGTGCGGAATAGTCCCATTAACAATCGGAATCGAATATGTATATCTATTCGCATCTTTTACCGCCTTACCAACAGCATTCGGGACTTCTCTTGCCTTCCCAAACCCATGTCCAACAGTTCCATTTTTGTCACCAACAACAGCTAATGCACTAAAGCTCATACTCTTTCCACCCTTTGTCACATTAGTACATCTATTGATTTTTACAACTGTCTCTTCTAATTGATTCGTATCTTTTTTATACGCCAAAAAAGCCTCCTGTCATTTACGATATTCCGTTATAAGTCCTTTAGCAAGCAAGATTATTTTTTCTTGCGCTTTCTGCTAAAGCCTTAACTCTCCCATGAAATTTGTATCCACCTCTATCAAAGACTGTTTTGGTAATTCCCAGCTTTTGTGCCTCTTCAGCTATTTTCTGCCCTACCAACTCTGCCGCCTTTGCATTTCCGCCATAAGGCGATTTATCTTTAATATCTTTTGTTACTGTTGAAGCACTCGCTAGTGTCATTCCGGTTGTATCATCTATTATCTGACAATATATGTTCTTTGAACTTCTGAACACACTTAACCTCGGTTTTTCTTTAACACCAAAGATTTTCTTTCTTATTCCTCTACGACGCCTAAGTCGCTTTTTGTATGTTTTTTTAATAATATCCATATGTTTGTTTTTTATACTAAAAAAAGTGCAAAACTACTATTTAGAAGCTACTGCTTTGCCTGCCTTTCTGCGGATAATCTCATCAGCATACTTCACACCTTTTCCTTTGTATGGTTCAGGAGGACGTAAGCGTCTAATATTTGCTGCAAACTGACCGACCTTTTGTTTATCAACACCAGAAACTGTAAATTTGCCTGGATTTGTCTGATTCTGGATTTCAATCTTAATATCTTTCGGAATTTTTACATTTATAGGATGTGAAAACCCTAATTGCAAAATTAGCTCTTCACCCTGCATTTTAATATTGTACCCTAATCCTATTATATCCAAATTCTTAGAAAAACCATTTACAACGCCGTGAACATTGTTTGCCAAAAGAGTACGTGTCAAACCATGAAGCTCTCTACATTGACGTTCTTCAGAAGGGCGTACTACACTGAACTGCTTTGCTTCTTCGTCAACCTCTACCTTCATGAGTGAATGAATTGGTTGTACTATTGTTCCTTTAGAACCTTCTATTGTTACGGTGTCTTTATCACATTTTACTTTGACACCGTCAGGTATTATGATGGGTTTTTTTCCTATTCGCGACATAACTTTCTCTATGTTACTATAAAATAATAATTTTATAAAATGGCACTAGCCTGTTTGATAAATCTATCAACAATAGCCTTATTTACCATACGGTACAAATATGCTCTCCACCTATATTATTCTCTCTACATTCTTTATTGCTCAAAATCCCTTTGGAAGTTGAAAATATTGATATACCGATTCCACCAAGCACTTTACGTATATCTTCTACTCCTTTATAAACCCTCTTGCCTGGCGTGCTTTCTCTTTTTATATGGCTAATTACCTTCTGGTTTAATGGTCCGTATTTCAAATAAACCCTCAGCACACCTTGTTTTTCATCAGGGGTTTGCTTAAACTCCTTGATAAAACCTTCCTTTTTCAATACTTCTGCAATACCAATCTTAATACGTGACGATGGAATATTTACAGCCTCTCTTCCGACCATAATTCCATTACGTATTCTCGTCAACATGTCTGCAACCGGATCAGTCATACTCATTATAGTAAGCCCCTCTGCACTTTATAAAAATCTTTATTTTTGTATCCTACCAACTTGCCTTCTTTACTCCTGGTATTTCACCCTTCGAAGCAAGACTCCTAAAACACAATCTACATATTTGAAATTTTCTGTAATACGCCCTAGGTCTTCCGCACAGTTGACACCTATTGTATCTTCGAGTCTTATATTTGGGCTCGCTCTTAGATTTTACTATTAATGCTTTTCTTGCCATATATACTCCGCGTGTTTAGAAATCTATTATTAATTTAAAATTCACAAAAGACAAATTATGATCTAAAAGGCATTCCAAAAAGCCTCAGCATTTCGCGTGACTGCTCATCAGATTTTACAGATACCACAAACGTAATATCCATACCCTGATCATATTCAATATCATCAATATTTAATTCAGGGAATACCGTCAATTCGTTTATACCTAAAGTATAACACCCGCGACCATCAAAAGACTTAGGCGAAAGGCCTCGAAAATCTTTTATTCTCGGCAAAACAAAACTTATTAAACGGTCCATAAATTCGTAGGCCATTTTACCACGAAGTGTTACTTTACATCCAATAGGATCACCTTTTCTCAACTTGAAGCCAGCTATATCTTTACGAGCCCTTGTCATACTAGGCTTCTGGCACGAAATTACCGCCATATGGCGCAGCGCATCTTCAAGAAACTTTTTATTCTCTTTAGCCTTTCCAACTCCCATATTTATAACAATTTTCTGCAGCCTTGGAACCTCCAGCTTGTTCTTAAGGCTGAACTTTTCCATCAACTTTGGTACAATCTCTTCTTTATATTTTCCTATTAAACGTGCCATACTTTAATCAATATTTAAATGTTTTAATTTTAATCAGGAGCAATTATTTCGCTTCCACATTTATAGCAAACTCTAATCTTGTCACCATTATCAAGAAACTTACGTCCTGTTCGCACACCTTTGCCGCTCTTCTCACAATTTTTATTTTGACATACTACTAATACATTCGATGCCTGAATTGGTGCTTCCATCTGTACGCGGCCACCCTGTTGATTCTTCTCACTACGCTTAACATGCTTTTGAATGTAATTAATCCCTTCAACAATAACACGGTTCTGTTTTGTTATTACATCCAATATCTTACCCGTTTTACCAGAATCATCACCAGCGACAACTTGTATAATGTCATTTCTTCTTACATGCATACCTTTAAAAACTCCCTTTTATTATATACGTTTACACTACTTCAGGAGCCAAAGAAATTATTCTCATGAAATTCTTTTTTCTTAGCTCCCTGGCAACTGCGCCAAAAATTCTAGTTCCCTTAGGACTTCCATCATCATCAACGATAACAATTGCATTTCTATCAAACTTCAAATAAGAGCCATCATCACGCCTTATATTTTTCTTTGTCCTGACAATCACACCTTTCGCAACATCACCTTTTTTTACAACTCCGTTCGGAATAGCCTTCTTCACCGCAACTACAACGATATCACCAACTGACGCATAAACACGCCTAGATCCACCAAGGACCTTAATACACTTGGCCATTTTCGCACCTGAGTTATCGGCTACATCCAACATCGTTTGTTCCATTATCATTTTATATACTTCCTTTTATCATTTCACAATACGGATTAAACGCCAGCGCTTATCCTTGCTTATTGGCCTTGATTCTACTATCTCTACTTTATCTCCTTGCTCTGCCTTGTTTTCTTCGTCATGTGCTTTGTATGCTGTCACCCTTTTAACGTATTTTCCATATCTTGGATGTTTTACTCGTCTTTCTGCTTTCACCGTAATCGTCTTTAACATTTTATTACTAGAAACAATGCCTATTACAGACTTCCGATGTTTTATGTTTTTTTCTGTTTCCATTATGTACCTTCTTAATCCTTTTTCATCTCAGTGAGATCTGTGTTAATCCCTAATTCTACTTCCCTTAAAACAGTCTTTAATCGCGCAATATCTTTTTTTATTTCTTTGTATTGTGCTGAATTACGTATTTCTCCAGCCTGCCACTGAAACCGATAATTTAGTAACTCTCTTTTGCTATCTTCCAGCCCTTCAAGTATTTCCTGATGCGATTTTTCTCTAATATCACTCGCTTTCAAATCGCCACTCTCCTCTTAACAAATATAACCCTCACAGGCATTTTGTATGCTATCCTATTAAATGCCTGCCTTGCCATTTCCTCTGTAACCCCTCCAAGTTCAAACAGAACGGTACCCGGTTTAACAACTGCAACCCATTTATCGGGTTCACCCTTTCCCTTACCCATTCTTGTTTCAATTGGTTTTGCGGTAATCGGTTTGTGCGGAAAAACCCTTATAGTTAATTTTGCTTCCCTTGAAGTATATTGAGTAGCCGCCACTCTACCAGCTTCAAGATGTTGTGCTGTTATCCAACCTCGCTCTGTAGACTGCAAACCATACTCGCCAAAGCACACTGTATTCCCCCTCGTTGCATTACCTTTAATCGTACCCCTGTGTGTCTTTCTAAACTTAACTCTTTTTGGCATTAACCGCATAATCAACCCCTTTTCCCAAATCAACAAGCCCTTTGAATATCCACACTTTAACACCAATTGTTCCATAGGTGGTTAAAGACTCTGCAAATCCATAATCTATGTTTGCCCTTATCGTATGCAGAGGAATACTTCCTTTAGTAGAACCTTCTGTTCTCGCTATCTCTGCCCCGGCTAAACGTCCTGATACCTGTACTTTAATTCCCTTAGCACCCATTCCCATTGTACTTTCAACCGCTTTTTTTATTGTCCTTCTAAAGGCGGCTCTTTTTTGTAATTGTTCGGCAATGCTCTCCGCTACCAGCTGCGCCTCAAGCTCCGGTTTGCCGACTTCTTGAACTTTTATATCTACGCCTTTTTCTACTATTTTTTCAACACCATTTTTTAGCTTTTCTATTTCCGAACCTTTGCGGCCAATTATCAATCCAGGCCTTGTAGAATAGATAATGATTTTAGCACCCTCATCGCGCGTTCTTTCAATTTCCACCTTAGGAATTCCTGTAAACCGGTAATTCTTTTTAATATATTTTCTTATTTTTTGATCTTCTACAAGGAATTTACCGAAGTTCTTCTTATCAGCATACCACTTCGAACGCCAGCTTTGTGTTATTCCAAGCCTGAACCCTATCGGACAAACTTTTTGACCCATCTTTGCCTTTCTAAATTATATTCAGATTAATATTACTTTAAAACGCAAGCCCCGTTTCTTTAACAAGAGCATTTACGCCTATTTCTTTGTATCAGACAGCACCAGAGATATATGACTTGTACGCTTCTTAATCATTGACGAAACGCCTCTTGCTCGCGGCCTGAACCATTTACGAGCCGGCCCCCCGTCAACATATATCTCTTTAATATATAGAGAATCTATATCGATATCTTGATTTTCACTGGCACCTGCAATTGCGGACCTTAACGTTTTATCTACAACGCAAGACGCTCTCTTGCTTGTCATTCTCAATACCTCTAAAGCATAATTTACAGACTTTCCCCTAATTAGATCAACAACATACCTTGCTTTTCTCGGAGACATCTTAACGTATCTACAGCTTGCTTTAAAATTCATTTTATCTATTTTATAATTATTAAAATTCAACTTACGCTACATACATTGCTATTTCTTTTTAGTTCCACCGTGGCCTCTGTAAGTTCTCGTAGGCGCAAACTCTCCAAGCTTGTGCCCAACCATGTCTTCCATAATAAAAAGCTTATGGAAGATCTTGCCGTTATGAACCATGAAAGTATGTGCCACAAATTCCGGAATAATTATACAACTTCGAGACCATGTACGTATTGGATCCCGATCACCAGTGTCCCTTTGCTTTAATACTTTTTTAAGTAATTTACTATCTACGTAAGGGCCTTTTTTAACTGAACGTCCCATAATTTAAACTCTTTTTTATAAATGTATTAATAACTAGAATTAACCACGCTTTGACTTTCTATTTCTTACTATGAATTTATTACTCGTAGACTTCCTTCTCCTTGTCTTACCACCTTTTGCCAATACACCTGTCGGAGAACAAGGATGCCTTCCACCATGACTTCTGCCCTCTCCTCCACCTAATGGATGTGCAACAGGATTCATTGCCGTACCTCTTACATGCGGCCTTCGACCCTTCCATCTTTTCCTGCCCGCCTTTCCAAGCACAGTACCCATATGATCAGTATTGCCTACACGACCTACAGTTGCCCTACATTCATGGAAGATTTTTCTAACTTCACCAGAAGGCAGCACTATCTGCACGTACTTTTCATCTTTTGCCAAAACGCGTGCAACGCTACCTGCCGATTTAACAATTTTACCACCTTCTCCAGGCCTTAATTCAATATTGTGAATTTCAATACCCAAATGTAGATTTTTAAGAGGCATGCTATTACCGGTTTGGGGCTCGACCTTATCACCTGATAATACCTGATTCCCTACGACCAGACCAACAGGCGCTAATATATAACGTTTTTCTCCGTCCAAATAATGAAGTAATGCAATGTTTGCTGAACGATTAGGGTCGTACTCTATTGTAGCGACTTTTGCCGGAACATCATGCTTGTCTCTCTTAAAGTCGATAATTCTATACTTCCTCTTACTCCCACCACCTCTATGCCTAACAGTAATTTTGCCATCGTTATTTCTTCCACCCTTTTTATTTACCGGAAGCAATAACCTTTTTTCCGGAGTAGTCGTTGTTATCTCTGAAAAATCAGAAACTGTCCCAAGACGCCTTCCATTCGTTGTCGGTTTATAACGTTTTATTCCCATTTAAATTGTACTTTCAAATTTATATAAAGTATTAGTAACCAAGGTCAATTCGATCACCCTCTTTCAAGGTAACTATTGCCTTTTTCCATCCACCAGTTTTGTATATCTTATTCTTATACTTTCTTGTTTTTCCCACTCTATTTAAAGTTCGAACTGCCAAAACCTTTACTTCAAATAGCTTCTCTATTGCCTCTTTTACCTGGATTTTATTTACTTTTTTATCAACCTCAAAGTGATATGAATTTGATGTCTCTCTATCACCAACACTTTTTTCTGATGACAATGGCTTCTTTACTATTTGATAATAATCCATAATATTCTTTCAGATCGAAATTTTAATTTCTTAATTAATTTAGTCTATTTATTCAGATTTAAGTCTATTCAATACATCTTTAACTATTAATAGCTTTTTGTATTTAATCACATCATACGCATTCAAGTCGGAAGCAACCCTAAGCTTCACATTAAATATATTCCTGGAGGATTTCCATATCGTATCATCAAACTCCTGTATCACCACAAGACAACTTTCCCTGATTCCTAAACATTTCAACAGAGCTGCCATTTTTTTTGTACTTGGCGAATCCAATTCAAGCTTATCAATTAGAACCACTTCATTATCTATTAATTTAGATAAGATCGCTGATTGCAAAGCAACTTTTTTAGCTTTACGATGTATTGAAAAAGAGTAATCCCTTGGCCGCGGCCCAAAAACAACCCCACCACCTTTCCATATAGGAGAACGTATATCACCTGCCCTCGCCCTTCCGGTATGCTTCTGTTTCCATGGTTTTCTTCCTCCGCCCTTAACCTCTCCACGCGTTTTGGTTGATGCTGTCCCTCTTCTATGATTTGCCTCGTGCATAATTATCGTATCTCTCAATAGCTCCCTACGCACCTTACCGCCAAACTTATCTTCAGAAAAAGACTGATCTTCTAATGGACTACCACTATTATCAAACACTTGTAGATTTATCATAATATGCTTTTACTCTTTCGTATAATTATATATCCGCCGTTTGGACCGGGAACCGCTCCTTTTACAATCAGGAGATTCCTGTCGTTGTCTACTTTAATTACATCTAAATTTTTCACCGTAACCTTTTTGCCACCCATTCTTCCCGCCATTTTTTTACCCCTAACCACGTGTCCCGGACTAGTTCCTGCACCAACCGAACCAGCACTTCTAGGCGTTGTACAACCGTGTGTAGAAGGCCCTCCACTAAAACCCCATCTCTTCATAGCTCCCTGAAACCCCTTACCCTTACTGGTACCAGTTACATCTATCGATTTCACATCATCAAAAATAGCAACCGTTAACGTCTGACCTGGTGTATATTCCGTATCTATCGTATCAGTACAGAATTCCCTTATTAATCTCTTTGCACCCGTTTTTACCTTTGAACAATGCCCAATCTCAGCCTGAGTCGCCCTTTTCTTTTTTTTCTCCTCAAAGCCAATCTGCAAGGCAGAATACCCATCGATTTCCTTACTTTTTATCTGCAAGAGATCACACGGGCCTACCTGCAACAACGTAACCGGGATCAAACCGCCATCTTTACTGAAAATCTGGGTCATACCTAATTTTTTACCAAGTAATCCTGTTATCATGTACAATACCTATAAAAATTAACCAAAAAATTCTTTATGTAAAAAACTTAATAAAATCCTATGCTTTTATTTTTATTTCTATCCCAGCCGGCATATTAAGCTTGTTCAATGCATCAACTGTCTTCGGAGTCGGCTCAAGGATATCTATCAACCGCTTGTGTGTTCTTATTTCAAATTGCTCTCTAGACTTTTTGTCAACATGCGGCGAGCGAAGAACCGTGTACCTCTCCATACGAGTTGGTAACGGTATAGGCCCAGACACCTTTGCACCCGTGCGTTTGGCAGTGTCCATTATATCCGCTGCGGACTGATCGAGCGTCCTATGATCGTAAGCTTCCATCCGAATTCTAATTTTATAATCTATTTTATTTCCCATGGCTTATTTCTCTATTCAATTATTTTAGTAACAACACCAGCTCCTACGGTTTTGCCACCTTCTCTTATCGCAAACCGCAACTCCTTATCCATCGCTATCGGAGTGATCAACTCTATCAACAAGTTCGCATTATCTCCCGGCATCACCATCTCT
>JABHIW010000001.1 GCA_018670825.1 Candidatus Scalindua sp. | reverse complement strand
GTCAATTCTCGTTCAGGTTATAGCACTTGGGTATGCAGTTGAACATGCAGAAATAAGTTGTGGAGAAAGTTCTGATACTACCGGTGTTAACGGAAACAGATCGTTCACTGTTGACCCTGGATTCCATACAGTTACAGCTACAGGTCCACATGGCGGCGCTACAGCTACCAAAGTAGTTCGAATTAGAGCAGGTGAGTTCGTACAGTGTACACTTGAATTAGGCTCTGGAGGTCTTCCTCCTACCGAAGGTCATTGATTTACACTTACTTTTAGTAAGAAATAACTACAGGCTTCAGGCTTCAGGGTTTAATATAAACCCTGAAGCCTTTTTTTATTGAAAGGTTCCACAACACCCTCATTACCAACCCCCTTATACTTTCCTATATTTACTAAAGTCATAATCATCTAAAAAACCATTCACAAACCTGTTCCGGAAGTGGTAACGCATATCACGGTTGATTTATCTTTTCGTGACAGTATAATGAACTTTGATCAAAAATATATATGTAATACCTCCTTTTGCGCAAAGAGTGGTTCGGGTATTGCGAAGGCGGTATTACCATTAAGATTGTTTCTTATTTCTTAATCTGGAAAGGAGAAAGGAATGCTGAGTAAATTTAAATGTGCTTTTATTTCACTCTTAGCTGCAGGATTAATTTTCTATGCAGGAACAGCAAGTTTTGCTAGTGCCTGGAATGAACCTGCAACCGTCACCGTTCAGGTTATTGCAGCGGGTTCACCGATTGAAGATGCAGAAGTGAGTGTTGGTGACCAATCAGATACTACCGGTCACAGCGGAAACCATGTTTTCCAGGTAGATAAAGGACATCATACCGTTTCGGTTACTGATACCCATGGCAATTCAGACAGCAGAGAAGTTCGTGTTGATCCAGGCGAAATTATACAGGTAACATTTGATTTAGGATCTGCCGCCCGTCCAGCTTCCGGAGATAGACAGGAACTTACATTTAGTAAGAACTAACTACAGGCTTCAGGGTTTATATTTGACCCTGAAGCCTTTTTTTATATAACATTTCGAGTCGGTTCCCTCCAACGTATTTTTGCTTCCATTCTCAAAAATAGTCATTTCAAAAGAGAACATATGGCGGTTAAATCGGTTCATTTATGTGATATATATCAGAGTTGATTTATATTTAAGCCTTAGTATAATAAACTCCGATGAAGAGCAAATTGAATGTAGAAATAATTATAAATAAAATACGTAATCTTGAAGATGTTATATTAAAGCCCATAACTGATATTGTGGCGCTAAAAATATCTAAGGGCTCTTACGACGGTGGGCCAGAAAATAATATTACTAAAGCAGAGGAAATAACGGCAGAATATATTTCAGAAAATCACAGTACCCTTGATGACTTTTATGAAGAGTTAACAATGTTAGATGGTGGAATTAAAGGGATGGAGGCCATTGCCGGCACAATTTATCAATATTATACAGCCAGAGATCATCTGGATTTTGAAACGGTTAAAAACAATATAAGCGGTAAAAAAGATATCACGTTAAAAACAATTACTGATCTGGTCGCATACAAAATTGCAGAGAGCGCTGATGACCAAGGTGTTGACCTTAACTTTATTTCCGCCCAGACTTTCGTCGCCGAATATATATCGAGAAACTTTAAAAATACGGAAGAACTTGAAACCAAGATATCGAAACTGGGTAAAGGTAAGGATATGCAGGGGCTAAGCGCTTTTGCCGACGTTGTGTATAACCATTTTGTTAATAAAAGCAAATGAAGGCCATTTTTGTTCATCTGTCAGGAAGCAAAAGAGGTAAGACTGAATTCTTCGCTGATTCAAAAATCAGTGCTGGGACAGATCCTTCATGCAACCTCCATTTTGATCAATCTATAGATAAAAGTACCTCACCTTTTCATGCGGAGATAAATCTACAAGAATGTGATTATGTCCTGAAGGATTTGGACAGTACAAAGGGCACGTTTGTGAATAACAGGCAGATAAAGGAGGTTGTTATTCATGATGGTGATCTTATTGAATATGGTGACAACGGGCCAAGGGCACGTTTCAGGATAAAAGCTGAGAAGGGAGATGTATGTAAGCCGTTCAGGGAAATACTGGCAGACTCTATGGACATTGCCAGAGAGCCTCATAAAGGAAGAAAACTGATTACTGCAACAGCTTTCTTTAGAAGTTTATTAACTGAGGCATTTACACAATCTTCAGCAAAATTTAAACTTGTTACTGTCTTTATCTTCTTGCTCTCCTTTATTGGTATTATTACCTTAGTCTATAACACATTCTCCGTTCTGACAGAAACAACAAAAAGAGTAGAACTCCTTGAATCTGAAAGTGCTATCGGAGAAAGGATAATAAAAGATTTCAGCAGAGGTGTTTGTTTAATTCAGTGTTCTTTTTCGTTAGTTGATGAAGTATCGGGTAAGCCGTTGAAATCATGGAGGGATGGACGTTTACTGACTAATAAACTTACCGGGACCGGATTTGTAATTGCTAATGGTAAGATTCTTACAAATCGTCATGTCGCGGAACCCTGGTGGCAGCAAACGGCACATGCCATCCCTTTAGAACCCGGATTAACACCCAGATTTGAGGTGTTCAGAGCATTTTTTCCTGATGTTGTCGATCCTGTTCTTCTTAAAGTAGAAAAGGTTTCTGATATTGCAGATGTTGCTCTTTTAAGTTTCGACCCTGAAGGTGTTGATATCCCGTTTCTTAAATTGGATTCAAGCGGTCAGGATGCGATAGAGGGAGAGCCTGTAGTTTTATTGGGTTATCCGGCCGGTTTGAACGCGCTTTACGCAAAAAGTGATCCTGGAATTGCACAGGAAATATCTAAATTGCCATTTCTGGAGGCGGCCCAGGAGCTTTCCAGCCATCACCTTATAAAACCAATTGCAACTCAGGGGCATATCAGCGATGTCTTAAACAAAAGAATTATATATGACGCACAAACAACTGTTGGTGGTAGCGGAGGGCCGCTTTTTAATAATAAAGGTGAAGTAATTGCTATAAATTATGGGATCTTTCGCGGTTTTAGTGGGGCAAACTTTGGTGTTCCTGTAAAGTATGCAATAGAATTAATAGAAGATGAAAAACGTTAATACGGTTATTTTTGATATGGATGGTGTGATTGTAGATGGAATGCCATACCATGTCAAATCATGGAAAGAAGCATTGTCGACGATAGGTATGTCTGCCTCAGATCTGGATATTTATCTGATGGAAGGTATGACCGGCAGGGAAACAATGGAAGTATTTATTAAGAAAAGCAATATTTCAATTTCAGACGAGACTGCTGACAAGGTGATTAAGCTGAAACGCGAGATATTTAATGAAATCTTCACGGTGACACTGATGAAAGGTATTGAAAACTTTTTATTGGAATTAAAGGACCGTCAATACAAACTTGCTCTGGTAACCGGTACTCGCTTAGAGGTTGTTAATAAAGTATTACAGATGGGACTGGAAAATATCTTTAAAGTTATAGTTACCGGAGAAATGGTAAACAAGGGGAAGCCAAATCCCGAACCATACATGAACGCTGTGGATGAGCTTAACGCAAGAAAGGAAGATTGTATAGTAATTGAAAATGCACCGGCAGGCATAACTTCGGCAAAGGGTGCTGGCTTAACGTGTTTTGCAGTACAAACTTCTCTTTCGGAAGAGTACTTGCAAGATGCAGACAAGATATTTCAAGACATAGATGAAGTCTCTGAATTTTTATTACCATCTATACAATCAAAGGAAAACTGAACAACTACGAGTAAATAGAAATATCAAATATAGGAGTCTACTAATGAAAATATTAAAGTGTTTGTGTTTGTTATTGTTTCTTAATCTTGCCATCTTCTTTCCCGTAACATCTGATGCATCACAAGTGGATTTTGGCTGGAGCACTCCTGAGTACTTTTCGCACAATAAGAATCCTGAAGATGAAAAGAAATATTTGATCTGGGTATTTTCAATAAAAAATACTATTGATCAGGAGATTACGGTACCTGTAGCAACCATACTGTCAACTGACACAGATAAATATTATGAAGCCAAATACATCCCGGAGATTGCAGGAAAAGTTTCTGAAGATGGAGAAAGGTATTTAAGTCCGGATAAAATGAAAGGAGATTATGGCCCGGGAGTTAGCAGGAAGGGTATCGCAATATTTGAGGACATTGATCCTTATGCACAGAAGATAAATATCTTTATGACAGGATTGTCACATTTTTTCTTTTGGAGATGGCGACTGTCAGATTATTCCTATAAAATTACCTATAAAAGATCAGGGAGCAAATGGATACTGGAAGAACATGGTTTTTCAAAAGACAATTCACATAGAGACTATGTTGACAAGTTTAAAGGAGCTCAGCCGGAAATTAATTACTGGCCCTGAGTAGAAATATCACTACTGGTGTCTGTTGGTACATCTTGCGAGGAATCCTTTTGGACCTTCTCTTTTAGAAGCCTTCCTGATTTGAATCTTACAACTCTTTTTGGGGGAACATCTACAGTTGTGCCGGTTTTGGGGTTTCTTCCAATCCTGGATCCTCTTTCAACTGTAGTTAGAATACCAAAATCCCTGAATTCTAATCGGTTACCTTTTACCAGTTCCTCAGTGCATAATTCAAGGAAAAGCTGAATTGTTTGTTTGGTAACTATTTGAGGGCTTCCTAATTTTTGAGAAATAGCCTCAGCTAATTCTCTTTTTGTTATTGTGGCCATATTTAATTACTCCAAAAACAATTATAATTCTCAAAACTGGATTTTACGAAAAATACGGATGTCAAATTGCCGCTAATTATACACATAAGTTTAATTATGTCAACATCTTTGAGAAAAAAAGCTATCTTTTTTAAATGAATATTTAAAAGTACATCTATTTTGATTTTACATAATATAAGCTTTTTAAACGTTAACCATGAAATTAACCGATTTTGTACACAAGCATAGTAAAACAAACAACTTACCTGTCTATATATTGAGTGGTAATGAGTATTTTCTAAAAAAACAGGTATTAACCGGAATTAAAAAACAGTTTTTTCTTGAAGGAGGAGTTAAAGAAGGTTTGATCGAGTTTAATGGTAAGGATACGGGAAGTAACTTTACCGTTAACCAGACCGAAGGTAATGCTATACAAAATGTTAAAGTTTCTGCTTTATTTAATGATGTCTTTGATGAAGTTAGAACTGCTCCAATGTTTGGAAAGCATAAATTGATCATAGTTGAGAATGCTGAAGGTCTCCTGGTTAAGTATCAGGAAAGAATTTCGGAATACATTAAAAATCCTTTTAGCATTAACTGCATGATATTTGAAGTTTTATCCATAGACAAAAGAACGAAAGTAGCAAAAACAATGAACGGGAAACAAGGCATCCTTATTGAATGTGATAAGCTTTTTGATCGTCCTGCACCGTGGGAGACGAAGAAACCGGAATATGACAGTGAATTAACAAAATGGGTTGTTATGCATGCCAGGAATTATGACAAAACAGTGAATCTCAAATCTGCTTTTTGTCTCCTGGAAAGGACCGGAAACAACCTGGCAATCATTGACAGGCAACTGGATGCATTATCTATTTTTGTCGGCGATAGGAATGAAATTTCCATAGAAGATATTCAATTGTTCTCCGGGGAAAGTCATAGAGAGAAACTCTTCAATTTGCTTGATGAAATTGGTATGAAAAATACTATCTCTGCGGTAAAAATGGCAGAAAATATTTTCAATACTGGTCTGGAAAACGAACGCAAAAGTATCACTTTTGATCCAAGATCAATTGCTATAACTATTGTGATTTCATCACATAAAAGAATGAAGGATTTGTGGAAGATTATTAGGGTTCTGGACAAGGGTGGAGGTAAAGAAGAGGTTTTAGAAAAACGATATGCTCCACGGCCATTTGTTGACAAAATGATAAAGCAGGCCCGGAATTTCAAAGAGGAGGAGATGTCTGGAAAATGGAAGCATATGCTTGAGGCCGACTTGTTATGCAAAACGAGTCGTCTATCACCAACCCTAATAGTAGAACAGTTGATAATCAAGTTATGTATGTGGCCGAGAAATGAGTTAAACAGTATAACATCTTAAGTAGTGACTACCGGTATGGTTCTTTTATTAAAGTGTTTTCAGGTAAGAGGCAAGGTTTATTTCCTTATTAATGCTTTCTTATTTAGTCAAGAAAAGACTCTTTAATAGGTAACAATTAATATCAATTTTTGATATAATATCAGTGTGAAATGAATATGGGTGGGATGCTGAGGGTGGATTTCAATAACATCTGTTTTCAGCGTTTAACCACAAAATATATTATGGAAAAAAGAGAGAGGTTTGGAGGTTATCATGAAGAAGTATGATCAAATTAGAAGAAAGCTCATTGATAGACGAGATGAGATAAAGGGACGGTTAAACAAGGTTGATCAGGATATATTGCACACCAATGGCGCTCCAGATCCTGATTCCGGAGAACAGGCATTGGAGCGAGAGAACGATGATGTGCTTGAGGCCCTGGGAGGGCTTGCACGTTCAGAATTAGAGAAAATAAATATAGCGCTTGATAACATTGAACGAGGTGAATATGGGGTGTGTACATTATGTAAAGAGTCTATAGCCGTAGAAAGGTTAAAGGCAATTCCTTATGCAGACCGCTGTATTAACTGTGCAGACAAGGATATTGACGATATAGATTAACACTCTTGCCTTGTCTAATTCTGAGTCTTTATTCTCATGTCCGTTCAGGCTGCCTTACTCCTGATTTTTTTGTAAGTCTATGCTTTGATAGATTTTTAATGAAAGGTGATTATGCGTGTACATGAATTTGCGGGTAAACGGGCTCCTCGCGAGATCCTTGTTAATATACCACGGCTCCTCTCTGCTTACTATACTCACAAACCGGATATCGAGAATCCACATCATCTGGTTTCGTTCGGTACCTCCGGGCACAGAGGCTCTTCATTCAAAAACTCTTTTAATGAGGATCATGTCCTGGCCATCTGCCAGGCTATTTGTGAGTTAAAGAAATCCAGAAATATTACGGGGCCGCTATATGTTGGCAAGGATACCCATGCCCTGTCTGAAGCAGCGTTTACCACATCTATCGAGATCTTTGCGGCCAATGGCATAGACATTATGATTCAAACCGGCCATGGCTATACTCCCACACCCGTCATTTCGCATGCTATTTTAACATATAATCACAATAGAACATCAGGGCTTGCTGATGGTGTGGTCATCACTCCATCCCACAATCCACCCGAGGACGGAGGTTTCAAATACAATCCACCCACAGGAGGGCCTGCTGACACAGAAACTACCAACATTATCCAGGACCGTGCTAATGAAATACTTATGCAAGGGCTGAAGGACGTAAAGCGCATGCTTGTGGAACAAGCGTTAAAGGCGGAGACAACACACGAATACGATTATATTTCACCTTATGTGAAGGACCTGGAAAGCGTTTTAGACATGAAGGCTATCGCATCATCCGGACTCAAAATTGGAGTTGACCCAATGGGAGGTGCTGGTGTGGACTACTGGGTCCCTATAGCCGAGGAATACGGACTGGATATAGAGATAGTGAATAAATATGTAGACCCTACATTTTCATTTATGTCGGTTGACAAGGATGGAAAGATCCGTATGGATTGTTCTTCACCCTATGCTATGGCAGGACTCATAGGACTCAAGGATGAATTCGATATTGCCTTTGGTAATGATCCAGATTATGACCGTCACGGCATTGTTACTAAAAGTACCGGTCTTATGAACCCGAACCATTACCTTGCAGTGGCTATTTCATACCTTTTTCAGAATAGACCTGATTGGTCAAAAGAGGCTGCTATTGGCAAAACACTTGTTTCAAGTTCTATGATAGATCGTATTGCCGCACACCTTAAACGCAAGCTTAGTGAGGTGCCGGTAGGTTTTAAGTGGTTTGTAGATGGCCTTATTGACGGCTCATGTGGTTTTGGTGGAGAGGAGAGTGCGGGAGCATCGTTTTTGCGAAAACAGGGAACAGTATGGACTACTGACAAAGACGGAATTATCCTCGATCTACTGGCCGCTGAGATCACAGCGACAACTCAACGTGACCCTGGAGAGCACTATAAGGAATTACAAAATCAGTTCGGTAACCCTGTTTACGAGCGCATTGACGCACCCGCAAGTCGTGAACAAAAGGTGGTATTGGGAAAACTCACACCAGATATGGTTGACGCAGAAGAGTTAGCTGGAGAAAATATAACTGCCAAACTTACTCACGCTCCCGGTAACAATGCGGCGATAGGAGGATTGAAGGTGGTCACAGAAAACGGCTGGTTTGCTGCCAGACCATCAGGCACTGAAGACATTTACAAAATTTATGCTGAGAGTTTCATAGGTATGGAACACCTCAGGAAGATTCAGGACGAAGCCCAGACTATGGTCACTGCCACGTTTAAGACCGCAGGTTTATAGAGTCGACATTTTTCTAAATTAATAAAGCATTTACAAATGTATTTAGATAAGTTCTTTAATCCTCAGTCTATAGCGATAATAGGTGCGACAGAAGACGAACAGAATATCACGTCTGTAATCTTTAATAACCTCTTTGAAATGGATTACAAAGGGACAATCACTCCGGTAAATCCGCATCATGACAAAGTATTTGGTCTCAAGTGCTACCCTTCTATTCTTGATTGTAAAGATAATATAGATCTTTCAATTATAGCTATTTCTTCTGATCATATTCCTGACGTTCTAAAGCAGCATATAAAAAGAGGAATCAAAAATGTGATAATCTTAAGTGGTGGTTTTGCTGAGACAGGAAACAAAGGTATGGTCCTTGAAGAGGAAGTCAAGCGGTTGAGTAGGGAAAACAGTATTCGAATAATTGGCCCTAATTGTATAGGTGTCCTGGATAATTATTCAAATTTCAGTACATTCTTTCTTTCCTGGGCAAAGGTGAAACGTCCCTCAAAAGGGCACCTGAGCATTTTGTCTCAAAGCGGATCATATGCGATTTCTATGCTGGATATGTTAGCTCTTGAAGGTATTGGAGTAACAAAATTTGTGAGTTATGGAAACCGTGCTGATGTTGGAGAATCAGAGCTGATCGAGTATCTTACCAGAGATGACTCTACTAAGGTCATAGGAATTTATATGGAATCTGTTGATGATGGAAGAAAATTTATTCGGGTCTCCAGCCGCTGTTCCAGAGACAAGCATATGGTTGTATTAAAAGTCGGTAGACGAGATTCAGGAATAAATGCGGCACGGTCTCACACCGGAGCTATAGCCGGCAGGTATGAAATTTATAAGGCTGCATTTAAAAAAGCAGGAATTCTGGAGGTTAACAACCTGGAAGAGTTTGTTGACGCGTGTAAGGTACTCTTGATGCAGAAACCAGCGAGAGGAAATAAGATACTTGTTTTAACCAATGGTGGCGGGTTCGGAGTTGCTGTTTCAGATGTCTGTAGCGTTATGGGACTGAATATTGCACAAACTCCTTCCATGATCAAGGAGCCTCTCTCCAAATATTTCCCCGATTTTTTCATTCTTAATAATCCAATCGACCTTACCGGTAGCGCCGGAGATGAAGACTTTGGGTTTGCATTGAAAACTGCGTTTGTAGACAATGATTGTTATGATGCTGCGATAATAATTCCGCTAATGCCTCCGCCGACTATGACGGAAACTGTGGTTGATATTATTTCACAAAGGGCAAGGGAAGCAGGAAAACCGGTTGTCATTTGTACAATTGGTGGTGCATATACAAAAAAAATCAAAGAACTGTTCGAATCAAAAGATCTTCCTGTATACCTGTCACCCGAAAGGGCGGTAAAGGCCATGAATATTTTGGTCGAGAGAGGGCAAATGGATGGTTGTTGAAACTTCAAAAAACCGTGAAGCAGAAAAGATTGTAGAAAAAATATTGGCTTCGGAAAGAAAAGTTGCACTTCCTGATGAGTCCCTGGCAATGGTAAAGCTATTTGGAGTAGATGTGCCTGATTATGCATTAGTTAAAACTGCTGAAGAGGCAGTAGCGGTATCTAAAGAGATTGGATTTCCCCTTGTTTTAAAGATTGCCTCACAAGACGTGCCTCATAAGAGTGATATAGGGGGTGTGGTTATTAATGTGGAAAATGCACAGGAGGTGGAAAGAAATTATCACAAAGTACTGGATAATCTGAAAAGAGTTGTACCGGAAGCCCAGATAGGGGGGGTGTTGGTACAAAAACAATTACCGGAAGCAACACACTTGATTGTGGGGGGAGTCTATGATGAACAATTTGGTCCGGCAGTAATGTTCGGTCTGGGAGGAGTATTTGTAGAACTCTTTAAGGATGTGTCCTTCAGGATTGCTCCGGTAGCGGAAACTGAAGCGCTGGAAATGATAAAGGAAATCAAGGCATATCCTGTTTTGTCAGGCTATAGAGGCTCAAAAAAACTTGATATAGAACAAATGACTAAAACAATTATTAATATCTCTGAATTAATTACAAATATTAGTACAATAAAGGAAGTAGAGTTGAACCCGTTATTTGCTTATGAGAAATCTGTTACTGCGGTTGATGCAAGGATTATTCTAAAATAATAGTTTAGGGTTAATTATAGCGCCCCTTCAGGGTGCATATTTGTTCGATTCAATTTTCCTGGGTTTTAAACCCAGGCTTTATCATTTTGCCCATTATGGGCACTTACGTGTTGATATTTACGCTCACGTATAGAATTTCAAAGTTGATAACACTTCGACTCTGCTCAGTGTGACGTCATCCTGAGTGAAGTCGAAGGATGGTGTTTATGTCATTTTAACGATATAATTTCAAAATAAATGATACAAAATCAAAATAACATGATGAAAGGTATTAGATTTCACGGTAGAGGTGGGCAGGGCATGAAGACTGCCAGCAGGATAGTAGGTACCGCCTCATTTATGGAGGGTTATTTTGCCCAGGATTTTCCAATTTACGGTGCAGAGAGAAGGGGGGCTCCAATTATGGCTTTTACGAGACTCTCTAATAATCCCATTTTGGAAAGAGGAATAATTGCCAATCCGGATATCAATATAATAGCAGACGAAACATTACTGAAAGATAATGCGGCAAATATATTACAGGGCACGTGGGGAGGTACAATAACATTGGTTAACACACATTACGCAGCGTCTCATGTTAAAGAAACGTATCAGGTAAGTGGAAAGATTGCTACCGTTGATATAACAGATATCGCCTTGAAGATTATCAGTGAACCTGTCCTCAGTAGCGTTGCTGCTGCTTCAGCATGTAAATTGACCGGCGTGATTTCAAAAGAGTCATTAGAAGAGGCCGTCGTCAAAGAGTTAACAGACATAAACCTTAAAAAAGAGGTTATTAGCAAAAATACTCAGGCTGCTCTTGCCAGCTTTGATAATACACCGTCAATTTCGTTTTCCGATTTAAAACTTTCAGGAGAAGAAAGTAAAAATAGAATTATTCGGTTGAGATATGAAGGTCCTTATGTGGGATCAGCCAGTGTATATGGACATGGAAATACAATTACAAAGAAGACGGGCAATTGGCGACTATTCAAACCTGTTATTGATCATGAAACATGCTCAAGGTGCCGCGCGTGTTTTGTCAGCTGTCCACATAGTTGTATTTCTCTTGATGAGTCAGGTTATCCTCAGATTGATTATGAAAATTGTAAAGGCTGTTTTATTTGTATGGACGAATGTCCGAAACAAGTTATTTCGAAAGAACGTGAGGTAAGGGCATGGTAAAGGAGATGTTAACGGGAAATCTTGCGGCAGCTTGGGGGGCCAGACTTGCAGAGGTCGATTATATTCCGGCATTTCCCATTACCCCTCAAACAGAGATAATAGAAGCTCTTTCAAAATGGATAGATAACGAGGTGATGGATGCAAAATTTACCAACATGGATTCTGAGCACTCAATGATTACTGCTGCAGGTACTGCCGCCGCTACCGGTGCGAGGGTGTTCTCTGCAACATCCAGCCAGGGTTTATTGTATGGATTTGAAATGCTATATAATATTGCGGGATGGCGTGTTCCTCTGGTTTTAATTAATGTATCACGGGCTGTTGCAGCCCCAATTACATTGGAACCTGACCACAATGATATACTCTCTGCAAGAGATACCGGCATTATTCAAATACATGTAGAAACCTGCCAGGAGATTTTAGACACCATATTATTGGCATACAGATTGTCTGAAGATGAAAGAGTCCTCCTGCCTGTCTTGATTAATATGGATGGTTTTTATCTTTCGTTTACCAGAGAACCCGTGCTAATACCTGATAAGAAGAAAATAAGAGAATTTCTACCAGAATATCACCCGAAACACGCATTCTTTAAAGCATCAAAGCCTATGGCACAAGGTGTAGCAGTACTGGGTGGAAGTGCGTATTCCTATTTTAAGTATCAATTACATTTAGCTTCATTAAATGCGATAGGGGTATACAATGAAGTTGCAAATGATTTTAAAGAAATCTTTGGCAGATCGTATCCAGCAATAGAGGAGTTTATGATGGAAGATGCCGAGTATGTTCTGGTAATGAGCAACTCTTTTACCGTTAAGGGCAAGGCCGCTATAAAGAGTTTCAGGGAAAAAGGTATAAAAGTTGGACTTCTGAGATTGCGGCTTATCAGGCCTTTTCCAAAGTCAGAGCTCAGGCTACTCATGAATGGTAAGAATGCGGTAGCCGTTATTGACCAGAATATAAGTCCGGGATCAGGTGGGATCTTATTTAATGATGTGTCTTCTGCTCTTTATCATGAAAAGCATCGACCAGATGTATTACTATCATTTATTGGTGGGTTAGGGGGTAAGGATATCAGCCTTACGGAATTTAATTATATAATTGGCGAGATGCAAAAAAGTGTAGAAACCGGGATTGTTCCTGAAACACAACTGCTTTACACAGAAAATGATATGCGACAAATAGACAAATTCCAGAAAATCGCTGGAAAAATGTAATTTTATCTCAATTGAGCAATTTTATTTTCTATATTATAGTAGCCGCAGGCTTAAGCCTGCGTATCTTATCATCCGATGGGTATATATGGTTTTTGATAAGTTACGCAGCTGCAAGGAATGAGTTATGGTAAATGGGGTAAAATTCTTGGTGTGATGACTATAGTGTTAAAGAATTCAACGCAAAGAGATACAGGGGTGGAATATAGCGGTTTACTTTGAAAGCCTGAAGGGCTAATTTATTACAGCCCAGGGCATCGCCCTGGGAAACATGGTAAAAGAAACGTAAGCCCTGAAGGGGCGATTTAAAGCACTATTATGTCTCAATCCCTTTCGAATATTCTGGTCCATATAATTTTTAGCACAAAACTTGGCAAACTCCTCATTGCTTAGGTGATCAAAAAGGAACTTTACCGCTACATGGCCTCGATTCTAAAAGATTGCGATTGTTCTCCTATTACTATTGGTGGAATAGAAAATCATGTGCATGTTTTATGCAAATTGTCCAAAACCAGAAGTATGAGTTCTGTTATTGAGGACATCAAGAAAAAATCGTCGAAATGGATTAAGACTAAAGGTGTAGAATATAAGGACTTTTACTGGCAAAACAGATATGGGGCCTTTTTCATTGGGAAATCCCGAGTCAACACGCTAAAAGAATATATACTAAATCAGGAAGAACATCATCGAAAGAAAACATTTAAAGAAGAGTTTTTTGAACTATTAAATCGTTATGGGGTTAAGTATGACGAACGTTATCTATGGGATTAAACTGTTAAATCGCCCCTTCAGGGCTAACATACAACATTTCAACCCACCCAGGGTTTTAAACCCTGGGCTTTAATAAATCAGCCCTTCGGGCTTTAAGTGCATTAATATGCCAAGTAAAATATACAAAAAATTTAAGGATATCTCTACGTATGAGCATATTGCTTCGGGAACGCCCTTATGTTCCGGTTGCGGAGGACTTTTGGCGTTAAGGTTAGCGCACAAGGTTTTAGGGAAGAATGTTGTCATTGTAAACGCGGCAGGATGTTTCACACTACTCTCCGTTTATCCTTATTCACCATTTGATTCGTCATGGATGTATACAGCGATGGCCTGCGCGCCTGCAGGGGCACAGGGTATAAGGGATGCATTAGATATACTTATCAAAAAGAGAAAACTCAGTGATGAAGAAGACTTGAAAGTTGTTGTCCTTACCGGAGATGGCACGGCAAATGATATAGGGTTGCAATCTACGTCTGCGGCAATACACAGAGGGTTAGATTTCTATTATTTCTGTTATGACAATGAAGCTTTTTCTAATACCGGTTTCCAGATGTCAAGTGCCACACCGTTTGGCTCAAAGACAAGCACATCTTTTCCCGGCAAGTCTAACCCTGGAGGTACCATTCAGAGGAAGAAAGATTTGTTTGAAATATGGAGGTCTCATAAACCGCCTTATATAGCGACTATTTCACCGTCGCACCCTATAGATCTCTCAAACAAATTTGAAAAGGCTTCCGGGATAAAAGGCCCTAAACTGTTCATTACCTTTTCGCCCTGCCCACCGGGTTGGTCCTTCGACTCTTCAAAATCAGTTGAAATAGCGAAACTGGCAGTACAGACTGGTTTATGGCCTCTTAAAGAAGCGGTTGATGGAATAGTTGAGCACACTGTTGTTCCGAAATTTAAACCGGTAGAGGAGTATCTCAAAATACAAAACAGGTATGATCACCTGTTTGATCCGGTAAAACAGATAGATGTGGTAAATATTATTCAAAAGGATATTGATGATTATTGGAAACGTTATTCAGATAATGGTCAATAAGGGTTTTTCCATTCATATCTGTTTGACAATGAAGTCTGTTCGTATAGAATAAACACAACATCGAATTGTAATTTGATAACCACTTTGTCATTCTGAACGAAGCGGAGCACAGTGAAGAATCTCTCTTGGCATGCAGAATAATATATTGCACAGTCAATTGGCTTTCAGACAAGAGATTCTTCGGTCGTTCCTCTCTCAGAATGACATATTGTTGGCGTTATGTATAAAAGTTCGCCCGAAGGCGTTAATTAATAGAATATTGGAGGTTAAAAAGCTATGAAACACATTCTTGTGACAACAGATTTTTCAGAAGCATCTGAATCCGCATTTGATTACGCGAAGGAGCAACTTAATCTGACGGGAAAAGAGAAGAGCAAAATTACCCTTTTGAAGGTGATTGATGTTGTGCCGCCGGCAAGCATTAAGTTTGAGTATGGATTGGCGCTTCCTGATAAAAAAGGGATGATGGAGAAAGTATACAAACATGCTTCAGAACAGATTCTGGAAATAGCGGAAACACAATTTGACGGTCTACCCGTTGAAACAGCTGTCGTGAAACCGAAGAAAGCTGTTTATCAGGAAATTATTAATTTCGCGAAAGCTAATGATGTAAGTTTGATAGTGATGTCAACTCATGGAAGAACCGGAGTGAAGCACTTCCTTTTAGGAAGTGTAGCTGAGCGGGTAGTGCGTCGCTCTCCGTGCCCTGTCATGATTATTCCGGCAAAAATCTAAATAAAGAAACCTAATGAAGAGAAGATATACGCTTCTCATCATTAGGTTTCTGTCCGTGAGAATCTCTTACTCAGACATTTTCAATCCGGAGGTTGTACGAGTCGTCTCTGACTTCGATGCTTATTTTATACTTCATTCCGACTTCTAGGAACTCCTGGATACTCATGGTTATTTCGTTGCCACTTAAGACACTCTCATTTCCTTTATCAGCAACACGGTCGTCAAGATGGCTTGCGTCAGTAACATCATCATCATAGGTGTGACTTGGATGGTCTTTTTTATCTTTGTATAGTCCGCACCGTCTTAACGTGGTTGAATCTTCATGTGAATGGTACCAATGTCCTTCATAAATAGTTTCCATCTTTTTTCCTCCTTTTCATCTGTTTTTTTGAGTTTACCATCAACGTTCATTATATTATATTAATTATAAAACGCAACATGTTAGGTCGCTCTCGCGACAAAAACAAACAACTGGATATTCTTCAGCCATTCCATAGTTATTAAATAAATCGGTGTGAAATCCCGTTAAAGTCAGTAGTGTCCGGTTAGGTTTTTGCGTAGTCATGATTTTTCCTCTGTTCTTTGAAATCGTTCTGAGTTAAAGTGTCAAAATTGAAACTACCAGCTTCATTCTTAATTTTGATTCTTAGCTCTCTGACTCTTTTGATTGAT
>JABHIW010000127.1 GCA_018670825.1 Candidatus Scalindua sp. | reverse complement strand
AGATGAAAACGCGGAAGAAGTGAAGTTGGTAGAAGACAAGGTATACTCTAAATTTTTCAAAACAGCTATTTTAATGGCATTGACAATTGGAGTTGCGGTTGGTGCCATCATATTAACCTACATTGGTTCAAAGCATAATTTCCATTCTGCAGTCCATTCTCTGGTACAAACACATGGCCATGCCCAAATGTTTGGGTGGATAGGCCTTTGCATAATTGGTTTTGCGTACTATATAGTCCCACGTGTTAAGAACGTCGAGCTCAAATACCGTGAATTGACAACCGTATGCTTCTTTCTCATGGTCTCTGGAACGGTTATAAGAATACTTGTTCAACCGTACGCCAATAAAATAACAAGCTTCCTCCTGCCAATCTCCGGTCTGCTGGAATTCCTGGCAGTTGCAGTATTTGCATTTATTATCATCAGTACCGTCCTTGCGAGCAAGGAAAAGAGAGAAGCATATGATAAATTTATCGTGGCAGGGGTATTATGGTTTCTGCTGTGCGGTATAGCAAATTTGTTTATGGACGGATATATGCTTATAGCAGGTACAAACGATATCCCGAAGACGGTTTACAGCCCTTTTGTACACGTATTTCTCCTAGGATTTGTTTTCATGTTCATATTTGCCGTAAATATAAGAACGGTGTACGCCTTCCTTGATGTTGGTACGGCCAGGATTGGCGCTATAAATACAACATTCTGGATCTTAAATCTAACCATACCTTTATACTTCATAGCTCACTCTTTGAGTTACAAGTTTCCATTTTTAATACCAATTTCAAATCTTACCATTTATTTAGTCGCGTTCAGTATTTTACTGTTTGTTTATGGTATAAGAATCTTTGAGAAATCCACGCAGGAACTCGACGATGTTGTAATGGATAGAAGCTATTCAAAAACGATCAGGACTGCTTATGTCTGGTTAATTATTGGAGTGCTTATCCTTGGTGCCAAACCACTCTTTACGGCATTCTCAGATGCACAGTATTTGTTCCATGGCGCTGCAAATCACGCCCTGGCAGTTGGGTTTGTAACGTTAATGATAATAGGATACGCATCAAAGATGGTCCCCACATTTAAGGGTGTGGACATGCATAGTATAAAGTATGCAAACGTATCATTTTATCTCATAAATATTGGATGCTTCCTCCGAGTTTATACTCAGATAATGATCGGGCTTTCACACTCGGAAGATTTTTACTACTCCCTCATAGGATTTTCTGGTTGGATTGAGCTGACTGCAATCGGCATCTTCGGGTACAACGTATGGAAGACTATGAACGCGGAAGATGAGGATATTGAAGAACCGATGGAAACGTTAACTGAAATAACAGGGGACACAAATATTGCTCATGCAATCGATCAGTTTCCTGAGATACTGGAGGTATTCCTGGAATTTGGTTTTAAACAACTTGCCAGTCCTGTTGCAAGGAAGACGGTTGCAAAAATGTTTACGATTCAACAAGCGACAAAAATACATCCGGTTGAAATAGATAGCCTTCTTAAAGCTTTAAATGAAAGAATAAAAAAATCATGAAATTATTAACAAAAATCATATTTCTTGTAGTAGTTAGCTTTCTGTTTTCTTCTCCTTGCTTTGCACAAGCAGAAGGAGAACATTCACAAACGGCTGAAGAACATTTTAAGAGAGGTGACGATTTTCTTGCCAAGAAACTTATTCCCGATGCAATCGTTGAATTGAAAAAAGCCCTACCACTACTGAAAGAAGATCAAAATCAACTGAAAGCTGAAATATATGTAGCACTGGCAAATGCGTACAACTGGAAAGGAACACACAATGCCGCAATTACCGCATCCAATAAAGCACTGGAAATCAACCCTAATATTGCCAATGCTCACTATAATCTAGGATTTGCTTATCGAGAAGAAGGAAATTATGAACTGGCAGAGAAAGAGTTTGCCCTTTCTGACAAATTATTGAAGCAAGAGGGTGAATACATCGAAATCCAGGAAAAACCAACCTCAGAAAATATTGAAAAGCTTATTGCCCTTGGTGACAATTATCTTAAAGAGGGCAAGTTTGACGAAGCTATTACCGAATACAACAAGGCCCTGGATATTAATCCCCGTAACGACATTCTTAATAAACTCGGACAGATCCATCAACAAAAAAGATCAGCAGGCAAATCCAAAGATACATCTCCAAAAATAGATACATTTAAAAGCGAAAAAACTTTTGATAAAACGCCTGATCTAACAGAAGCAGATAAGATAGCACAGAAAGCTTCTATAGAAATGCTTTTGAGAAAAGGTGCATCGTTTTATGACGAAGGCATGATTGATAAAGCAATTGACGCATTCAAAGACGTACTTAAAATCGATCCTGAGGAACCGGAAGCTAATTATAATCTTGGCAACGCTTATACCGATAAAGAAATGTTTGATGACGCCATCGTAGTATATAAAAAAGCAGTAGAAAACAATCCTGAATTTGTAGATGCATATTTAAATTTGAGTACGCTCTATTTGGATATGGATTTAATCGATGAGGCAATTACCTTATGTAAGCAAGCCGTAACCGCTAATCTAAATGATGCATTTTTATGTTTCCATCTTGGGGAAGCATATACCCTCAATCTGCAGTACAAAGAAGCAATAGAAGCGTATAATAATGCTATGTCCATAAACCCTATGGATCCTGAGACACAATATAGGCTAGCAGAGTCTTATTATGAAACTGAACAGTTTGACATGGCATTAAAGCATGCAACGCAAGCTGAGGAACTGGGATATATTACCGACCCTGAATTTATATCTGACTTGAAGAAAAAAGCCGGTACTGAATAATCATATCAATTTCCTCTGTGAATGACATAACTAGTTTCTGTACGGAAATGAAGCTTTAAAGACTCCTCCTAATCCGATTATCAGT
>JABHIW010000049.1 GCA_018670825.1 Candidatus Scalindua sp. | reverse complement strand
CTGAACATCTTACCTTTTAGTTCGTCCTGACCTCCTGCTATTGTTACCCCGGTTTCATCCCTCAGCTTCTTGATACCGGCGTCAAAGGTTACTCCGTCCGGAATCTTGATGGATGTTAGAACATTCCCTGAGTCATCACCCGCAAAGAGTTCAAGACCGAGAGCCTTAGCTCCTTCTCTTGTTGCATTAGCCAGCCTTGCATGCCTGGACCACACATTCTCAATACCCTCACTCTTGATCATTTCAATAGACTTGCCTGCTGCCATTATGAGAGAGATTGCAGGTGTATATGCTGTAGTCTTGTTGCTTAGCGCCTTTTGCATCTTCTTAAAATTCCAGTAGTACTTTGGTAAATCTGACTTCTCAATTGATTCCCATGCACTCTTCGCGACACACACAAATGACAGCCCGGGAGGTAGCATAAATCCCTTTTGAGAACCGGTAACGGCAATGTCAATACCCCAGTCATCCATCTTAAATGGCTGAACTCCAATTCCAGAAATTCCGTCCACGATCAACAATAAGTTATGACCTTTAACAACCTTTGCTATCGCCTCAATATCATGGACGACACCGGTTGAAGTTTCACTTAATGTAGTGAATACTGCCTTTACACCATCTTCCTTTTTTATAGTTTCATCCAGATCTTCCGGTTTTACAGCCTTTCCGTTTTCTACGTCAATCTTTACCACGTTTACACCATAGGTTTCGCAAATTTGCGCCCATCTTTCCCCAAATTTGCCGCCACTTATCACGATGGCTTTATCTCCACGGGAAACGGAATTAACCACACATGCCTCCATTCCGCCTGTACCGGAAGATGCGAAAGTAAATACCTCGCCATCCTTAGTCTGGAAAACATATTTTAAATCTTCCGACACATTTGCGAATATATCTGAAAATTCAGAAGTTCTGTGGTGAATCATCGGGCTTGCTTCTGCCAGAACGACTTCTGGTGGTATCTGAGTGGGGCCCGGTGTGAACAAATAAGTCTTCTTCATTTTTAACCCTTACTATTTATAAAATTTAAAGTTTCAGCCAATTTCAGTAGTACCCGGTTAGGCTTTTGCGAGAACGGCTTTCTTGTAACCGAACCGGAGGCAGAGACGTAGGGCGAGGCTTTAGCCTTGCCCTTAATGTACGAAAGCAAACCTAAAGGATTGCCCTACGTGTTACGACAAAAACCTAACCGGATACTACTGTGCCAATTTAAAATAAAATTAGAATCGATTCTAATACAAAAGGATTCTTTAATCAATAGTTTTTAAATACTTGACGGAAAATGAAAAAACATTTAGTCTACTTGTTTAATGGTAAAGGTATTTGGGTGTTTAGATGTAAGCGGACATTGCAAACCCTTTAGATTTAAATGTTTATTAGAAGTATTATTTTTGAAACTCACAACCGTATTGATTAGAGTCAGAAGGGAACTATACATTTTGTAGTACAATAATTATGATATTAGATGAAATCTGTGCGTACAAACTAAAAGAGGTTGCTGAGAATAAAAGGCTTGTCTCAATAGAATCTTTGAAAGAGAGATGCGGAGATGTTCCTGAAGCGGTAAAGTCCGGGCTGGTATTAAAAAAAGATAATAGAATCAAATTTATTGCTGAGGTTAAAAAGGCATCTCCTTCAGCCGGCATAATCAGGGAAGACTTCAATTATATTAACATAGCAAAGGAATATGAGGCCGGTGGCGCATCTGCAATATCCGTACTGACCGATAAAGAGTTTTTTAAGGGAGAGTTGAAGTATCTTTCTGAGATTAAAGAAACAGTCAGGCTGCCCGTCCTCAGAAAAGATTTTATTATTGATCCGCACCAGATATACGAGGCAAGAGCTGCCGGTGCTGATCTGGTTTTGCTGATCGCGAGGATTCTCACAAAGGAAAAGATTGATGAATTTTTCACACTTTCCCATGAACTGGGCATGGAATGTCTGGTTGAGGTGCATGATAATGACGAACTGGAAAAGGTATTGGAAACAGAATCCACAATTATCGGCATCAATAACAGAAACCTGGATACATTCGAGACCAACCTTGAAACAACGCTCCAACTCTGCAATCGGATCCCTGATGGCAAGATTATCGTAAGTGAAAGCGGAATCAAAACAAGGGCTGATGTTCTCATGCTTGAGGAAGCCGGTATTGACGCGATTCTGATAGGTGAAACGTTAATGCGTAGTAGAGACATTTCCCAAAAGATGAAAGAGTTATTTTGTAATTAGATAAGGGTTTGTCAAAGAATAATCCTGGAGTCATCTCGAAAGAGAGGTTGGGCATCAATTCGTGAAGTTCGTGTCTGAATATCGTAAAGCTAAAATATACTTTGCTTCTGTGAAATAGTATGTTTAAATATATTACTTCAAAATGACTGTTATAAATACATTACATAAAGGAAATATATCCATGAAAAAAGAGAAATTTTTAATTTCAATCGTAGTAATTATGTTCTTTTCACTTTGTCTGGCGTTTAACAATAATGCAATGGGGGCATTGAGGCAGGATGCAGATGCGGCAATGGAATTGACCACAATCAGAAAGAACCTTAGTGTCTACTCAAAGATGAAGCCGGAGGATGCCAAAGAATTCTATGAAGATTCCCTGAACGAACTTCAGGTAATAATAGATATGTTTGCCGGTACAGAGGAGGCGTTGGAAGCAACTTTTTATATCGGTGCTACCCATAATATACTGAAGAACTTTGATGAAGCCATTGCTTATTTTGATGATGTGTTGAGCTTACAGAATGAAATCGATCAAAACTTCAAGGCAAGGCTATTATATTTTAAGGCACAGGCTCTAATAGGAACGGGTAATATCGAGGAGGCAAAAGATGTTATAACAGAATTAAGGATCATTGAGCCAGGCGCGGCAAACGCCTTTGGGAAAGAATTAGGAGGTACAATGAGGCTGGGAATGCATGCGCCTGATTTTCATACTGAAGATTCTAACGGAAGTCCAATAAGCCTGTCACAATTTGAAGGTAAAATTATTGTCATGCATTTCTGGGCATCGTGGAATGATCAATGTCTAGAAAAACTTCCGGAGATACAAGGGTTGTACAGAAAATTCAAGGGCCCTGAGGTTCAATTTATTGGAATCAGCCGTGACGATGAGATTGATGATTTGCAAGGTGTTATACTGCAAAAGAATATAGAATGGCCTCAAATATTTGAAGGAATGCGTTATAAAGGTATGATGTCTAAATTGTATGATGTACGTAATATACCTATAACATTTGTGTTGGATCGACAAGGTAGGGTTCAATACATTGGAAGCAAAAATGAAAAAATTACTCAAGTCCTTACAACGCTGATTGTCAAGGGAGAGAAGAAATCCGGGTATTAACCAATCAATAGTTATAGCATTGACACCTAATATTATAACTTGGAGGAGTCGGTATCTCTATTTTATTTTGTCTGAAAACACTGAATTTATTTGTTTAGTCAACTCTGAGTTTTTCAAAGGTTTTCTGAGAATAAAGTCTACCTTCATGCCTTCTTCATCAAACAGTTTGAGTTTCTCGCTCCAGCCTGTTATTACGCCTATCTTTGGCTTCCTGGCGAATTTATTCAACTCCTTTACTACATCATATCCGGTGACACCAGACATGGCCAGGTCACATAACACAAGGTCAACATCTTTTTCCCTGGCAAGTTCTATAGCCTCTGCACCGTTATTAAAAGTTTCAACGGTATGACCACCTCTGGTAAGGAATTTGTCTATAACCACGCATAGCTCCTCATTGTCATCTATTACTAAAATGCGGAGTTTTCTCGTAGTTATTTTTCCGTCAGGTTCGGATGGTGTAATTCTTTGCACTGCATCTTTTCGGTGTGGAATATTCAGGTTAATTGTGGTGCCTTTTCCTACCTCACTCTCCACCTCTATCTTGCCTCCATGGCTCTTTATTATGCTATAGACACAACTCATACCCAATCCAGTCCCCAGCGGACTCCGCGTAGTAAAAAAGGGATCAAATATCTTCTTCTTAACGTCTTCAGGCATGCCCTTACCGGTATCAGAGATACTTACAAAAACCGTATTTTCGTCACTCTCCGTACTAAATGATATTCTGCCTCCATCAGGCATTGCATCCAAAGAATTATTAATTAGGTTTACAAACACCTCTCTTAACTCTGTGGGATTACAAAACACTTCCGGTATTTCCTTCATACCTTCTGTATCTAAATAGTTGTAAAGGCCTTCAGATTGTGCAATATTCTTCCATCTGGGCATTGTGAAATCAATCACCTCTCTTATTAAATAATTTATATCAGTTAAAAGGTAATTGGATGTACTTCCTCCTGCCTTGGCATACGTAATCATTCTTTTAACTATTTGAGCCCCATCATCACTTGCCTTAATAATAGCATTCAGCCCCGTCTCTAATTTCTTATCATCTTTAACTCTGTTAAGTAACTCCGCATTACCCATGATTACTGCAAGAATATTATTAAACTCATGTGCAACTCCGGCTGTTATAACTCCCAGAGACTTTAATTTCTCCGATTGTAAGAGAGACTCCTCCATCTTGTGTTTGTAAAATGCTATCTCTATAGCGATGTGTAATTCCCTCTCTTCAAATGGCTTGAGAATATAACTATATGGTTCTGTTATCTTTGCCCTTTCCAGTGTTGCGTTATCTGCATGGGCGGTCAGATATACAAGGGGAATATTAAAACGATTTTTTATTTCACTAGCAGTCTCAATTCCGTCCATCTTCCCATCCAAAATGATATCCATCAATATTAAATCCGGACGAACTTTTGATATTATTTGGATTGCTTCTTCTCCGGAAGCAACATTATCTAAAACATCATATCCGAGTCTATTTAAGGAACGTCTTATAGCCTTTGCGGTAATCAATTCATCCTCAACTATCAATATTTTTGTTTTTGACATGAGCCATCTGTCCTTTGATTGTCATCCTTAATTCCTAAATACGATAATTCAACTTTGCTCCTAGAATTTCTCTCGTTTCTATTTGTTAGCCGTCCGAACGATAAGGGGTTGCACTCTAAATATTATCTTAAACTCCGTGCCACCGCTTCTGTTAAGCTCGATAGCGCCTTTAAGCTGCTTTACTAATGTTCTTACCAAATCCAAGCCTAATGTTCCAACCTTAAGGAAATCCATCTCCTCCGGTAATCCTACACCATTATCTTTGAAAATCAACGAATATTCACTGCTATTTGAATGAAAGTCAATGCAGATTTCTCCCTTTTTATCTTTCAGGTCTACGTCGAACCGGTTGGCAGGAAATGCATATTTCAGTGAGTTTGTAAAGAGCTCATTAATAATCAGACCACATGGAATTGCGGTATCAATACCAAGAGAAATATTATTAATATTTATGTTTATTCTTATCCTGTCGGTGCTAACTCCAAATGACGTCATCAAATGGCCTGTTAGTTTACGAGTATATTCCTCAAAATCAATGCTTGCCAAGTCTTTGCTGGTATATAAATCTTCATGAATAAGTGCCATTGATTTAATACGGTACCGACTTTCATTGAATAATTCGAGTAAATGTTTATCCTTAATGTCTTCTGATTGTAGTTTCAGCAGACTTGCTATGACCTGCATATTGTTCTTAACCCTGTGATGGATCTCCATCAGTAACACTTCCTTCTCTTTGAGAGATGCCTTGATTTGTTCTTCAGCTTTTTTACGCTCGGTAATGTCAAGACCATAAAAGTTGACATAGCCTTCTTCACCTACACGTGTAATGGAAAGGGAAAATATACGATTATTACACTCTATTTCAAAATTATTACTTGTACCGGAACGAAGAACATACTTGACGTGTTTGTGCCACTCTTCCGGTATGGACTGACCTGCTTGAGTACCCCAGTAGTCTAAAAATATCGAACCGGCATTGTTGGCAAACAGAATTGTGCCGTTCTTTTCAACGCGTAGCACTGGATTGGGGTTTTCACTTGGAAATTTTGCCAGGTCCTTTATCTCTTCCTCTGCCTGCCTGCGTTTGGTAATATCTTCTATAGCAAGCAAAATCAATTTCCCTTCTTCTTCTTCTTCTTCTTCGCGAGCTATCTGCCGGGCATTGAGCAGCATTGTTTTTTTTTCAACGGACTCAATAATATTTCTAACCTCATAATCAACTAATTTTCCTTTTTCCGGAAGGATATCCTCCAGAGGTTTCCTCAGTTCCGGAATATCCAGCTGTCGATTCCCAAGTTCGTAGATTGATCTACCTTCTGTCTCCTTCGGTAAAACTTTAAAGGTTTTGTAAAAGGAGTTGTTTGCAGATACTACATGTAAGTCAGAATCCAGTACGATAAGTGGTTCTCGAATTGTTCCAACTATGTTTTCAGCATATTCTTTGGCTGCTAATAATTTTTTTTGAGATACTTTTAAATCGTTAGACATCTTGTTAAATGCATTGGCAAGTTTATGCATCTCATTTTCAGTCCTAAGGTTAATCTTATGTTCTAAGTTTCCTTTTCCAATTGACTCCGCACCTTTTATCAGTTTTTGTATTTGCCTTACAAGCGTCCTGATGTTAAAGAAAGAAGCGAAGAATGATAAAACCGCAAAACCAATTATAGAAAACAGAATTATCAGTTTCGTTTTGTATTCAACCTGATATATTCTTTTTTGCATCATGTCAGACAGTTTAAAAGCCTGTGTAGAAATTGCCTGGGACCTTATCATTATTTCATCTGTCAGTAGTTTTTCTATTCTGACATCCCTGGCAAGTTCGACTTGTGGCCTATCTCCTTCAATCAATCTTCTTCTTCGGCCGATATTGTTTTGTAATTGTGTAAAAAGATCTCCAAGTGCTTTATAATCAGTAATTATGGATTTGAGAATAAAATTATATCCTGTGGATAACGGCATTTCCCTGATTCGCTCTAATTCCCTGTATAATGAATTGTATTTTATACGCCATTGCTTTTGCATCCTCTCCTCATGGTGCATAGCATACTCATTGGTAACTATGTTTAATTCAAAGATATCTTTAACCAACCGACTGCCACTATTACTTATTTTAACTTCTTTGTTTATCTGTCCAAGTGAATAGAACACTACGAAACCTATTGCGACACACATGGTAACAAAGATTGTAGACAGCAGGTATAGATTAGTCTTAATTTTCAAATATTGTGTCCTCTAAACATTACATTTATTATCGTATAATGGTCACTGCTTCGGGATTTACATCTTCCAATGCATCCATGTAGATAAAGTCAAGATAATTGGGGACTTCTCTCTTCTCCGTTAGTCTGTCATGTATCGCCCACCTTGCTTGAGCTTCTAAAGATATAAATATCGACTGATCCAGTATCAGCTTAAAGTCAAAATCATCCCAAACTGAAGCTATGGTTATTTTGTCTATCTTCAGTCTTTCCGATACGATGGATATTGAATCCTCTCTATTTTTTTGAAGGAATTTCTCACCCCTTTCAATCGCTTTCAAGAATACCGTTAGGGCTTCCGGATTATCCTTTATAAAACTCTTATTTACTACAAAATAGAAATCCTCACGAAAAATATTTCCACCAGGCAGAATAAGTGCTTTCTTCCCTAATATCTTCATGGCCGCCATAATGTGAGGTTCCCATGTGCTAATAGCATCTACACGTCCATCTGCCAGTGCATGAGGCAACTCTGGTGCATTTATATCAATTCCATCCACATCAGAACAGCTGAGACCATTATAGTTCAAAAAAAGATTTAAATAAAATTGTCCGGCTGAACCTTTGGTTATTCCAATTTTTCTGCCTTTTAAATCCGTAGGATTTTTGATCCATTTATCCTGACGGACAAGAACTTTGATGTCATTATAAGAATAAACCATTGTTCCGATAATAGAGAAGTCATCCCTATTAAAGCTATGAAACACAATTGGTGTTTGAGATGCTGTGCAAATGTCTGTGCCACTGTTTTTCAACATCGAAACAAGAGCGTCTCTTCCGGAATCAAAATCTTTTATTCTTACATTAAGACCTTCCTCTCTGAAGTAGCCTTTGCTTTTTGCCACCCAGACGGCAGACGGCAGAATACTATTCTCGCATCCTATAACAATCTCCTTTTTAATCTCTTTAGCACATAGATTTGTTGTAAGTAAGGCTGTTATCGCACACAAAAAGATAAGTCGTTTTGTTGTTTCCATTTTATAACCTTTCTCCTGATTAATGTATTTCGCTTCTTTCTATCTGGATTTTCTTAGTTATTGTTCATTTCTCAATTTGTAAATAATACAAATCTACTTGCCGTTAAGTTTGAATATTGATAGGGAGATATTATAGAAATAGTTGTTTTTTTGAGTGGGTAAGCAAAAATTAAATCAGTGATTTTTTGTGATAACATTGGATTGCCCTAATATGATTTACTTGCCTGTTAAATGTGTTCTTAATTTTACTATATCAGATATAACAGTCAATAAAGAAGTTTGCCTTTTAAAACAGAAGCGCATATGGGTGTAAGTGGTTTCTATATAATAACCTAGCCGCTTTATCTGGCTTTAAGGTTGGCAAGCAGCCATAATTGAGCCGGCAATTGGCGTGGAATGAAGTTGATGATTAAAAGATTTACAGCCAACTACAGTATGAAATCTGTTTTTTCTGAGTTATACGGAGCAGAGTAGGTTAAACGGCAGAGGCAGGTTTATAATCAGAGCTTACAAAAAGATCGCAACTGCATATGCCGTCTTTCTCTATCTCTTCTTTGTGGTATTCACACGGACAGATAATCTTTGCATCCGTCTCTTTGTCATCAGAAAGCATTCTGCACGGACAGTAAAAAAAACCTTTATTCCGTTTCTTCTTTGCAAGGCTCTTGATAATCTTATCTACATGTTTTGAATTCGGGTTCAGTTCATAAGGACTTGTTGCCACATAGTCTTCGACTAATTTACGTGCATCTGCTTCGAGCTTCTCTAATCTATCATCCATGGACATTGCCCCTTTTTATTAACGTAACCGATCTTATATTTCAATTTATTAACTTGAGCATAAGACCCCAACCAGATTTTGCTTCGAGCAAAAATTATATATTAGGAAAAAGGATTTGCAAGGCTAAAGAAATTGATTTATCCTGAGACCATGTTGATCGAAGACGTACTGGGTGAAAACGGAGTTATCGCAAAGAAATTAGGTTCTTACGAGTTGAGGCCTGAACAGCTGGATATGGCCCTTACCATTGAAAAAGCTATAGAGGAGAACAAGCACCTTATCGTTGAAGCCGGCACCGGAGTAGGCAAAAGTATGGCATATCTTATTCCGTTTATATTCTGGAGTGTTAAAAATAACAAAAAGGTCATCATCTCAACGCACACCAAGACACTACAGGAACAATTAATAAAAAAAGACCTTCCATTTCTTCGCAATGTCCTGAAGCCTGATTATACTTATGCTGATACTGATACAGGAGATAACGACTTGCCTCCGGAGCACGGACAGGCCGACCGCTTCGATTTTTCCTATGCTCTCTGTGTGGGCGGGCAGAATTATTTATGCCTCAGGAGGTTCCATCAAGCTCAGATGCACGGTGTCTTTAACATTAATAGAGAATTCAATGAATTTCAACATGTCATCCAGTGGGAACCACAAACAAAGAGGGGACTACGGTCAGAACTGGATTTTGAACCATCACAGGCAGTATGGAGCAAAATATGTAGAGAGTCCGACCTCTGCTTTGGTAAACAATGTACTTTCAAAGACGATTGCTACTACAACAAGGCACGGAGAAAAGAGTATAAGGCGCAAATATTGGTTACAAATCACCATCTTTTTTTTGCTAATATAGCAAATGACGGACGGGTTTTACCGGATTTTGATGCCGTAGTTTTTGATGAAGCGCATACACTGGAAGATATAGCTACCAGTTACTTCGGTATAGAAATCTCAAACTCCAGGATTAAATATATGCTCGACTCTATCCTGAACCCTAAAACCGGGAAGGGGTTGATAACAAGGCTTTTTGATTCATCCAACACATCAGATCAAGCTAAACAAATGGCTATCATAAACGATAGTGAAAAACTACTGAAAGAAGTCGGTTCTGCCAGCGATCTTTTCTTTTCAGAAATAATTGAAAAATACGGAAGAGGCAATAAAACCACCCGGATTAGAGAAAAGGGGGCCATAAACAACTATCTTGATAAGCCATTGTCCGCTCTTTTCGATCTGCTGGAGTCTCTGTCTAAACAGGTAAAAACAGATGAGGATAGATTGGAAATTTGTGCATTCGCAAACAGGTGTAGTGACATTAATAAAAATATATCTACTATCATAAATCAGGATCTGGGAGAAGCTGTCTACTGGGCAGAAATTGAGAGGAAGAAATCTCGATATGAATCTCTTACAAATACACTGCAATTAACAAACACGCTGGAACCATTAAACCATAAATCAACAAGATGCTCCCTGCTTGCAGCGCCAATAAATGTTGCCATGGAATTTGAGAAACAGATATTTGGCAAGATCAGGCCTGTAATTCTTACTTCAGCAACACTCTCTATAAACGGAAGCTTCAAGTACCTAAAGGGACGGCTGGGAATACCCATCTGCACGCAGGCAGACATAGAAAAGCCGGTTATCACTTTGGAACAGGACGGATTTGATTCTTGCATAACAAGCGAGGACGATTATAGTGAAAAAGCGATAGGATCTCCATTTAACTTCTCTGAAAATGCACTTATATACATCCCTGATAATATACCGGACCCGAACCAGCAACCTGATCAATTCGAAAATAGTATTATTAAACATGTAGAGGAGATTATCAATCATTCACAGGGAAGAGCTTTTATTCTCTTTACGAGTTTCAAGATGCTTAACAGTGTATACGAAAAGATTCAAGAAGATCTGGATGATTTTACTCTTTTCAAACAGGGTGATAAGCCAAGATACCTGTTGATTGAAGAGTTTAAGACCAGTCATAAACCCGTTCTCTTTGGCACCGCCACATTCTGGCAGGGAGTTGACGTGCCCGGCGAAGCCCTGAAGAGTGTAATAATAACCAAGCTACCATTCGCAGTCCCTGATGATCCGATAATTGAAGCTAGAATGGAACTGCTGAAATCCCAGAACAAAAATCCATTTATGTTCTACCAGGTACCACAGGCAATCACACTGTTGAGACAGGGATTTGGCCGTCTGATCAGGTCAACGACAGACACGGGTGTAGTTGCGATCCTGGACCCCCGCATTAAGAGCAAGTTTTATGGCAAGTACTTTTTAAACTCACTTCCGGATTGTAAAAAAGTTTCTGACATAGAAGATATTGAAGCCTTTCTCAGTCCGGAACATAATCATGTAGATTAAAGTATATACCTGATATCTTGGTTAGAGGAATGCTGTGGATGCCTTCCTGTTCGAACTGATAGATCAGGGGGGGGTGTCTTCTGTCAGAACGGCAATATGCTGTTGGCCTGATAGTTTGGCGAGATTATTATTTTAAATCTAAATCTTTAATAACCTCGCTTAAAGGAATACTCTCTTCATGTTTTGAACTCTCTTTTGCATCTCTTAAATCCTTTAAATCTTCATAGTTTTCTAACTCATATTTTATGACAATAAACTCTTCGTAAGGTAATACTACAAATTCTTTTTTTCCGTCTTTTTCAATTATTTGTGGATGTAGTGTCATAATCATCTCCTTAACGATACGCGTCTTTGCGGTGCTTAATTTTATAAATTACGATTTTGTTGATTTCTATTTCAAATAATATTCGCCAATCCCCAACCCTCAACCTGTATTCAGGAGTATGTTTGGTTAGTTTCTTTACATCGCCTTGTAAATTATTTTCCATTTCTTTAATCTTTGTGGCAATTTTCTTTGCATCAGTCTTTGAGATATTTTTCAAATCCTTAATTGCTTTTGGTTTCAGAAATGTTTGATATTTCATTCTGTAGTAAATAGCACGTATATTATTTGTGGTATCGATTTACATGCTAAAACAAAGGACATTGCTATTCAAGGCAAAAATAGAACTTCTGGAGCTCTAAAACAGAATCCATTTATATTCTACCATGTATCACCGGCAATCATACTGTTGAGACAGGGATTTGGCTGTTTGATCAGGTCAACGACTGACACGGGTGTTGTTGCAATCCTGGACCCCCGTATTAAGAGCAAGTTCTATGGTAAATACTTCTTAAACTCACTTCCCTACTGCAAAAAAGTTTCTGACATAGAAGATATTGAAAACTTCCTCAATCCTGCTCATAATCATGTAGATTAAAGCATATACCTTTGCGGAATGCGGTGGAAACCTTTAAACGTCTCGATCACAAATGCAGAACCAGAAGCGGATTTTCTTGCTTAGAAAAAATCCGCAAATCATAGAATATTAAAGGCTAATTTGATACCTGCAGTACTGCATTCTAGTGCCTCAAAATTTTAGATGTTATTATTTTTCTATCTCACTAGAAAATTTTGAGTATTCTGATTTTAGTACAGAACTAGTTGACTCTACCATCGAAACAAATTTGTTTATAGCATCTTTAACTGTATCAACAGACCTAATGCCATCATTTAAGGAGTCTGTTAGTTGGCTTGTATATGGCAATATCGAATCAACAACAGGCTTCCAAGTATTAATCAGTGAACCAATGTTTTCAACTTTTTTAAATTTCAGTTTTGATTTGTTTGCAATTTTGCAATCTAATATTGTTTCTAAGCTGGCGGATATTGCTGACATAAACAAGAATATAGATCCTCTCTGACGAAGATAGTCTAGGTGTTTTTCCTCAACAGTCTTTAATTCATCTGTTGATGATTTATTCATTAAATCCTTCTTGATTTTTTCTACTGTTTTTAGCAAGCTATAAGAAAAAAGGACATTGCCATAATTAGAACTGTCATTGAATACAAAATTATAATATTTATCAATTTTCCAAATTTTATTTTTTTGATGATAAGCCATGTGTGGCCTTATAAAAAAAGCAGCTAATGCCTGAGCAACTACAGTAGCTGAAAGGAAGTTTGCTGGGCGTCGTATTACATCTTCACTGCCACCTCTTCGAAGTGCATATTCGAATTCTGTGTTGTTATTAAAATCAGTCATTAACCGAACTTGAACTGGATCATTACTTCGAAAATCAGAAGCATGTATCCTGTTTTGGCTATTATTAAACTTAATAATACTTAAGACTGTATTTTGATCATCACACTTGATAAATCGAATTGGAATTTTAACGTTTTTAGGTGGATTATCCTCTGTGCCAATTACGCCTGTTGTTTGCGCTCCATTAACAATAGATAAACCGATAATTTTCAATTTATTTGATTCGATGTTAGTGATGTCAAAAGTGTTGACAAGGGCGGTTATTCCGTTATTATAAACCCAAAATTGCTCAGCTTCTGATCCAACCGTATTTTTAATTCCATTATTAATGTTTTTATCGGTTCTTCGACTTCCCAAATAATCTCTTATATTAGCAGAAAATAATTGTGTGCTATGTTGTTTATAAATATCATATAACCATTTAGCGTCAACTGTAGTTACAAAAGCTTGCCATTTAGACGCGCTTACTTCATAACCGCCTGTAACCTCTACTTCAAAAGTGTCTGAAACTAGTATTGGCGTTGTTTTCGACACATAATATTCTTCTATTGAATTAATGCCTATCTCAAGTGCAGATATACTAATATCGGAAGAGGGGAAATGACCTTTAAGTAGTGCACTTGAAGTTTGTTCAACTGACTTCAAGGCATCATCAACATTTTTTTATTCGGGAAGATTGTGACAATACCAGAACAATATTTCTGAAATTTTTTCTTCTTTCAATAGCCTCCTTACTTCTAAGACATGAGATTTAACTCGATCAGGCAATTCATTCTCAGCCATTGCAAACAGCCATGAGGCCGCTGTATTTAAATCGGAAGCCTTGTTTTCTTTTGCCGCATTTTTAGTTGTTTCCTCTGCGATGTAGGACTGGGCTATAATAATTCGGCCGTTATCTTCATCGATAAAAACCATATCCATTTTTTTATCGTCATTGCCATCTGTAATGGATTCTGCAGCAATGGTATGTATATCATCAATGTTGTATCGTAATTTCAAGGCATATAACAATAATGACTCTTTTTCGTATTGTTTTAAATCATCTCTAGATTTAAAATTTGGGAAAAACTTCTTATCTTCCATAATTTTCTTCCTCATTCCTCATCTAACAGTTAAATGTACAGGTTATGGCGTCTGTATATTCCCAACAGCCTAGTCATGGTTTATATAACTTTAAAGCAATTTTTAAGTGAAATTTATAAAAAACATTACTTTCGCCAATACATTAAAAAAAAGAGAGTACTAATAATAGTGGAAGAGAGGAGATTCTTTGTTTGATGTTCTTACGTGAAACCTATATAATGTGGAGCAGATGAAGTCATTGTCGATTTCACAGAACATGCTCTAAATAGCCCCCCTCAGCGTAAAGTATTTGAACTCAGGTTTGCTATATTACCACAATCATAAAGTGTTCTCCGATCCAACACCAACTATGTCGTGGATATTTTTGAGTCATGCAGTCATTATACATTTAAACTTTATGCCTGGGATCGGCCACTTTGATGTTGGTTAGGCAGATCACAGGATAATTTTATGTCGTTTGAAAATTTGGGTCTTCGTCCGGAAATTCTGACCGGAGTTAAATTTCAGGGTTATATTGAGCCGACACCTATTCAGGAAAAGGCAATTCCGGTCATTATTGAGGGCAGGGACATTCTCGCCGGGGCGCAGACAGGCACGGGTAAAACCGCGGCTTTCACGCTGCCACTTCTCCATATTTTAAGCACTCAGGGTCATCGCGGCGGTCATCGCCCTCGGGCCCTCATTCTGACACCGACTCGTGAACTGGCAGCTCAGGTTGGAAAAAGCGTCGAGACTTACGGGAAGGGTCTGCACATCCGTTCCGCTATTATATTCGGAGGTGTTGGTAGTGGGCCCCAGATAAATATCCTGCGCAAGGGCGTTAACATCGTCATCGGTACTCCGGGCCGTCTTCTTGATCTTGCCGGCCAGAAATTCCTCGATCTCTCGCGTATTGAAATATTGATTCTTGACGAGGCGGACCGCATGCTGGATATGGGCTTTATTCACGATATTCGTAAAATCATTCAAATGGTGCCGAAAAAGAGGCAAACACTGTTTTTTTCAGCGACCTATTCGAAAGAGATCAAAGCGCTTGCAGATACCATTCTCAACAAGCCGAAGATGGTTGAAGTGGCGCGGCAGAATGCGGCAGCAGAAAACGTTGATCAATCTGTTTACCACGTGCCAAAGTCCCGCAAGTGCGATTTGCTGTCTCACCTTATTTTAGAAGGCAATTGGGATCAAGTGCTGGTGTTCACCAGAACTAAACACGGCGCAAACCGTCTGGCAAAGCAGTTGGGAAAGAATGGTATTGGGGCGTCTGCCATTCACGGCAACAAGAGTCAGTCGGCGCGAACACTTGCTCTGGCGGAATTCAAAGCCGGTAAAGTGCGCGTTCTGGTGGCTACGGATATCGCCTCTCGAGGTCTGGATATTGATCGCCTTCCGCACGTAGTGAATTATGATATGCCGAACGTTGCGGAGGACTACGTGCACCGCATCGGCCGTACCGGTCGTGCCGGCAGCACAGGGGAATCGATTTCTCTGGTGACGGACGAAGAGATAAAACTGCTGCGCGCTATTGAGCGCCTGATTAAAAAAGTGATTCCCGTCAACAGTATCGACGGCTTTTCGAAACCGGCAAAAGTACCGGATAAGGAAGAGACTGCCGGGGCTGAAGCTCACAGGAGTCGCCGCCGTGGCGGTAATAAAGGTGGTTTTCGGGGTGGCAAGCCTCATGAGTCCAAAGGCAATAGTGGTAACCAGAGACGCAGAAGAGCACCTCAGCGTTGATACGTTTAGGGTTCAGGAAGAAATAGCTTTACTTTTTCGTATCTCATTTGAACTAAAGACAGGACATGCTTTGTCCTGTCTTTGTCCGCCAAATCCTCAATTCAGCGAAGGAACAGGCAGGAACAGCTCATATTCTCCGTATGGTGGAGGAGAGGTCTCACCTATTTACTTCTATAAACCATTTTGGCTTCATACGTCCAAAGTCTGTTCTGCTATTCGATTTTAAAGATTTCTTGGAATCTAATACATACTTTCGATTGCCATCACGAACAAAGACTACCCAATGCCAAAAAGGCTGACCATTTTTCAAACTCCATTTGATTGATAACAACGCACAATTTGGTAATGACTCCCAGTTTGTGAAGGGTATCTCTTTATTGCCTGCTTTTAATCCCAGCTTCGCGAGTAATCTGCGTATGCAGTTTGTCTCTGACCACAAACAAGGATCTTCAGCATAAATACCCATACCATTGGCTATTTTCCTGGCCTCTTCATATGAAATACCTGCAATAGCTGCCGAACTTGCTATAGCACATCCTGTTTCTTCTTCTTGAATGACTGCTATCATAATTTATAACGCTTAGTGCTGTGGGGCAACTGGCCTGAAATGAAGTGCGATTAAATTGCCAGTCCGTGTTCACCTATTTTTTAGATTTCTCTCTTTTCTGCCGTGGTGATAGCAAAATTATAAAGTCTCCACTGGCACGCCATCTTTGAGAAACCTGCTTTTCTCAACCAGGCAAAATGATCAGTTAGAGTCATTGGGTAGTCTTTTTCAATATGTTTGGAGTACCAGAAATCAGGGTCTTCTCCCTGTGATTTCATGAACTCCTTCCAATAGCCGTATTGATCATCAACAACATCTTTGTTCTCGTCAATAATTATGTCTCTGGCTATGAAAAGGCCACCTTCATTTAATGAGGAGTACAATGTCTTGTAAAATTTCTCTCGCTCTTCCCATGTAAGATGGTGCAGAGTAAGGCCTGCAATAATAATATCATACTCATCACCAATTGAGTCAGAACGAAAATCACCTTGTTTTAACTCAAATTTCCCGGAATACTTTGACAATTTTTTCTTAAATGACTTCAGCATGCTTTCGGTTAAATCAAAGCCGACAATATGTGAATTAGGAAGTTTTTGGAAAACTAATTCAGATAGAATTCCATTTCCACATCCTAAGTCCAGAACTCGGTAATTTTTATCGTCATTGGGAAGTAAGCGGTAAATAATTTGATGTTGCTTAAGGTATTGAGGAATGAGCTTTACCATTAATTTTTCATATTCATCCGCTTGCCTGGCAAAATGCTCTTTTACTTGATCTTGTTTCATTGTCTTTCTCGCCTCTAACAGTAGAAATAACTTATGATGAAGCCCTCAAGTTGATTTGTTTGTTATAACCGGTTTTGAAATCGGATCATTCATTTTATAAGTGTTAATACCATATGAGGTAAAAGTTACCAATCGATTGGGAAATAGTCTTTCAGGAATTTCCCGACCCAATGCTTACCGGTAAGAATACCATCAAAGAATGGATCACAGACTCTCGCCGCTCCGTCCACAATATCCAATGGAGGTTGAAAATCATGCACGTTCTGTTTGAATTGAGAAAGTTCTATCGGGTCTTCATCAGTCACCCAACCGGTATCTACCGCATTCATAAAAATACCATATTTCACGAAATCACCTGCCGAGGTGTGGGTCAGCATATTTAAGGCGGCTTTCGCCATATTCGTATGGGGATGACGATCTGACTTTTTAAATCGGTAAAACTTGCCTTCCACCGCTGTTACGTTCACAATGTGTTTTTGCCCGGTATTATCACGTTTCATCAGGTTCGCCAGACGATTGCACAATACAAATGGAGCGACTGCATTCACCAGTTGTACTTCCAGCATTTCCGGGGTTTCGATATCACCAAGCTTCAGACGCCAACTATTTGTTTTTCGCAAATCAACCTGTTGGAGGTCCACATCTAGTTTGCCTTTTGGAAACAGTTCTGCAGCAGCTATAGAGTTGTCAAAATTGTAGGGGATCTGAGAAAGTTTTGCGGAAGCACGCAATCCGATTCCCGGGCCCTGCCCGTACCATGTAACAGGAAGAGAGGCGTCTTGTTCAGATCCGTTCTGGCAAAGTGCCGTCAGCTGACTTTTGCAGGCCTCATGGTTACCAAGAAGAGTTTGGACATCTTCTGATAAGCTGCGTAATTGTTTTGATTCATTTTCTATTAAATGCGCATAAAATCCCGGAGGACGTCGAACTGTCTGGGCCGCATTATTGATCAGTATATCAAGACGTTCATAGCTTTGCTCGATGTAGCGGGCAAAAATTTCCACACTTGGTGTATGGCGCAGATCAAGTCCATGGATATGCAGACGCTCTTTCCAATGAGCAAAATCATCTTCCTTTGCAAATCGCTCTGCCGAATCAACCGGGAAACGAGTGGTAGCAATTACCGTGGCGCCGGCACGAAGCAACATCAAGGTCGAATGATAGCCAATCTTAAGTCGCGAGCCGGTAATCAACACGACTTTCCCGTGAAGCGATGCGGTTTGGAATCGTTTTCTATAATTCAGGTCGCCACAGGGTTTACACATCGAATCATAAAAATGATGAAGAGTTGTAAACTCAGCTTTACAAACATAGCAATTGCGTTCGGAACTGAGTTCCTCCGGTTTAAGCTCCGATTCAATCCTGTCCATCGGAAGTTCTTTCGGGGCGCTGAATACATCTTTTAGCCGGGCATCGCGGATTCCCGTATTACGCCGGGCAATTCTGTCCGCTTTCTTTAAACCCTGGCTTTTCGCAACCTTTTCATCTTTACGGCGTTTCTTCCTCTCTTCAGTTGAAGGCCGTGCAATTTTCCCCGCTGCTGTAAATAGCTTCTTCTTCTCCTGCTTGTCTAAACAGACAAGTTGTTCGCTATTCTCAACCAAAGCTTCAAGGGTTTCGATACAGTTCTGTATCTCTTCCAATGTATATTTTTTCTTTTCCATAATTACTCACTGTTTTGCGTGGAGAGGTATAAGCGCTCGATTTTCTTTCTTGCCCAAGGCGTTCTTCGTAGAAACTTGAGGCTGGACTTCACAGAAGGGTTGTTAGTGAAACACCGTATGCCGATGCGTATGCCTAATTCGTCCCAGCCATAATGCTCTACCAGGCTATTAACGATCTGTTCCAGGGTTACACCGTGCAGGGGGTTATTGGCTTGTTGTTCACTCATGATCCGGGTTTAGTCGTTCTATCTCCGTTTGTTTGCTGCTCTTCTCTGGGCTTTTTGCGTCGACGACCCGGTTTGGCCAGGATTTCCAGATAAAAGGATTCGAGCTGTTTTGATTCGGCTTGGTCAATGGCTTTGTCGATGTCGGACACATGAATAACTCCACTATCTGCCTCATCAACACCGCATCGACAGTCAAAATCCCAAAAATCTACCTTTTCTGGTAGAATCTTTCTGCGTTCTCTTCTTAGGTATTTTCTCACTTCATGTTTGATGGCTACAACAAGTTGGGGAACTTTGATCTTCGGGTGGGTCAATTTAAACGTTTTTTTCATAGTAATCTCTATAGGGGTAACTGGTGTTATTAAAAACAGTCCTTACAATATTATTGAATCACCAAGGTGCCGTTTTTCAGATCATTCCAGCACGGATGATTTGTGTATACTATTGCAAAATAAATTTTGGAATTTCATGATCCTATTACACCTGATCTTTACATTTTTCTCAATCACAAAATTATTATCTTAGTATTACTAAGCCTCTGGTTCTGTTCAATCTGAAAATCTAAAATCCCAGACAGACTACTGTCCTAAAATTCCAAAATTTATTTTGCAATTGCTTCCCTGATCGGGGCCAGGCCGTGACATAGGACATTTTACTATAGGCAGGCATAACTTCAATAAACACGGTATTAGGCATTAGCTTGATTTGCTTTGTTAAGTCCGCCAGAGTTCGGTTCGGTTCACAGCGCAGAGCTCAAACGCCTCTGCTTTTCCGCGCAGTTGCACAGGCCCAAGCTCAGAAACCTTGTACTCCGGTCCGAGAGAGAGGCTCTTCATGAGTTCTGCCGACACCAGTAGTTTTTGATCGAGCTGGTTACAGAGTGCTTGGATTCGCGCAGTTGTATTGAGGACATCGCCATTGTAGACAATTTCGCTCTTGAGCTCCCCCATCTGAGCAGTGATGACTTCGCCGACGTGAACTCCCGCTTTGAACTCGGGCACGACTCCATACGCTTGAAGGAAGTTATCCTTTTGTGCGTGGATTTGGTTTTCAATGAGGAAGAACAACCGGATGCAGCTCTCCTCGTCAAGTCCGCTCCTCATCTTCCAGGTCAATATGATCTCGTCACCAACGTATTTGTAGATTTCCGCACCAGTCCTCAGAATCGGCTCGGACATCTCCGTAAAGTAGCGGTGGAGGAAGTTGGAGTAGAGATCAGCGTCCATCTTGTCTGCCAGCATGGTTGAACCCTTTAGGTCCAGAAACATGAAGATGCGGAGTTCCCGACGAGGTCGGTGGTAACGCCCGGTTACGTACCCCAGGAGTAAGCCTGGCCCGAGCAATCGGTCGAGTTGTATGAAGAAGAGAAGAAAAACTATAACTCCGAGTCCTTCAACCATTCCGATAAGGGTCTTATGCTGGAAGATGGCCTGGGCATAGGCCTGCCAGGTGATCCCATCAATGAACACGTCCAGGAGGTTGAGCACAGCGAACGCGAGGTACATGACCCCGATGAGCATCAGTGATTTTCCTGCCAAATGGACGAGAAAGGGAAGATCCTTGAGCCAGTTCTTGAGAAGGAAGAGCTCGGCCACGCCTATTGCGAACCCGAACCAGAATGGCAAGATGAACGATCCCGGTGTGATACAGTATCCGTGAATGAAATGAAGAGCTAAGTAGAAAGGAATCACGGCCAGGCCGAGCTTTGCTGATGCCAGCAGCCTTCTACGCATGTATGCGTTAATCGCAAGGGAAGGTAATTGTATCATCTCATCTAACACCCTGATGGATCAGCTGAATGGGCATCGCAACCATGCTAACGTGTAGTGTCGGGTCTGCACTGTTCATATGCAGCCCGACACTTTAGACTTATTCTACATTTGCGCCGACAACAGCAGCCATCTGCATCATATTGATCGTCTGGCCCTCTTTCAGCTTTGTAAGGTCAGTGAGCTTACCTGATTTGCTTTTAGATTTAGTATTTTTAAAGATAGAGAGCAGTTTAGCATCGGCAACAATGTACTTACCCGCATTCTCAGGCTTTCCATTTTCACTCTTTGTCTGGAGTTTATTTGCTTTAATATAGTCCCACAATTTTTTGGTGATCTCTGTTCTGGGAAGTTCTTTTTTCCCTAGAAACTCTGCCAGTTCAGATTTCAACTTAACCGGTTTACTCAATCCCTTTGCTTCAGCCATTCTCAACTCCTTCATATTAAGATTTAAATAAAATTAATTTAGTGGTCGGAACTTCTTACTATTCTATTTTTTCCTCGGACAACAGTTGAAATATACATATACTACAGTTATAAGAAATACTCAGTTGCCGCACATTTCGAATTATATATTTATGGTTTATATTACTTTAAAACAATTTTACAAGCAAAATCTCTCATAAACTTGTGCAAAAGCTTGACTTCAATCAGGGGACATCGTGCTTCTCTGATTGATAGGCAAAAAGGATTTTTCTGGCGTGGCGCCTTTTGGTCCAGAGAAAGTGGTCTGGATATGTCTATAATTTTTTTAGAAAATCTCTCGCTTTTGTGTTAGACTGAAAGCCATTGTGCATAACGATTTAAACTTTTTTAAAGCATACTAACCTTTTATGAAAAAGAATTTTAAACTATACGGAATCATAATATTTGTAGTAGCCATTGTAATACTGTCTATAAGTGTTACTAATTTCCAGAAACAGTCGACTATGTTACGAGATGAAGTATTCGACAAATGCAAAATGATTGCCCTGGAACTCAAACACACAAGAGAATATCTGGCAGAAACAATGGCAATTGCAAATATGGAGCACAATGAAGCAACCAGATTGCTCATGCCGGCAATCGCAGGGAATGAGATCGGTAAAAAGTTTTATAACGCAACCGGGTATCGATTAAGACAGGTCAGTTCAAAATATAGAAATCCTAAAAACAGACCGGATATATTTGAGGAGAAAGCCCTTGCTGAATTCGAGAATGACAAAAATCTTACTGAATACAAAGGTGTCGATGAGATAGAGAGTAAAAAAGTTTTGAGATATCTCATTCCCCTTCACATCGAAGAAGCGTGCCTTAAATGCCACTCTGCCAAGGAGGCCGTGCCTGGGTTCATACAGGAAGAATATCCTGAAGACAATGCTACGGACTATACCTTTGGAGACCTGAGAGGAGCTATTTCGGTAGCGGTACCCATAGACAGGGCTGAAGCCGAAATTAAAGGAAACCTGATCCACATGACTATCGTTACTACCGTAGGGATGGTATTTCTGGTAACCTTTGTCTTCATTGCTATGAATATTACGATTAAGAGGAAAGAAGAGAAGGCGTCTTCATAATTTACCAAATGTTAATTTGTCATTTAGTATTTTATCTTAACGCAGAGGCGCAGAGAACGCAAAAGGGTTATAAGGACTGATCTAAAAGAAGAAGGGTGTTATTCATTTTGCATGAAAACGAGATATCAGAGAAGATAATCAGTGCTGCAATAAGAAGTACATCGTATTTTAGGGCCAGGATTTTTGGAATCTGTTTATGAAGATGCTCTATGCCATGAGTTACACATGAGAGGATTGCAATTTAAAAGGCAACAAAGTGTACCAATTCCCTATAAAGGAATCAGGCTTGGAACAGATCTTCGCTTGGACTTATTAGTCGAAGATAAAGTAATTGTAGATTTGAAAGCGAAAGAAGATTTATCAACCATAGACAAGCCGAAACTGCTGACATATTTACGTCTTAGCAGTAAACATTTAGGTTTAATAATCAATTTTCATGTTGACGTATTGCGAGATGGAATTTTCAGGGTAGTCAACAATTTAAAGTAAATTCCCTAAAAAGCTCAGCGACCTCTGCGCCTCTGCGTTAAGGTCAGTTTGTTCCTTACGAGAGAATTGAAAGAAACTAATTAATCTACAATGAAACCACGCATAGAAATCCTGGACACGTTAAGAGAACATATCTTTAAAACAGTATCTACATATTATAAATCACTAAGCGACTGCAAATATGTAGACGTAAGGCTTGGAATCAGTGAATTCAAATCAGCCACTTCTGAGAACGGAGAATCAAAGGATGTTACGGATGATTATGATGCCTCCTTTGGCATAAGGGTTATTGCGGGAGAGATGTCATCATGGGGGTTCTATGGTCAATCCCTGGGGAAAAACGATTTAAAGATTAAGGAAATAACAACCCTGATTATTAAAGGAATAAATACCTCCTATGAGCGGGCAATGGCCAATGCAGAGAAAAAACAGGAGTTTAAAAAGAGTGCTGATTCATTAACAGAAGTAAGGCTGGCCAAGATTAAGGTTTGTCAGGATACGGTACCGGCAGATTTTGAAATAGACCCGCGAAAGGTTTCCCTGCAAAAGGTATTAAAGACATGTGTTGATGCTTCCCGGCAAATGAAGGAGCTTGATCCATCTGTACATTATGCTGCTACCGGGATAAGGACGGGCATAACCAGAGAATTATTCTGCAGTTCCGAAGGCGCGAATATAGATCAGACATTGCCGCTGACTCAGGGTGTTGTTTATGTGTCTGCACAGAAGGGTGAGTCCAGTCCGGAAGTCTGCTATGATTATGTTGGCGATTTAAAAGGGTGGGAAATAATTGAAGGCAAAAACTGTTATAATTCAAGCTTTCTTGATTTTGCACTTGAGAGGACAAGGGACACCATAGAACTCTCGGGCGCGGAATTTCTTAAGACAGGCAAAGGTGAAGTAATCGTTGTAACTGATCCCCACTTTAATACACTGCTCGTCCACGAAATCGTCGGGCACCCTACCGAATCCGACAGGATATTGAAAATGGAAACTGCTTACGCGGGCAGGTCGTGGCTTTTTAAGAACATGGATGAAAATCAGGTAGGAAAGCGGATAGCATCGCCACTTGTAAATGCGTTTTCGGACCCCACCGTAATGGGATATGGATACTATAAATATGATGCAGAAGGGACACCGGCCAAACGCATAGAGGTGATTAAGAATGGTATTTTAAATACTTTCTTGAACGGAAGGGAAAATGCTGCAACCCTTGAACAAGAGCCGAATGGTTCGATGAGGGCAACTGCATCGTCAATGGTGCCAATAGTCAGGATGACAAATACCGCTTTTGGCCCCGGCAAAAAAGACCCGAAAAAGATAATAAAAGAAGTGAAGGATGGATATTACATCGTCAGCCACAGAATTCCGTCCATAAGCGAATCTAGAGAGAATTTCAGGATTTCGGCTAAAAAGGTTTATAAGATTGAAAATGGCAAACTTGTCAAGTTGTACAGGGGCGGCGGCATAATGGCAAATTCGAAAGAGTTTCTTATGAGCATTGATGCGGTGGGAAATGATTTCAAAATGTATCCCATACCGAACTGTGGAAAGGGACAACCGATGCAAGTTATGAGAGTTGGAAACGGAGGCCCAACACTCCGGGGCAAAGCCAGGTTGGCGGGTTGCTGAACCTTTGAAATTTCTATACACAAATGATAAAAACAGAAGACTTGCGAACAGCTGTTTCCGGCGCACTTAAACAGATAAAAAAGCAGAAGGACGTTATCGATGCGGAGGTATTCGCATCATGGAATGACCTGATAACGATAAGGCTTAATTATACATCCGATATTCCCTGTAACGGGATTCATGAACCAAAATCTATCCAATCATACGGGCTTGGAATACTGGCAACATTCAAGAGAGGAAACCGAGTCGAAACAGGATTTGGGTCTGTTACAAACGATTTAACGAAAGAGGGAGTTCTCGATGCACTGGAGAAGGCGAAAAGGAATAGAGTGTATGATCCGGATTTTAAAACACTACCCGAACCGGCAGGCAAACCGGCCTTAACAAACTATCACGACAAACGTGTCATGGAAATCAGCGGGAGCGACTCTGTTGATTTAGGGTGGAAGGCTCTTAACGGTGCTCTTAAAACCCTTCATGATGGTGGGCACAATAAAACAATCATTATCGGAGGAGACGTCACCATCCTGAGAGAGAGAATGGCGATTAAGACGACAAAAGGAATAGACGACTTTGACGAAACAACCAGCCTTACCGCGAATATAACGGCAATGATAGAGAATAAAAATGTTAAAGGTACGGGATGGAGTATGGATACACACTTTGCAACATTTAAACCGGGAGAAGCCGGGAGAGAAGCTGCGGAGAGCGCAATGAGGACAATTGGTGGAAGGAGAATTAAGTCTGGCAAACACAATGTCATTTTTGGAAACCAGCCTCTTACTGATATTGCTTCAAACGTTCTGGTTCCATCATTAGATCTATCATCAGTCAATTCATCCAACACGCCATTCCTTGGAAAGCTCGGGCAGGAAATAGCATCACGGAACTTAAATATTTATGATGATGGATCTATAAAAGGTGAGACAGGAAGTAAGAAGATTACGTGTGAGGGCGTACCAACCGGAAGAACTGACCTGGTCATGAATGGTAGACTTGTTGGCTTTCTGTCAGACAATTACTTCTCGAAAAAATTCAAAAACAATCTGTATAATCCAATATCACGAAACGGCTTCAGATATTCAGCAGGCGGCAGGGATTACAAGAATAAGCCAGGTATATCTCCGACAAACGTGATAATAGAAGGAAACAGGGAAACCACCCGGGATAGCCTACTCAAACAGGTAAACAACGGAGTCTATATAGGCAGGGTATGGTACACCTATGCCATAAACGGATTGGCTATGGGTGATTTTACGAGTACTATAATCGCCGACTCTTTCTTAATAAAGGACGGAAAAATTGCCAGCCCTTTAAAACCTAACACAATCAGGATAAACACAAATATAAATCACATCCTGAATAACATAATCGGAATTACAAAGAAAAAGAGATCAACTTTGGTCTGGGGATCAAGGGAAGTAATGATAGCTCCGGAAATCGCCGTAAGCAATGTACAACTGGACAACATAACAGGTTTTCTGGCCTAAATAAAAATTTCCTTAAGCAAGGAGGGATAGGGGGTTTCTATTTGTCATTATGCTTGTCTTCTACAGGATATGAAGACCTTGCTAAATATTCATACCTATCTGATATCCTTTATGCACGGCGTCATGAATGTTTCTCGGAATCTTTGCGCCACTGATAAGATAGACATTATTTACCAGGGCTCTTGCCTTGATTAAGAGCCTTTAGTAAATTCAATTAAATATTTCTCGAACTCTTCCTTCTTTACGTCATGTATCTTTGCTTCAAATTTCCTGGTTGAATGTCTGTCCAGGTTCAAAATATAGAAGTCGTTGCTATCCGCGATAGAGCCATTTTTTTTGTAAACGGTAATTTTGAAAAGTGAATATTGGAAATCATTATTAGTATTATTTGTAATTTTACCTTTAAAAATTGTACCATTGTATTGGGTCTCGAAAGTAACGTCTTCAATGGAGAAATCATCACCAGACTGTTCAGGATTTTCAGGAGGAATGTTCCCCGGCAGTTTTTCTTGTCTGGTTGCTGCCAGAAAAATCTTTTCTTCAAGTGAAATAATTCTCTTTTCTAAGGCAAGGATTCTAAATGACAAATTAGAGATAGCTTTCTCAAGGGAACCTAGTTTTTCAAGGACCGGCTGTGGCTCTGACGCACCCAGAAAAAAGAGTGAAGGTAATAGACAGAAAATAAGAAGTGAAAGTATTTTTTTCATGATAGCATGGTTCCTCCTGTCTTAGTAATTAGTAATTATTCCAGACTAAAACTCTTTATGTCTTTGAATGTCTTTGTAATATCGTTCGTGCTAAATAATAACGTTTTCTCGTCGTTGTACTGGACATCTAAATCGTATTCTATTTCGTTCTTCTGGATATTTCTTTTAAACTTATAATTTTTTAATTTTACAGAATTTTTCTCTAGAATCTGTGTTATTTCGTCCAAAAGATGTCCCTGACCGGTAATTAGCATTTTTATCGTTCGGTATTTATTCCTTTTCATTTTTTTTTCAACTAAAGAGTTTAGCGTCAGGATAGCCATTGCAATAACGGTTGTAAAAATAGCAGGTAATATGAATCCGCTACCAACCGCAAGGCCTATGCCGGCAACTACCCATAAAGATGCTGCTGTTGTCAACCCTCTGATACTGGTCCGAGATCTCATAATCGTGCCTGCACCCAGGAATCCAATGCCTGTTACAACCTGAGCAGCAATCCTTGCAGGGTCAATCCGAAGGACAGAATTATGACCGTAACCTTGGTATTTGAGAAAAATATGTTCTGAAACCAGCATCATCAGGGTTACGCCAATACATACAAGGAGATGCGTCCTCAGGCCCGCGGGACGTCCCCGTTTATGCCTCTCCCATCCGATAATACCACCCAGGATTGCAGCAACGAATAATTTCCCAAGCACAGTGCCAATCATCAAAATATAACCGAAATCAAACATTTTAAACCTTCTTTCAAGTTGAAAACGAGACAAAAATTATGACAGCTTATTATACTAACGGGATTAGGCGTTTCAAAGTATTTTAACATTTTCATCTGATTTGTCGCATAATTAGTTTTTACTTGCATTGAATATCTTTTTTTGATAGCATTCTTCCTCTTTATCGTTCTAGGAGTGGACGATTGTTAACTGTATTAAAAATAAATAGTTACACCAGTTGGGAAGATGAATTTCTATAGTTAATAATGCCTAGGATCTCTGTGGGCCTGTACTGCTAACAGTTTGAAGGCAAGCATGTGGAAGCAAATATATTAACAAATATCTTCATTTGATATAGGGGTGGATGATTGCCGATCTGTCCTGTTGTTCTGCGTCTTAACATAGAAACTAGGGTAAAGATTGTTTCTGATGCTATTAATTTAAACACATTCATGGCCGTAACAATTGTGCAAAATAAAGCTTTGTTAGTCGTCTATAAGCTTCTTAGCACAAAATATGCTGGCAACTTGATGTAAAATAGGGTATATTCCGAGATTCAATTAAGATGGACGAAAAAAATCGTATAGATACGTTAAATAATATAAAAATATTTACGGGAAACTCTAATGTTGCGCTTGTCGAAAAGGTATGTGATTATCTGTCAATACCTTTAGGTAAAGCCACGGTAGGGAGATTTCCGGATGGTGAAATAGACGTCAAGGTTGATGAGGATGTTCGTGGATCTGACATATTCATAATACAACCCACATGCTCACCGGTAAATGATAGCCTTGCTGAGTTATTGATCTTGATAGATTGCTTCAAGAGAGCATCTTCCGCTAGGATAACAGCTGTTTTGCCTTATTATGGGTATGCAAGGAAAGATAGGAAAGATGAGGGCCGGGTGCCAATTACGGCAAAACTGGTTGCAAATCTTATAACTAAAGCTGGGGCGGACAGGGTGCTCACTATGGATTTGCATGCAGCTCAGATACAGGGGTTTTTTGATATACCGGTAGATCATCTTCTTGCGTTTCCTGTTCTATCAGAGTACTACAGAGAAAAAGATCTATCTGATTTTGTCGTCGTTTCGCCAGATGTGGGAGGCATAAAGATAGCAAGGCAATATTCAAACCATCTGAACATGAGGTTGGCCGTAGTAGACAAGAGGAGGATGGGGCCAGAAGAAATTGAAGTTGGCTTTGTTATTGGTGATGTAGAAGGTAGAAACGCGATAATAATAGACGATTTAATTGCTACTGGTGGCTCTATATGTCAGGCAGCAAGGGTGTTGAAGGAAAAAGGGGCTAAGGATATTTACGTAGGGGCAACTCACCCTGTCTTATGCGGTGCTGCTGTTGAAAAACTGTCAGAAGCACCTATCAAGGAAATAGCAGTAACAGATACTATTCCTCTGAGCGATCATGCGAAAAGCTTGGGTGCAAAGATTAAAGTGTTATCGGTGTCAAGGCTTTTGGGTGAGGCGATAAAAAGGATCCACACTAATATGTCAATCAGTTCAATGTTCACAGAAAATTGAACTGATTGTTTTTGTTACTAATTGTTTTTAAATACTTTATAAATATATCTGGAATAAACTAAATGGAAACACAACCACTACAGGCGAAAGTAAGAATAGACGCTGGCTCTATTAAATCGAAAAAAAGCAGAAGAGCTGGTTTGATCCCTGCTATTTTGTATGGACACAAACAGGATAATCTCATGCTTTTTCTTGACAGGAAGGAGTTTTGGAAGGTAATCAATGCCAGGACCAAAATGGTTAATTTGAAGATGGATGGTGCTGAGGAAACTGCGATTATAAAAGAAGTGCAGTTCGACACTTTCGGAAAAGAAATATTACACGCTGACTTTATCAGAACAGACTTGACAGAAAAAATCTCAACTAAATTATCTGTTGTGCTTTACGGTACTTCACAAGGGGTTAGGGAGGGGGGAGTATTAGACCATGCACTTAAAGAAATTGAGGTAGAGTGTCTTCCTGCCGAGGTTCCGGATAATATCCGTATCGATATTTCAGAATTAGCAATTGGAGACACTATTCATATTGCTGATTTAGCACTTCCAGATAGCGTTAAAGCACTGGGGAGCCCTGATGCTATTGTTGTGTCTGTCCATCTAGCTGCTGAAGAAAAGGAACTGTCAGAAGAAGAGTTGGCTGCCGGGCCGGAAATAATTACTGCTCGCAAGCCGGACAAAGACGAAGAGTCCAAAAACAAGGGTTGATGAAAATTGTTATTGGACTTGGAAATCCGGGCAACAAATATACGAAAACCAGGCACAACATAGGGTTTACGGTTATAGATAAATTTATCAAGAGTTGCAAAGCAGAGTTTACAAAAAAACACCGCGATTCTGTTATTAGTAAATGTGTTATTGAGGGTGAAGAAATTCTTTTTGTAAAACCTCAGCTATTTATGAATTTAAGCGGCGGTCCCGCAAAAAGAATAATAGAAAAGTATAATTGCGGTCTGTGCGAAGTACTTGTAGTTCTGGATGATATTAACCTTCCTCTGGGAAAAATCAGGTTAAGGAAAGAAGGAAGCAGTGGTGGGCATAATGGGTTGAAGTCAATCTCGGGTCACCTAAAAACCACATGTTTCCCCAGGTTAAGGATCGGTGTTGGAAGCAGTCTTCCTGAAAATACAAAGGACTTTGTTTTATCACGTTTCTCAGAAGAAGAAAATGATGTAATTCAAGACACTCTTGATAATACGTGTAAGGTAATAAATTGTTGGATTACAACAGATATAAATGTCTGTATGGGTTTGTTTAACTAGGAGGGAAAATAGTTTGAGATTATACGAAGGAATGTTCATAATTAGCGATGCTGTAGCTGGCGCTGATTGGGAAACGGCCGTAAAGCATGTTGAAGACCTTTTGAAAAACAGAGGTGCCGAAATCCTAAAAAGTGAAAAGTGGGAAGAAAGAAAATTTGCATATAAACTGAAGGGGCACAAACGGGGAACTTATTTACTTGTATATTTTAATGCGCCAACAGATTCAATCTCGCTAATTAAAAGGGATTTTGAACTTTCAGACAATGTTTTAAGGACTTTGGTAGTTCGGGTGGATAAGATAAGGGAATCAGAGCCTGAAGAGAAAGCTGAAGAACCGGCAGAGAAAACTGAAGAGCCGGTAGAAGAAGCTGGAAGCCCGGTAGAAGAAATTGAAGCTAAGGATAGTACTGATGCCGGAAGCGAGGAAAAGAATCCTGCGCCAGTCGTAACAGAATAGGTTGCAATCGTGTTGCCGTTTGCAGAAGTTAAGGATATTAACTAACTTAAATAACAGCGCTAGAAAGAGATAAAACATGGCTAAACTTAATAAGGTTTTTCTAATGGGAAATCTTACGAGAGATCCTGAATTGAGATATACACCAAGCGGTACCGCAATTGCCAGTTTTGGAATAGCTATCAACAGGACATGGTCGGGGCCAGATGGAGAAAAAAAAGAAGAAGTATGTTACGTTGATATAAATATGTTTGGCAGGCGTGCGGAAGTTATTAATGAATACTTTAGTAAGGGCAACCCTATTTTTATAGAAGGTAGATTGCAGTTTCAACAATGGGAAACAAAGGATGGTCAAAAGCGTAATGCCCTGCGTGTTGTGGCTGAAGATTTTCAATTTCTAGGTGGTAAAACAAAAAAAGATGAAGGGTCGAGCTTCCCGGAAGGCATAGGGCCTACTGATGTTAATGAGGAAGAAATACCATTTTAAGTAAATATCAATTTTAACAATTTTTAAAAGAACGGTATTAATGAAACGAAAATTTAAAAAGAAAAAACCTGTAGAGTCACCACACAAGAAAAAAAAATATCAAGAATTTGCTACGAAATGCCGTTTTTGCAGGTCTAAAGTAGAGTCTGTCGACTACAAAGATATGCATTTTTTACAAAAGCTCGTTGGTAGTCAGGGAAAATTGCTTGCGAAAAAACGCTCAGGCAATTGTACGAAGCATCAGCGCTCAGTAAAAATTGCTTTAAAAAGAGCCAGGCACATGGCACTTTTAACCTGATCTACAAAATTTTACCTGAAAAACTCGTTCGTATTCTATTTTCTTATCATACATAAAGTTGCTTGTCCATATTTTGGTTAGCGATAGGATTATTAATTCATGAAAATATTACTAAAAAAAGAAATTAAATCATTAGGTAACATCGGAGATGTAGTTGATGTTGCAAATGGCTATGCTAGAAATTATCTATTGCCTAAAAAGCTTGCTACCGTCGTAACCAAAGGAAATATTGAGCAAATTAACCTGCAAATATTAAAAAATGATGAAAAACGAAAGGAAGAAATCAAGACACTTCAAGTATTAGCAGATGAAATTTCGAATTTATCTTATACCATCACTGTTAAAACAAATAAAGAAGGAAAACTTTTTGGTTCTGTAACTGCCAACGATATTGCAAAAACATTGTCTGATAAAGGTTTTAAAATAGATGAAAAGATGGTAATTCTTGAAACACCGATCAAGAAATGTGATCTGTATAATGTAAGTGTAATGTTGCATCCTGATGTTAAAGCGCAATGCAGGGTACAGATTGTAAGCGAATCTGAAACGCCAGTAAGCCCCCAGCAAGAAACATCTGAAGCTCCTTCTGTAAATAACTCAGAAACAGGTAAAGATTAACTGCAAGAAAATCCTGTTTTAGTTACCCTTCTTAAAAACTGCGAGTTATCAGGCAAAGGCTTATACAATGACAACGGGGCTAATACAAGAAAAAACACAACCATTTAACATAGAAGCAGAAATATGTGTTTTGGGCTCTTTGTTAATAGATAATGAAGCAATCAGCCTTGTTACAGAGAGTTTAAGCAAAAACGACTTCTACAAGACTGCACATCAACATATTTTCGAAACAATTGTCAATATCTACGACAAGAACAATGCGGTTGATCTCGTCATTTTGAAGGATGAGCTAAACAGGCTCTCTTTATTAGAAAAGGTAGGCGGTGTTGGCTACTTAATGGAGTTGGAAGAATCAGTTCCAATCGCCTCCAATTTAGAATATTACGCAAAAATTGTACGAGAAAAGACAGTAAAAAGAGATTTAATTGCCGCCACGGCAAAAATACAACATGAGGCATATAGCGACTCTTTAGAATCCGATGAACTATTAGATATAGCTGAAAAAGAAATATTTGATATCACACAGCGTAAATTTGCGAAACCAACTACGAGTATGCATGACATACTCCAGGGTACTTGGGACTACATAGAAAGTTTACATGAAGGCGAAAGCAAATTAACCGGCGTACCAACTGGCTTTGCCGATCTAGATGAAAAACTATGCGGATTGCAAAGAGGAGAGTTGATAATTATTGCGGCAAGGCCCAGTATGGGTAAAACAAGTTTTGTATTAAATATTTCGGAACATGTTGGCGCAAATCTGGCAAATCCAAAAGACAAAATGCCAATGTTGATTTTTTCGATGGAGATGTCAGCACAGCAGATATCACAAAACATGTTGTGCTCGGCCGCTAAGATTGATGCGCATTTAATGCGTACAGGTAAACTTAGTGACGACGACTGGTCAAGGCTCCCTATAGCAATGGGCGATTTATCAGAATCGGCAATATTTATTGATGACACTCCAGGACTTGGTCTCCTTGAAATACGAGCTAAAGCCAGGCGCTTTAAGTTGCAATACGATATTCAGTTAGTTATTATTGACTATCTACAACTAATGGAAGGTAGAAGTGCAGAAAATAGACAACAGGAAATATCCGGTATTTCGAGAGGGCTGAAAGCATTGGCCAGGGAATTAAATGTACCGGTGATTGCTGTTTCTCAATTGAATCGTTCAGTAGAAACACGAGAAGGGCATACTCCAAGAATGTCTGACTTGCGTGAATCCGGATCGATTGAACAGGATGCTGATGTAATTATGTTACTGCACAGAGCAGATTATTACGATCCGACTAAGAATCCAGGT
>JABHIW010000002.1 GCA_018670825.1 Candidatus Scalindua sp. | reverse complement strand
GTAAAGGCAAAGGCAGCTTCAGAGCAGGCGAGAAGATTTTCTGCGTTGGAGAAGAGGGCTGGAATCAACTGGGTACCTGCTGAGTTCTGGAGAAAAGGAGATTACTTAGATCAGTTGTCTGGTATGAAGATTGTTAAGGAGTTCCCAGGCAAGACTATATTTGATCTATGTCCTGAGCCGGGCTGGTTGGATACACATCACGCACCTGCAGCAGAAGTTGAGTACATCAACAGAATGCTGAAGGAGATAGACATGACGTCTGGATCTGATTCTGAGCGAGAACAGTATAAAGGTGATCATGATCCCGGCTCACGATCTATGAAGAAATATTAACTCTTCTATTTAGACGATAAGTAGGAGTTGTACAAAAAGGGAGCCGGGGAAAAGGCCCGGCTCCCTGATCTTCTATAACTAAAAAATCTCATCTTATATTTATAAATATCACAATAGAAACGAGGGATGATAAATGAAAGAAATAATGATAGTAGACAACGAACAGGCTTTTCATGACTTTTATTCTGAGATGCTAAAGGATACAGATTATGAAGTTATCAGTGCCTATGATTGTTATGAAGCATTGGCTAAGCTGAGGGAAAATCAGCCTGATCTTATGATAATAGATGATCTCATTTTTATGGATATAGTCTTAAACATTACGAGAGCCGGCGATACACATTTAAAAAGCATAAAGAGTCGGTCTCAATATGATTATGTTCCATTCATGAAAACCAGTGATTTGATTCTACAACCTTATAAAAACGTGAAGGATATTACTTTAGAACATGTATTTCCTGATGTCACTTTTACAAGAGAAAAAATCATGGAGGAAATTAATGCCAGAATTGGCGATAAAGTTAAATTGTTAATCTGAAAGGTTCCGGAAGAGAAGAGTGTTTTTATTTCAACAGGTACTTAACGGTGAAAAGGCGCGAGAGGAGGAGTGAAATGGAAAGCATAATGATAGTAGATAATGAGCAATATACTCATGATTTTTACCATGAGATGCTAGAGAGCACTGAATATGAGGTAATCAATGCTTATAACGGTAATGAAGCCTTGTGCAGACTTAAGGAAAACAGCCCCGTTCTTATTGTGATAGATCATCTTGTTTCTCAGGATATGGCCTTAACCATAATTAGGGCGGAAGACGGGTATTCCGGATATATAGAAAATATACCGGTTATAATAGCCAGTGATTTCTTTCAACAGGTTGTCTTAGTACAAACTTTTCTGGCAAACAGGGCAAACGATACAAGGGAGATTGAGTTTACCGGTGAATCCCGAGTGCCTTGATTCGGGAAGCAAGTGTTGTAGGCCTGGCTCCGAGGAGTTCAGCCGCGCCACCATCTCCTGATATTTTCCAGTTTGTTTGATGAAGGGCGGCAAGGATGTTCTCTTTTTCCAGATGTTTCAAGTCTTCGTAAGTCAGGACCTCATCAGTTTGTCCAATGTTTTTCACGAATTGAGACGAAATTGGAGAAGTTTGCCTGGCATCGGTTTCCGGCAAATCAAATTGCAACACCTTTCCCCCGGATATAATTACCGCACGCTCAATCACATTTTGCAGTTCTCGTATATTCCCGGGCCAGTCATAACTCTGGAGTTGAAGAACATGTTTCTTCTTCAAAGCTAATTCCTGCAATCCCATGTTACGGCAAATCTGCTTCAGAAAATGTTCTGCTAGAAGAGGTATGTCATCCTTCCTGTTCCGAAGAGGAAAAACTTCCAGGAGAAAAACACTCAGCCGAAAGTAAAGGTCCGATCGAAAACGTTTCGCTTCCATCTCTTTTTTAAGGTCTCTGTTGGTAGCGGCAATAATCCTTACATTCACCCGGCGAGTCCTCTCCTCACCAATTCTTTCATATTCACCCTCCTGTAGAACACGCAGGAGTTTACTTTGTAATTCAATGGGTATATCTCCCACTTCATCAAGAAAAAGAGTACCACCATCTGCAAGCTGAAACCGGCCTGTCCTGTCCCTGACTGCTCCGGTAAAAGCCCCTTTTACGTGCCCGAAGAACTCACTCTCAAAAAGTTCACGTGGAATAGAAGCACAGTTAACTTTAATAAGAGGACGGGTTTGTCTCCGGCTTCGTTGGTGGATAGCCAGGGCAATAAGCTCTTTGCCTGTTCCCGATTCCCCTTGAATAAGGACAGTTGCCTCAGTAGGAGCTACCAGTGCTATCTGCTGGAGAGTTTTTTGTAAAGTAGAACTTCTGCCTACAATATTAATAAAAGGATATGCTTCCCTGACTTCTTCGCGAAGATATTCATTCTCCAGTTCCAATTGCCTGTGTAACTGTTCGATCTCTTCAAAGGCCCTTGCATTGGCAATGGCTGCTGCGGCATTGGAGGCAAAAGTCAGAAGCATTGCCAGATGCGATTGGTCCAGTACGCTTCTGCTGAAGATAGCCAGCACTCCCAAAGTTTCTCCCCTGAATACCAACGGCTGCCCGGCAAAACTGGCAATTTTTTCACGCTCTGCCCACTCAGGGTCCATCAGCCAGGCAGAATTATCAAGTATATCATTACGGAAAACTGCTTTGCCAGTCCCCCCAATGTAACCTATCTTTCCTGTTGCAGTAACGCTGTCAGGCTCAACAGCAAAAAGAGGAAAGCGCCGATAATGCCCTTTCAGTAATGTCGGCCATCGTTCCTTATGAAGCGAACTGCCATTGCTTGCAACCAGGTGAAGACACACTGTCTGATCAGGACATGTCTCTCTCCAGGGACATTTATGACATAAATCTCCCGGTGCTATAATCCAGATCCTGGCCAGAACAACGTTAGGGTCGTCCGCAAAACTATCTACAATATTACGAAAAACGACATCAACTGAACGCTCGTTTGCTACAGACAAAGCAATGGATTGAAAGAATTCAATATTCATGCTTAAAGTTTATAGGATTTTCAATTTAATAAAGGCTGATCACTTTTTCTTTGCACCCGCACCAAAGGCTTTATAACTTATTCATGCTTAATAATGCAAAATAATTATTGTATGAGCTCTACTGTTATTCACTTTATTGATAATGCCCAGAAGCCACATCTTAAATCAGAAAAATGAGAGAATTGGACAATAGTCAGTAGTGTCCGGTAACAATAAGACATGTGCACGGAAATTTTACATTATTACCAATACCTAAGAAGCAGGCTCAATCAAATCATAAATCATATACTTCTTGCTGGAAGGATATCCTCCAGCTGTTTCATCGGTTCTTCAGTCCTCGACATCTCGTAATCTCGATCCAACATCTCGTTGTTTTCTGAATATTTAATTAGTAACTTTATCTTCTATAAAACCACATAACATATTAACACAACAATGGTTAAAACCATATCAAGCGGAATGGCACAAGATTTGAGATACTGTAATACGTAACAATAAAAGCAACATCTAAATTCAGTTTATATTTCCTGTTTATTGAGAAAGGAGTTGATGAACCAGAGAACTGTCTAATGAAATAACCGAGAAGAAGTTATCTACTTTACTTTTACAAAACATATTTTATAGGAGAATTAATTATGAAAAATATTGCTATATTCATCATCGCACTCGTTTTTGTTACTTTAACATCAGCAACTCTGTTTGCTGGAAAGCAACCTGATATTGCATTTCATTCTGAGCTGTATAAGTACGACATTATCTCTGGCAAAGTTACTGATGTAAATCCTTTTACTATTGAAGTTGAAGGGGAGAACAGGACATTATGTTACGAAGAGCATACTCAATTCTTTCGCGGTGACGACTCCGTTGCTATAGAAAAGGTCTATGGAGATGATGTATTTAAAGGTTGTGAAAAGATTAACTCTTCTCAGATAAAAGAAGGAGACAATCTTAAGGCCACGTTTACCAAAGTGGGAAATACAGCCGTCTGTCTGGAAGTTGTCCTGTCCGTTAATTAGCATGTTGCACGTTATCTGAAAATTAACATAAGAAGCGACATCTTAAATTCAGTTTGTATTTCCCGTTTATTGAGAAAGGTTGTGATGAACCAGAAAACCGTCTAATTAAAAACCTAGAAGGAGTTGTCTATTTTATCTTTTACAAAACATATTTTATTGGAGAATTAATTATGAAAAAGATTGCTATATTTATCATCGCATTGGTTTTTGTCACTTTAACATCAGCAACTCTGTTTGCTGGAAAGCAACCTGATATTGCATTTAATTCTGAGCTGTATAAGTACGACATTATCTCTGGCAAAGTTACTGATATAAATCCTTATACTATTGAAGTTGAAGGGGAGAACAGGACATTGTGTTACGAAGAGCATACCCAATTTTTTCGCGGTGACGACTCCGTTGCTATAGAAAAGGTCTATGGAGAAGATGTATTTAAAGGTTGTGAAAAGATTAACTCTTCTCAGATAAGAAAAGGAGACAATCTAAAGGCCAGATTTACCAAAGTGGGAAATAAAGCCGTCTGCCTGGAAGTTGTCCTGTCCGTTAATTAGCATGCTGCACGTTATCTGAAAATTAACATAGTATTTGTTGCCGTAATCCGGCGGCAAATACTATGGATGAGGAACTCACAACCACTAATACAATGTGGACCAATCAGCAGTGAGAATATTTAATTTTAATAAACGTAAAGAATCTAAGGAGAAATTATGAAAAAGAAAGAACTCGTTGCTAAGTTACTTACAGCTAAAGAGGCTTCCGGAAAGACTTATGATCAAATAGCAGATGCGCTTGGTTATTGTAATGTTTATGTTGGACAACTTTTCCACGCCCAGGCCCAATTGAAAGAAAACGTTGTATCAAAGATGTCAGAACTTGTTCCTGGGCTCAATGATGAGCTTCTCAGTGAAATGCGCAATTGCCCTATGCGTTCATACGATCCCTCTATTATTCAAGAGCCCAATATCTACCGCATGACAGAGGTTTGCCTGCATTATGGAGATTCTATAAAAGAGGTCATGAATGAAATCTTTGGCGATGGAATTATGTCAGCCATAGACTTCAAATTAACGGTTCAGAAAGTTGTAGGGGACAAGGGAGAAGATCGTATGGTCGTGACTATGAATGGAAAATTCCTTCCTCATATTGAACAGACAAAATAACTGCTGTTAAATGTAACATTAATTTGGAAAAACATTGGCAGGAGAATACAAAAATAAAGAAGAACATATAATAACATCACATTTAAAAACGGATACTGCCCCTTAGTGAGGTGGTATCTGTTTTAGGTGTATATGGTCGTTGGTTGTTAAAAGCCGATACGAAGTGATGGAATACGGTTTAATATTTCCGGATGCTTGCTTAACAATGACACACATTTATTGAGAAGAAACAATGTCAGTCAGTAAACAAAATGAAGAATATGAGAAATTTCAAAAAGGTTAGCGTAGAAGAGCTAAAAGAAACATGGGAAAAATTTGGCTTAAATCTTTTCCCAAAGTTTGAAGACTATGTCGTTGAGGTCAGAAAAATTGAATCAGACCTACACGCTAGATGGATTACGCAGGAAGAGTTAAAAGCTGAAAATGAGGAGAGGATTCATGAAATATGATGAAACCTTGAGTTCATCAGTGATGTCTCCCCGGATTAGAAACGTGATCGCTTGTTAGTTCTCTGTAGGTTCGTGTTAAGATTTGTGTGTTACATGGACAACCTTTGTTCATGTGAAATTGATTAATTTACGTCTCTTTCTGAACACCTAAAGCTTTCATTCTTGAAGCCAGGGTTGTCGGTTTTGTTTCAAGAATTTCGGCAGCGCCTCCAGCTCCTCCCACTCTCCATCCGGATTTATTAAGAGCAGCAACAATATTATCCCTTTCCAACTGTTTCAGGCCAGGATATGTTATTATCTTTTCATTCTGTTTATTATTATAGTCTAAATTATGAGTAGTTTGGCTATGCATTGGTGCGCTACTCACCGGTAAATCTAATTGAAGTTCTTTTCCCATAGACAGTATAGCTCCTCGCTCAATTACATTTTGTAATTCCCTGATGTTTCCTGGCCAATTATAATTTTGCAGTTGAAGAACATGCTTCTTTTTCAATTGTAATTGTGATATACCAAGTCGCCTGCAGCTTTGATCTAAAAAATGTTTTGCTAAAAGCGGTATATCCTCATTTCTGCTACGAAGTGGAGCTATCTCCAATGGGAAAACATTTAAACGAAAATACAGATCCTCACGAAATTTCCTTGACTCGACATCTTTTTTTAGGTCTCGATTAGTTGCTGCAACGATGCGTACGTTTACTCTGCAAGTTTTCTCATCTCCTATCCTTTCATACTCACCCTCTTGTAATACCCGTAACAATTTACTTTGCATTTCAATGGGAATCTCCCCAACCTCATCAAGGAAGAGCGTACCACCATCAGCAAGTTGAAACCGCCCGATTCTATCCTTAATTGCACCAGTAAAAGCACCTTTAACATGTCCAAAGAATTCACTCTCAAAGAGTTCTCTCGGAATAGAAGCGCAGTTAACCTTAATTAGAGGGTGTTTATTACGCTTACTTCTTTG
>JABHIW010000003.1 GCA_018670825.1 Candidatus Scalindua sp. | reverse complement strand
TACAAGGAAATCAAGTTTATTCAGTGTCTTACGCCAGATAGCAGGTTGAGGCCAGGAGGTAATGATTGATCCTCCAAGAATGATAAGAGAACGAATAGGGTATGGCTTTCCTTCTAAAACAGATTCCGGTAACGAGATTGCGTGAGATTCGCCACGATACGCACTGTAGACAGGAAACCGCTCTCTACCCAGTGCTTTTCGTACATCAGGATTGGGAACGTGGCCTTCACGGTTTACAGAAAAATTGTTCTGTTTCATTGTAAAACAACGTCCTCCCGGAACATCAAGCTGTCCTGCAAGTGCCCAGAGGACCATCGTTGCTCGTATTGCCTGTACACCACTGTCACTATACTCAAGCCCGCTATACATAATGGGTGATGCACCGTTTGCCTCTGCAATTCTCCTGGCAAGAGATCTTATTGTCTCGGCAGGAACACCCGTAATATTTTCTACAGCATCCGGCCTGAAGTGTTGAACATATCTGGCAAGGTCATCAAATCCGACCGACCAGTTTTTTACAAAGTCCTCATCATATAGCTCTTCTTCTATGAGTACATTGCACATACCGAGAGCCAGGGCACCATCAGTACCGGGACGTATCGGGACCCACTCTGCATTGGCAAGTTTTGCAGTCATGGTCTTGCGCGGATCAATTACGACAACCTGTGCTCCCTGTTTTTGCGCACTGACAATCCTGTTGAGATCGAGAGGAGGACAATCGGTAGCAGGATTTGTCCCCCAGACTACTATCATCTGGGCATTCTCAATATCAGAAAACATATTAATCAGCATCCCCCCCATAGTAATATGAGGAGCAATCATAGCAAACGAAACATAACAGAGAGCTCCCACGCCAAGGGTATTCGGTGAACCGAATGGAAACAAGACGCTTGATGCGGAAGACACCGATACACCTTTTGGCTGAAAGATATCACACATGGCAAGTTCAAAGCTTCCTCTTCCGGTATATATAGCAGTAGCCTCCGGCCCGGACTCTTCCTTAATAGTATTGAGATTTTCAACAATAATATCATAGGCATTATCCCAGGAAATTCTCTCAAACTCATATGTTCCCTTTGGACCCTTTCTCCGCATCGGATAGCGAAGGCGATCTTTAGAATATACGATCTCCGCAGAGTGTTCTCCGAGTTTGCATATCATCCCTAAATGAGAGCTCTCATCAGGACGTACTTCGTTAATCATGCCCTTCTCATCATAGGTAACGGTAACCCAGCAGCCTGCCGGACAGATGCCGCAGATTGCATGTTTATCATTGATATTTTTTTTTGACCCCATAAATATTCCTTTTACTACAATTAATCAACAGCCGGCGCGAAAAGATTCAGGCTGAAAAGTCGTTCAGTATCAAACCATTGCTCCTGGACGTAAAGACCTGTCTCTTCTGCCAGCGTATCAATATCGTCGAGTGAATACTTGAATGAGTGTTCCGTGTGAATAGTTTCATTTGCTGCAAAAGAAACCTCTAGATCAAGTTCACGGATAAAAACCTTCTGGTCAATATGACTGATCAAGTACATCTCAATTCGTCCAATTTTTTCATTGTAAATTGCCTTGTGACCAAAATTCTCAAGATCAAAATTACCACCCAGTTCCCTGTTCACGTGTGTAAGGAGGTTCAAGTTGAATTCAGCGGTGATACCCTGTGTATCATTGTAGGCATTCTCTACAATCGTCTTGTCTTTTTGTAAATCGATACCGACCAGAAACCTGTCATTGGGAAGCATTATTTTCTGTATATGCCGTAGAAGAGTAGCCACCTCAGACCTATCAAAGTTACCGATACTTGACCCTAACCATGTAATGAGGTTCTGTTGATCTGTCTTGATATCCAGATGATCAATTCCTTCATTGTACCTGGCAGCAATAGCATTTATTTCCAGATCCGGGTATGCTTCGAGCAGGGAATAAGAACTCTCCTCAAGCATCTGATGGGAAACGTCTATCGGCGTATAATGAGCCAGGCTCTGACGTTCGAGAAACGCCTCTATCAGGATCCTTGTTTTTGTAGAACTTCCGCTACCTAATTCTACAAGGACTGTTTTTTCAGAAAATTGAGAGGCAATCTTATCTGCATTAGCTTCAAGGATTTTCGTTTCTGTACGCGTCAGGTAGTATTCCGGAAGTTCACATATTTGCTCAAACAACTGTGATCCGATATGATCATAGAAATAGACAAAGGGAAGGTATTTGGATTCGGATGTAAGTCCGGTTTTAACATCTTCTGAGAAGTTATTTATGAAGATTTCCTTGTCGATTGTTACAAGAGAGAATCGCTCTTCAACCCCTGAAAGTGTCATTTTATTTACTCCTTTTGATAATCATTATTATAAAACACACATTTTACAATATACTCCACTTGAAAATCAAGAGAACATAGGATTTTTTAAATGTTTTAGTCCAAAGGATTAAAAAATAATAAAATCAGCATGCAGGTTTTAAACGTAAGCCCTTTGGCACAAACAGCCTCTCCAGGATCTCAAAACAGCCTTGTGCGATAAGAGCAAGTACGGCTGCCGGCACGGCCCCCTGAAGGATCAGTGACATATTATCCAACCTGATACCGGTGAGGATCAGTTGCCCATAACCACCGGCACCGATAAGAGCACCTAATGTTGCCGTTCCAACGTTAATGACAGCCGATGTCTTTATGCCTGCCAGAATAGAACGGGACACCATTGGCAATTCGACCAATCTAAGCCTTGCTCCCGGTGGGAGTCCAAGAGCTTCTGCAGACTCTCGTATCTGTGGACGGATATCCTGAAAGCCGGTATATGTATTCCTTACAATCGGCAAGAGACTATAGAGGAAGAGCGCCATAATAGCTGGAGGCCCCCCAATGCCCAGTAACGGAATCATAAAAACAAGAAGGGCCAGCGACGGGATGGTCTGGATGATACCAACAATTCCCAGAATAACCTGTCCCAATCCAGGCATTTTTGCAGAAAGGATACCCAGTGGTATTGAGATTATTATGGCGGCAGATAATGAGATAGCGACCAGAAAGAGATGTTCTCCTGTATGACGTAACAGGCGACCAATTGTGGTTTCTTCATAAGTTTCAGTCTCCAGAGAGAAACTCTCTGATAGAAAGTCAGAGGCTATCTGACTTTCCGATACCATGTCCAGGTTGGCACGGGAATTCATTTTGATCATTTCTGATTCAGGAATTTTACTCTCAAGCTTTTTGAGAACAGTTATAACATGCGGAGCACGTTCCTCTAAATCTGCCCGATACAGGATTACGGCATTATACGCAGGGAAATGATTCAGATCATCCTTCAGTATTCTCAGGTTATAATACCGAACCTTGGCGTCGGTTGAATAGATATCAATCGCATGGATAGTACCTTTTTCCAAACCTCGATAGGCAAGATCATGATCCAGGCCTCTTACGTTCTGCTGAGGTAAATGGTAATCATTGCGAAGAGTTGGCCAGCCGTCTCCCCGATCCATGAATTCATTTCCGAAACCGAATTTCAAGTCAGGATGTTGGCGTAAGTCTGAAATTTTTCCAATCTTTAACCTTTCCGAAACTTCCTCTTTCATACCAATGGCATAGGTATTGTTAAATCCCAATGGATTTGTCATCTTAATACCATGCTTGGCCAGGGCCTGTCTGATATCCTCTTCACTATACACTCCCTCACCTGACAGGATTTCCTCGCTAATCGTACCCGAATATTCAGGATAAATATCAATCTCACCTTTTATCAAGGCATTCCACAACACACGTGTGCCTCCCAGCTCCCGTAGGTAAACGGGCTGTTCGCCAGTGCTCTTTATCAGATGGGTCACTATCTCACCCAGAATTACAGATTCAGTAAACTTTTTAGAACCAACCTTGATCTGCTGTGCGGAACTATGTGCTGTAGGAGAAAAAAAATTTGCAATGATAATATTGCACACAACCAAGTGTATGATGATAAAGTATGTTTTCATTTGGAATCCTTTCTCATAACATCTAGAGGGCTTCGCTGTGCATTGATAAATCGGGTAACAAATGGATCGGCAGGTGATTGTATGAGTTCTTCCAGTGTGCCTTTCTGTAGAACTCTCCCATCCTTCAGTAAGGTAATAACATCTCCAAAGAATCCGGCTTCTGCTATATCATGAGTTACCAGGACAACTGTTTTGCCAAGTGCCTGGAAGATCCTTTTCAAATCCACCTGAAGATCAGCCCTTATCATCGGGTCAAGGGCGCCAAGGGGTTCGTCCAGCAGAAGCACGTCAGGATCTAACATGAGGGCCCGCATCAAACTCACACGCTGTTGTTGACCACCGGAAAGCTGTACGGAAAAACGTTCAAGTCCTTCAGATGGAAAGTGTGTCAGTTCGCTCAGCTCATTCAATCGGCCTTTAATCCGTTCATCACTCCATCCCAGATAACGTGCCATCAGCGCCACATTGTCATATGCCGTAAGATGTGGAAAAAGGCCTCCCTCCTGGATAACGTAACCCATCTTTCGTCTTAAGGAAGTCACAACATCAGGAGTAACCCTGGTCCCTTCAAAATAAACGGACCCACTGTCTGCCTGTATAAGGCCTATGATCAGCCGAAGTATAGTTGATTTCCCACAGCCGCTCTGGCCGATGAACACTGTTGTCTGGCCGGCAGGAATCGTCAAATCAATGGAATGAAGTGCTGCGGCTTGTCCATAAGTTTTAGAAACACCTTGTATTTGAATCATAAGAAGATAGTTTTATAACAAATTATATTTGTCTGATTATGTGTCTGCTATGTTGCGATCATTTTATAATACAATGAGTTGTAATTCCAATGTAATTCTGGCCATTATGATTGTTCACGTACTGCATTGACATCTTTTACAATTCTGATATCGTTCTTGTTTAACACTATACACATGCCAGGTGTACGCAGGTGGCAATACTGAGATAACGTATCCTCCTTTTTGTTCATAATTCAAACTACCTACAGCGGCATCCTTTCCTTTAATCTTGTAACAACGCAAATAATTTAAAAGTGTAAACTATAATTACCATAAACTTCTGTGTTCAGCTTTATTAATTCGGTATCTTTTTTGCGAACTCCTGTTATAGAGCACTTACTCTAATTTTTATTACCTAAAGTTTATTTAGACAATTACCGAAAATAGTATCAATGAGCGTCCATATTGAATCTTACCGGAAGTACCTATTCACTAAATAGTTACACTTTACTCGATTATATTAGAAGCTAACCAAAGTGGTTTTTTGATGAAATATTAGAACTTATAACACTAAAAGTAGTTGTATAAAAAATATACAACATTTCATGTTTCAGTCAGTAATTTTAACTTGGGAGGGGAAAAATAATGACTATCAGCAGGAAATTTATACTAGTATTTTCAATATTCTTAGTAACGGTATTAATTGGCGCATTCTTTGTTTTTAAAACTACAAGAGATCAGCAGTCTGACTTGGAAATTGTTAATCTGGCGGCACGGCAACGCATGCTTACACAGAAATACTTTAAAGAATACATTAACGGATTAATACCTCTTCAGGTTCGTCACAGCACAAAAAAAGCCGCCGAGATTGCAACCATTCAGATTGTAGAGGATCGCAAACAGTATACGAAGAACATAATAGGAAAGCTCAAGAAGGACGGAGTAACCAATGTACATCCAAACAGGAGCTACGCAAACCTGGATGGCGGTATTCCCCTTCCAGCCACCTTTGTACAGGAAGTATCAAGCGCTATCAATGAACATGGTGTATACAGTTACGACCTCCTGAGTAAGTGGAATATAAATAAGGAGAAAAATCTGAGCACAGATTTTGAAAAAGAGGCATTCGATTTCTTATATCAAAAAGAAGGAAAAGAATTTTCGCGGTTTATGGAACACAAAGGACTTTTTACTCTTCGCTATGCGACACCTGACATCGCCAATGCCGAGGCCTGTGTAAAATGCCATAACTCCCATGAAGAAAGCCCGAAAAAAGATTTCGAGTTAGGAGATGTCATGGGTATCCTCATTGTCAATATTCCTATAGGTACTATAAGCGCAAAGACTGAGGCATTTTTTGCAGATACAGGTGACGGGGAATTTGGTGAAGACACCTTCCTCAAGACAAAAGAGATATTTGATATTACGCTCGGGGCACTTATTAACGGTGGGAAAGTACCTCTAGACATGGAAATGACAAAATTCACGACACTTCCCACGTGTGATGACCGCCCGATTCTTGCCAAATTAATTGAGGCTAGAAAGCTTTGGGATACTACGCAGGAGAACCTGAAGGTGCTTCTGGATGCTGAGACAAATTCAGCGGAGTATATAGTTGCATATGATGATGCATTTACCAGCGCGAATTCCACGATGGACGCTATTAATGACGCAGCAGCTTTATATCAGGTAAAATCGAAGGCGAAGATGTCGATGCTGCTAAAGATACAGACGCTTTCTGTAATAATTGTCTGTGCAGTAATCGGCCTCGGCTGGTTATTCTTTGCACGTCCATTAATAAGATTCCTGAGCGAGCTCGTCGCAAGTTTAGCAGATGGTTCCGAACAGATTGCCTCGGCATCTGAAGAACTCTCTTCTGCTGGACAGTCCCTTGCAGAAGGTTCATCAGAACAGGCTTCCTCTCTGGAAGAGACATCGGCATCCATGGAAGAGATGTCCTCCATGACGAAAAGAAATGCAGAGAATGCAGAGGAAACATCGAAATTGGTAGACGTGTGTATTGTTGACGCAGAAAACGGTAACAAAGCGGCTGCGGAAGTGAGCAGTTCAATGGAAGAAATAGCTGCCAGCAGCAAGAAGATAGCTGAGATTACGAAGATAATAGACGGTATAGCATCACAGACCAATGCACTGGCGCTTAAAGCCGGGCAGGATACATCCAAAATCATAATGCAAGGAAACAGCTTTGCCGTGGTTGCGAAAGAGGTCAGAAACCTTGCTAATAAGAGCATGGCTGCGGCAAAAGAAACCAGGGTGATAGTTGAAAGTTGTATTACCAATGCAGAAAAGTTTGGGGATGAAACAAATAAAAACGAAGAATTTAAGGAAAATACTAAGAAAATTGCCAGAGGGATTAAAGACATAGAAACCATAGCATATCAGACTAACCTCCTGGCCCTTAATGCTGCGGTTGAAGCAGCCCGTGCAAGTGACAACGGGGAGAAATTTGCTGCTGTCACAGAAGAGGTAAGCAATCTTGCTAAAAAGAGCGCAGATGCTGCAAAAGATACTACTGTCCTTATCGGTGAATGTGTTCAAAAAGCGGGTGATGGAACCAGGGTTGCTGCTAAATGCAAAGAGGATACGGAAAATATTGTTAAGGACGTTAAAGAAGCATCTCTACTGACAAAAGAGATAACGGAAGCATCTGCTGAACAATCTGAGGGTATAACTCAGGTTAGCATCGCAGTACAACAGATGGACCAGGTTACACAGCAGACCGCAGCAAACGCTGAAGAGACTGCATCAGCAAGCGAAGAATTGGCAGCACAGGCTCAAACAATGAAGGAACAAATTAATTTATTAGCAATACAGGTTGGTGGCAATGGCAACAGAAAACTACGTAAACACATACCTGCTAATCCTAAAAAAAAGCATATACAAAAGGCGAATCATGAAGCTGGAGACCAGACACAGGAACAACAGATTAGCGGTAATAAAATGAGAGGCAACATTGTCTTCAAATTACTTCTTTCGCCAATATATATTTTGAAATCCATTGTCAATCTGAGAAAGCGCAATGAATCCGACAAAGGAATCAATTCAGGATCTATCAGTTCATCTGAAACGGCTCCTGATATTGATAACAAAACTGGGGAAAATGGTAATGGCAACGGAAACAAGGAAGGCGTTCTAATCGAAAGCACCTCGAACGACAGTTTAATTCCAATGGGCGAGAATAGGATTCCGGAACACGATGAAAGATTTAAAGATTTCTAGTTATGATTTCTCACGAAGTCACAAGAAATATGACTGTTAAATTTACAACCAAAATTGTTGAAAGTTTCTTATGTCATAACATGTAACTGTTCCCGACAGTCCTTCACCGCTATATAACTTCCCCAGATGGTGAGGGGCTAATTGTCGGCTTGTATAATGAAAATGCATTACTAACATGGATTTCACTTAGACACCGACATCTAACAGCGTCTTCCCATCGATTTTATGCACGGAGGTTAACGCCAAGGGAATTATTGAGATTTGCGAGAATTTTTTCCTGCAGGACATCTACTTCTTCATTCTTCAAGGTTTTATCATTTGCTCTGAATATAATCCTAAAAGCAATACTCTTCCTGCCCTTCTCAATCTGCTTGCCTCTGTATACATCTAGGAATTCTATGTCATCGACATAGTTCATTTTAAGAGATTCGACGCATTTTTTTATATCTGCCCAAGTGACATCCTCATCACTTACGACTGCAAGATCTCTTGTCACGATAGGAAATGATGGTATTTTTCGGTATGAGCTTTCAAGGTTTGTTTTGTCTATCAGTACGTTATAATCAAGCTCTGCCACGCACGGCTTGCTTCTGAAATCATAATCACTAATTACTTCTCTACTTAATTCTCCAATAAATCCTAGAACACTGTCTCCAAGCCTCAGCTCTGCAGATTTCTCAGAACAGAATAGACCAAAATTAAAATGCGTACTTTCAAGACTGTCCGCAATATTAAGGTGATTGAGTATTGCCTCTATAACGCCTTTTAACGCCAGGTACCCATCCTCCCCGAGAAGGCATAAACACTCCTTCTCTTCCGGCAACTGGTCGTCCTCCTTAGGCAAATAAACCTTGGATAATTCATATATATCAGTTTTCTCTACACCATAGTTTTGATTATGTTTCTTCACCCTCAAAAGATTATGCACCAGTGCCTTCCTCAAAAGGTCTTCGTCCTGCCGTATCGGGTTAAGGATCTTCAGGCTACTGGTCTCAGACCAGAGAGTACCATGCCGATTCTGAGAATCTCCGACAATACTGTCAGTGACAACTTCATTAAAACCCAGCCCGGAGATAACATTTTTTGTTTTTTCAGTAATTTTGTCAAACTGGTTATCCTGTGTCAGTTTTACTCCTATATTGCTTTTTATGGGTATTTTGTCGTAACCATGAATCCTGGCGACTTCCTCTATTAGATCAATTTCCCGATAAACATCTCCCCTGAAACTGGGGACATCCACACTGAACCCGTCTTCCGTTTCTGAATTTATACTAAATTGTAAGTGTTCCAGAATATCCTTCGCCGTATCTTTTTCTATCTGAAGTCCCAACAGACGGTTCAAGCGAGACATTTTCAATGTAACACACACCTTTTTGTCTTCAAGATAGTTTTGATCAATTACGCCCTCTACAGCCTGACCACCCGCTATCTCCAATATCATCTTTGTCGCTCTCCTTGATGCCCAGTCAACGCACTCAGGATCAACACGACGCTCAAAACGATATGATGAGTCCGAATTGAGGCCCAGTTTCCTGGAGGCCCTCCTGACACACCTTGGATCAAAGAAGCCACTTTCCAGAAGGATGTTCTTTGTGGTATCAGTAACTTCTATCTCTTTTCCTCCCATTATGCCTGCAATGGCAACCGGTTTTTGAGAGTCTGCAATCACCAGCATGTCATCCGTAAGCGTACACTTGCTGCCATCGATTGCCTCCATAGTCTCTTCCTTCTTTGCCCTTCTGACAACAATCCTGCTTTCACTCAATCTGCTAAAATCAAAGGTATGTAATGGCTGACCGCTCTCCATTAATACATAGTTCGTAATATCCACGATATTATTTATGGGACGTAGCCCAATGCTGCTGATTTTTTTCTGCAGCCATCCCGGAGATGGCCCTATTTTCACGTCTTTTATGATTCGTGCCGTATACCTCTGGCATAATACATTATCTTCTACAGTAACACTGGTTATATCATTTATATTTTCACCCATTGTGTCATAACCCACATCCGGAATATCAAGCTTACCGCGGACAATGGTAGCCACTTCTCTTGCAACACCGATAAATCCCAGACAATCAGGCCTGTTTGAAGTCACCTCAACCTCCAGGCAGAAATCATCTTCTACAGGGTTTACGGTGTCAACTACCAATCCCGCATTCGTCAAACCTTCTGCCAATTCCTCTACGGAAAGATCGTGTTTACAATAATCCTTAAGCCAGTTGTAACTGATTTTCATAAGTCTTAAAATTGTGATAAAAATCTCAGGTCATTTTCAAAGAAAAGCCTGATGTTATCTATTCCATACTTCAACATGGTAAGTCTCTCCACACCAATACCAAATGCGAACCCGGTATATTTTTCAGAATCATAGCCAACGGTATCAAATACATTGGGATCCACCATTCCCGCGCCCAAAACCTCAACCCAGCCGCTTTGGGAGCACACGCTACATCCTTTCCCTTTACAGAGAGAGCATGAAATATCGATTTCTGCACTTGGCTCGGTAAAGGGGAAGAATGAAGGGCGGAATCTCATCTTTATATCCTGTCCGAAATACGATTGGGCAAACAGAGTTAATACATATTTCAGATCGCTGAAGCTGACACCTTCATCCACCATCAGCCCTTCAATCTGATGAAACATTGAGGCATGACGGGCGTCAACCGTATCCGGCCTGAAAACTTTTCCCGGGGCAATCATTCTGATAGGTGGTTTTTTCTTTTCCATTACCCTTATCTGGACTGTAGAGGTCTGGCTCCTCAAGAGGCGTTTATTACCCAGATAGAATGTATCAAAATCTTCTCTGGAAGGGTGATCAGCAGGAATATTCAGCGCGTCAAAGTTGTAGTATTCGTGTTCCACTTCTGGACCATATTCTATATCGAAACATAGCGTCTTAAAGATCCCTTTAATTTCATCGATGGTTTGTGTAAGAGGATGTTTGCGGCCATAGGGTTTGTTCTCGCCCGGTAGCGACAAATCAAAAATCTCTTTAGCCCCAGGAGCCTGTTTCTTATCAGCAAATTTCTCTTTTGCCTCTTCTATCCATTTGCCAATTTCCTGCTTGAGTATATTCGCTGACTTCCCGGTAGACGACCTCTGTTCGGGAGGCAGACTGGGAATTGCTTTGATTATATCGTTAATAACTCCGCCTTTTCTTCCAATATATTTTGTCTTTACCCTTTCAACTTCTTCCGGAGATCCAGCATTTACCAAATCGTCCTTTGCCTGATTTTGTATTTCGTTTAGCTTTTCCTTCATAATAAATCAGTTCCCTAATGGTTGCCAATTCAGATAGTTTTATTCCGCAAATAAATATTTTATATTAAGGGGAAATATAACGTGCAATTTTAATTGCTCAATATCGAGTGGAATTTTATGCTGTTTAACTCAAGTGTCAACCCCGCTTTCACGGGGGTTCAAAGTGTCACACTGGACCCTTCCCGTCCGTACGGCTTAGCCGGGCCGAAAGGAATGGTATAACAATATTCCAAATTGCGGATTGATTATTGAGGATTGTGAATCAAAAGACAATCCAAAATGAGTGGAAAAGCCAGAACGCGGGGTACGCATCCCGGCTTTAAATATGTTGCTTTGACAACTCAACCAATTCGTCAAAAGCTACAGGATCGTTTACCGCTGCTTCTGCTAACATCTTCCTGTCAACTACAACATTGGCTTTTATTAGCCCGTTTATAAAACGACTATAATTTATCCCACGCATTTTAGCAGCTGCATTTATGCGTATTATCCATAGTTTTCTGAAATCTCTCTTTTTACACTTTCTATCTCTATAAGCAAAAGCCATTGCCCTAACATACGTTTCACTGGCCTTTTTAAAGAGATTACCTCTACCCCCCCAATACCCTTTTGTTGCATTGAGAAGTCTTTTTCTTCCTTGTTTCCTTGCTGAACCTTTTCTTACTCTTGGCATCGTTAAAACCTTTCTTGCGCTTATTCTAAAATAGTGACTATGCTTTTCCTAATGCACGTAACAACGACCTGGTAAACCCCTTTGCCACAAGACTTGTTCTCTTGAGTGTCCTTTTGCGATTACCAGTTTTTCCTGACATCAAATGACCGGTACCCGCCTTTTTTCTCTTAATCTTGCCATTAGGAGAAACCCTGACCCTTTTCTTAAGACCTTTGTGTGTTTTTAATTTCGGCATTCCAAGACTCCTTCGTTTTCTAAACTTTAACTTTAGTGTTATGCTTTTGGTGTTAAAATAATTCCCATACTTCTCCCTGTTGACTTTGCTTGTGATTCTACCTTGGCAATATCTGCCAGAGATCTAATGATTTCGTCAAATATATCTTTAGCCATATCCTTGTGTGCCCTCTCTCGCCCTCTGAACATCATGTTAACCAGAACCCTGTCCTTTCTTTCGAGAAATTTCCTGGCATTCTTCATTTTCGTCTGCAAATCATGCGCGCCAATTTTAGGCCTTACCCTGATTTCCTTTAACTGAACAGTACGGCTTTTCTGATGTGACTTTTTACTCAGTTTGTATTGGTGTTTGCCATAATCCAGAAGACGGCATACAGGAGGATCAGTATCCGGTGAAACCTCCACTAAATCCAAGCCTGATTCCATTGCCTTACTGAGAGCTTCATGCTTTTTCATAATGCCTAATTGCTCTCCACCTTCACCAACGACTCTTACTGTTTTCGCAAATATTCTCTCATTAATTCTCTGAAATTTTGAGATCTCTACACCCCCATTCTAAAAAATTATAATTTACCACTAACGCAAGAATTCCAGATAATCACAAATTCCCATATAAAACGAAATACTAAGCTTTGTCCTTAGCCTCCCTTTCGACACGTACCAGAAATTCTGACAAAGGCAGAGACCCCTCATCTCCATTCTTACGACTTCTCACCGACACGGTCTCTTCCTCTAACTCTCTATCTCCTATAATAAGCAGATACGGAATCTTCTCCAAATTGCCTTCTCTGATCTTAAAGCCGGTCTTCTCATTCCTCAAATCGCAATCAGCGCGAATTCCTATCTCGGCCAATTGATCCTTTATCTTTTTACTATATTCATCATGAGCGTCTGTTATTGGCAAGACCTTGACCTGTGTAGGTGCCAGCCACAAAGGGAAATCACCGGCATAATGCTCCAGCAAACACCCAACGAATCTCTCCATGGCGCCAAGCACGGTACGATGCACCATCACTACCTTATGCTTCTTACCATCAGAAGCGATATAATTAACATCAAACCTTTCAGGCAAGTTAAAATCCACCTGAATAGTCGGCCCCTGCCAGCCCCTGCCAAGCGCATCCTTAATTTTTATATCAATTGCAGGCCCATAGAATTTTGCCTCACCCTCCTCCCTCGTATACTTCAACTCTTTTTGTTCAAGGGCGTTCTTTAAAGCTTCTTCCGCAAGGTCCCAATTTTCATTTTCTCCTATATACTTTTCTGATTCTCCCTTACCTCTGACCGCAAGCTCTATTTCGTATTCATTAAACCCGAAACTCTGAAGCATATATTGCGCCAGATCTATAATACCAACTATTTCATCTTTTAATTGATCCGGTCTGCAGAACACATGGGCATCGTCCTGTGTAAAACCACGAACTCTCAAAAGCCCATGCAAAACCCCTGATCTCTCGTATCTATAAACAGTGCCAAGCTCGCCCCACCTTTGTGGTAAATCACGATAGCTACGTACCTTTGTCTGGTACATAAGAATCGCAAAAGGGCAATTCATCGGTTTCAAGATATACTCTTGCCCGTCAACTTCTATAGGAGAAAACATGCTCTCTTTATAGAAGTCAAGATGGCCGCTCGTTTTCCATAGATCTATTTTCGCGATGTGAGGACTGTAAACTATTTCGTAACCACGTTTATAATGCTCTTCTCGCCAGAATGTTTCAATAATAGTTCTTATCCTGGCCCCTTTTGGATGCCAGAATACAAGACCGGGACCACCCTCTTCATGGAAACTGTAAAGGTCTAACGCAGTACCAACTTTTCTATGGTCACGTTTTTTAGCCTCTTCTAAAAGCTTTAGATGTACTCTTAAATCCTTCTTATTTGTAAACGCCGTACCATATATTCTCTGAAGCATCGTGTTGGTTTCTTTCCCACGCCAGTATGCTCCTGCAACACTTAACAGTTTAAATGCCGTAATCTTTTTAGTGCTGGCCAAATGCGGGCCTCTGCACAGGTCAACAAAACCACCCTGCCTATAAAAGGAAATAGTCTGGTCTTCCAGTCCATTAATCAATTCAACCTTGTAATTCTGACCTGACTCTTCCATCCTTTTTATGGCAGTATCACTGGCCTCTTCAAAACGATCAAATGTCTCGTCGGACTCAATAATTCTCTTCATCTCTGCCTCTATCTTTTCAAGGTCTTCTTCTGACAGTGTTGTTTCCAGATCAAAGTCATAATAGAAACCGTCCTTGATAGAAGGACCAATCCCGAGTTTGGCATTCGGATATAGATTAGTGACGGCCTGAGCCATGACGTGAGCGGTACTATGTCTGAGTATCTCAAGACCGTCTTCAGAGTCAGCCATCACAAAATCCAGCGTTGTATCCGTCTCAATCTGGCTATCAAGATCTACAAGCATACTGTTAACCTTACCTGCGATTGCCATGCTGCGATTCTTTTCGGCAATATCGCAAGCCACATCCTTAACAGTGACTTTATCTTCATATTTTCTTTCAATACCGTCGGGCAGCGTTATCTTAACCATTTTATCTTGTTATTGTAAAGTTTCCTCATATTATGGGAATTAGTCAATTTACCTGATTTTCCGACTCATTTCAACTAATATTTTTTGCTGTTAAAAACAATTTGACATTAATATTTCCATAAACTATAATTTCGGCTCGAAAACAGGGAAACCATTTGACAATAAGAGGTTGAAAATGATCAAAAATATTGATAAGCAACTAAATCCATTAAAAAACAGGCTCGTACATTTAAGGGACTCTCTTTGACCTGAATTCCAAGGAAAAAGAACAGGATGATATTGAAACGCAGTTAGGAAATGCTGATTTCTGGAATGACAAGGAGAAGGCACAATCTACCATAAAAAGGCTCAAGGAATTAAAAGAATTAACCATACCTTTTCATGAACTGCGGAAATCACTTAGTGATGTCGTTGATTTATCCGAACTTGCAGAGGATGAGGACAGCGATGACGAATTAGAAGCTGAGATAGCGAAGGACCTGCAATCATTTACCCAAAAGCTTGAGAAGCTTGAATTACGTATGATGCTGAATGGGCAAAATGATAGTTGCAACGCATTTCTCAGTATACATGCCGGTGCAGGAGGTACGGAATCGTGTGACTGGGCATCAATGCTACTGAGAATGTACAGTATGTGGGCGGAAAAAAACAACTTTTCCATGGAAACGATCGATCTTCTGCCCGGTGACGAAGCTGGGGTTAAAAGGGTTGCAACCATAATTAAAGGTAGTTTCGCCTATGGTTATTTAAAATCCGAGATTGGCGCCCACCGTCTGGTTCGTATATCACCTTTCGATTCTAACAGCAGGAGACACACTTCATTTGCAGCGGTTGATGTAATCCCTGAAATAGATACTGAAATAGATATAGAAATTAACGAAAAAGATTTAAAGATAGATACTTACCGTTCTTCCGGCGCAGGGGGTCAGCACGTCAACAAAACATCTTCTGCCGTGAGAATTACCTATATACCAACAGGCATAATAGTACAATGCCAGAACGACAGGTCGCAGCATAAAAATAGAGCTACGGCCATGAAAATGCTAAAATCTAAGCTATATCAAATAAAAGAGAAGGAACGTGAGAAAGAATTTTCCAATGCATATGACGAAAAAGGTGATATTGCTTGGGGCCATCAGATAAGATCGTATGTGCTGCAGCCCTATACCATGATAAAGGACTTACGAACAGGAGCAGAGACTGGTAAAGCACAATCATTCCTTGATGGAGAAATTGATGATTTCCTTACGTCATATTTGAAATGGAAGATCGGCAAATAGATTTATTTTAACTTCTTTAACTATTTTTAACTAAACACATTCTAATATTATGAATACTCTAAAAGATGTAGACCCCGAAATTTATGCGGCAATCCACGACGAAGTTAAACGGCAACGGACTCACATTGAATTGATTGCTTCTGAGAATTACTGCAGTAATGCAGTAATGCAGGCGCAAGGTTCAATAATGACTAATAAATACGCTGAAGGCTACCCTGACAAACGATGGTATGCCGGTTGTGGAGAGATTGATATAGCTGAAAAACTTGCCGTTCAGCGGGCAAAGGACATATTTGGCGCAGAGCATGTTAATGTCCAACCGCATTCAGGTTCTTCGGCAAATATGGCCGTATTGTTTTCTTCATTATCTCCGGGAAATAAAATTTTGAGCATGGACCTCTCACATGGTGGACACCTCACACACGGCTTCAAAAAGAATTTTTCAGGACAGTTATACGAAAAAATCACCTACGGTGTAAGCGAAAAGACCGGATATATAGATTATGACAAAGTAAGGAAACTTGCGAAAGAGAGCATGCCACACATGATAATTGCGGGAGCAAGCGCTTATCCTAGAGAACTTGATTTTGCGGAATTTAAAAAGATCGCGGATGAAGTAGGCGCACTTTTATTAGCAGATGTTGCTCATATAGCTGGATTGATTGTGGCAGGTCTGCATCAGGATCCTGTACCACTTGCTGACTTCGTAACTACCTCAACACATAAAACACTCAGAGGCCCGAGGGGTGGAATAATCATGTGCAAGTCTAAATATGCTACCAAAATAGATCAACAAATCTTCCCTGGTATCCAGGGCGGCCCGTTGATGCATGTTATTGCGGCAAAAGCAGTAGCATTCAAAGAGGCAAAAACGCAAGAATTCAAAGATGCTCAGGTTCAGACACTTAAAAATACAAATAAACTATGTAGCGAACTACAAAGCAAGGACTATTCAATCGTTTCAGGAGGCACCGACAACCACCTTTTCCTCATAGACCTTTCAAACAAGAACATCTCCGGGACGGAAGCACAGATAACCCTGGAAAAAGCGGGTATTATTCTCAACAGGAATATGATCCCATTTGACAAAAGAACTGCGAATGACCCAAGCGGAATAAGAATGGGTACTCCTTCTGTTACAACACGTGGTATGAAAGAGCCTGAAATGTTAAAAATTGCTGATTGGATTGATCTTGCACTAAAAGCGCATGAGGACGATAGCAAATTAAAAACAATAAAGAGTGAGATAGTGGCATTTTGTGCAACTTACCCTCTCTACAAAGATCTCACAGATTTTGATGATTAATTTTATTTAAACTGCTTTCCTGCCCTAAAATAACAAAATGTTATTTAAAACCTCAAAGCAGATGAACTATCCTTCATGGAAAAGCAAAAAGCAACAAGGAAAATAGCAGTTCTGGGTACAGGCGGATGGGGTACAGCACTTTCACTTGTGCTGCACAGCAAGGGACATAATGTTACTCTTTGGGGATCAACACCTGACTATGTAGAGTTTTTAAAGAAACATAGAGTAAACAAAAAATACCTGAAGGATATCCCGCTCCCACCTGACTTACAAATAACTCCGGATTTAGAATCTGCACAAAAAGACGCCAATATTATCGTAGTTGCCATACCTACGCCTTATGTCAGGAAAACACTTCAGCCATTAAAAAACAGCTACATAACCGGAACACCAATCGTAAGCGTAATAAAAGGTATTGAAAACGAAACGCTCATGCGTGGAAGCGAAATACTTAGCGACGTATTGGGTGGTCCACCTATTGCGTTGCTCTTAGGCCCAAGCCATGCGGAAGAAGTGGCAAGAAAACTTCCAACTACAGTTGTCGTTACATCTGAAGATATTAAGCTGGCAACAGAAATTCAGGAAATTTTCATAACAGAATATTTTCGTGTTTATACAAACAGTGATGTAGTAGGTGTAGAAATTGGAACTTCAGTAAAGAATGTCATCGCAATTGCGGCAGGAATATGTGACGGACTCGGTTTTGGGGATAATTCCAAAGCGGCTCTGATAACCAGAGGACTGGCAGAAGCAACACGGTTGGGAGTCGCAATGGGAGGCCGGAGAGACACTTTTTCAGGGCTTGCAGGACTCGGAGATTTAATAACCACCTGCGTCAGCCCCTACGGCAGAAATCGTCTGGTAGGCGAGCTAATTGCCAAGGGCAAAAAACTGTCCCAGGTATTGAAGGAAATGGATCAATTTGCAGAAGGAATATTGACGACCAAGTCGGTTTGCGAATTAGCAAGGAAATATAATGTTGAAATGCCTATTACAAAGGAGATTTTCAATGTACTCTATAAAGACAAAGATCCAATGAAAGCGGTAAAAGAGCTAATGCTCCGTGAACCAAAATCAGAGATAGAAGGTACACTCCCTTAATAGAAATATCACATTAGGCGAAGTAAAAAATAATTACCAGGCCAGTATCATCACTTTTCAGATTCCAGATCTTTTCCAGAAGGAATGTTTCCCAACTCTTCCAGGAACTCTTGAATATCAAAATCAGCTGAGTCTGTATCATCAACTAAAATATTTTCCCCTATTACCTCTGATGAAGCAATAGACTCTTTTTTCTCTACTTTTGCCCCTTCTTTAACCCCAGATGGTTTTATCAGAGGTTCTTTCTTTATTTCTTCAGGTAATTCTATTATTTCTTTTTCAGTGCTAGATTCATCCGGAAATGAAATATCAATAGGATCTTCCTTCATTAAATCCAGTATATCCAAATCATCTGAGACTCCAACCATTTCTTCTGGACTATTTTTCTCTATTTTCTCTGATGAAGTAATCGGCCCCTCTTCCTCTGCTTTTAGATCCTCTTCCACTTCAGACAGTATTTCCCAGTCATCTTCTTCCTCTGTTTTCTCAGGTACTTCCGCTACCGCTTCCGTATCTCCAGATTCTTCAGGAAATGAAATATCGACAGATGCTCCCCCCAATTGTAAAGAACTGGCCAGCTTCCCCAAAATGCCACTATTTTCACCTGGTGTACCCAAATCGCTCTCTGTTATTTCCTCAAACTCTACTTTTTCATCTACCACTTTCTTAGACTTCTTAGAAGATTTAGTACCAACCGGTTTTTCTTCTATAGGTAAAGTATTCAGGGTTTCTAACGGAATACTTTTATCCTCTACTGCTGTTGGTTTCTTACTGGAAGCTGACGTCTTCTTTGCTACCAGCTTCTTCTTTGCTAACGGCTTCTTCTTAACTACCTGTTTATTCTTAGGCGTTACTTTCTTTTTAACAGCTACTTTCTTTTTAGTAGCTGGTTTCTTCTTTACCGTCTTTTCTACCACGACCTCTGGTACCTGAGATGACAAAGTATCAGCTAGCTCTTCCTCTATCGGTATAGTATCAAGCGTTTCCGATGTGGCATATCTGTCGTCTATTGCTTCCAGTATTTTATTAAATACCGTTTCTTCTTTCTGCCGCAAAGAATTAATCATTTTTTCTAAAACCAAAGCAGTTGAATTTTTTTGAGCTTGAATAACTTCATCAATTCTATCATTAATTTTACTCAACACCTCTTGAATCCTTATATCAACAACATTTTCTACTTTACTCACAACCTCTTCTTCTCTCTCTTCTATTTTTGAAATTAATCCTTCAATTATCGTAGTAAATTCTGCCCCTATATTTTTCACTCCTGCATCCAGCTTTGTACCAGTCTGCCCCTCCATGCCCTCAATATTCGCTAATTCTTTATTGAGATCAATATCTGGTACCTTCTCTATTTCTACTTCCAAGTCTGAAATATCTTCAAAATCTTCTTCCTCGTTTGCTTTTAATTCTTCTTCCTTACTTGCTTTTAATTCTTCTTCCTTACTTGCCTTTAACTCTTCTTCTATACGCATGAAAGCATCTAATGCATCATCAGAATGCCTTTCTTCTTTGCTGCCCCTATCATATGGATTTGTCTCTTGTGCATGCTTTCTGTCTCTCTTTCTCCCACCCCTTGCAGATCTAAGGTATAAAAGCACAACAATAATACCAATGAAAATTGCGGCGATAACAATTAAACGAAAATTATCCATTATGCTAAAGTCTCCAATACCTACAATCTCATTTAGAATAAACATAATATCTAAATATCCCTTCAAAATTTTATCAGAAGAAATAAACGTGCACCTTCAGCACTATTCTCCCCTAAGATTTATATCCTTCCTAATTTGTCCCGACACATTACTACCGGAATCTCTATTTGGTACATTACATAACATTTATCAGAATAATACAACAGCTATTTTACTAAATTTATTAGTATCGGATAAATCGAGAAACATAACTCCAAGTTTTCATACGAAAGTTTATAAGTTTTTACGTAAAGGATAGTTGAGACGAAATGGAATGTGCAAAAGTTCTTGAAGAATAAGAGTTATTTGATATAATCACATTTTCAAAAAAAAGATGTTTCTTCTCGGGGCGTAGCGCAGCTTGGCTTAGCGCACTTGAATGGGGTTCAAGAGGTCGCTGGTTCGAATCCAGTCGCCCCGACCATTACCTCCAAGGACTTAGGACAATCACCATTTTGGTTTTTCTCTAAAACTGTGTCCAAATTGTGCCCATTATTTAAAACCACATCTTCATCCTTCTCCATGATCCTATCGAGTACTTGAACCGCTTTTCTTTTATGCCCTGGGGCAAGGTGTGAATACCTTAACGTCATTGTTATATCCTTGTGGCCCAGAAGTTCTTTAACACTGGTTAAATCTACGCCAGCCATGATTAGATGACTTGCAAAGGTATGTCGGAGGTCATGGAATCTAAAATCAAGTATTCCAGCGTTTTTTAGTGCTGCGTGAAAGCTATTCTTTATGTCGGTTAATGGGTTTCCATTTTTGCCGGCAAACACATACATGCTTTCAACACTATGTGGTATTTCTTTAAAAAGATATTCGAGCGTTGTGTTAATCGGGATTTCCCTTCTTTCACCGTTCTTGCTGATATCAAGCAAAATAAAACCATGCTTTAAATCCACCTGTTCCCATTTTAAGCTCAAGATTTCTCCCCGTCTCATACCTGTATGAAGGGCAATGGTAACAATAGGTTTTAAGTGCTCCTGACAACAATCTATCAGCCTATGGCACTCTTCAAGGGTTAAGAATCGCAGCCTCTTATTATCTTCCTTCAGTAGTTTCACACTTTTAACACGCTTTGCTGTTTCTTCGTCCACCATTTCCCATTTTTCCCCTTGAGTAATCATATGCCTTAAACAACTTGTAATCCGGTTTATAGTGGCGGGCTTGCGGTGTTCCAGTCGCATGGTTTGCCATTGTTCAACAATTCTGGCATTAAGGTCTCTTACTCTTAAATTCCCAAATGTCTCAACAATATGCTTTATAAAAAAACGTTTACTACCATAAGACTTTTGAAATTTTACCCATTTTGAATATTCATCGGCCAGAACAGCTACTGTACAATCCTTAATCTTTTCTGTACCTACACTTTCTCCTGTCTTTGCCTTCTCTCTCTCGGCATGAAAGACGTCCTCTGCATCCCTTCTTTTTGTTTGACCTGTACTTTGTCTATATCTTATGCCATTGATTCGGAAATCAAACCAATATACATTCCCTCGCTTATAGAGCCTACTCATTATACATGCCCTCCTTCCTTTTTGAGCGGCTTATAGGCACGTAAAGAAAAGCGTAAGGGTTTTCAAGCCATTTGTCAATATGCTTCTTCCGAAAACGAGGAAATCTACCTGCCTTCTGAAAAGGGATTTTCTTTGTGTGTATTTTCTCATACACCCATGATTCTTTAACCTTTAGATACTTGGCTAATCCCTTTACGTCCATTAGCTCATCATCTACGGAGTTATGTGAGTTATTGAACATAGGTTTTAACTGCACAACGACCCTTTTAACAATCTCGTCTATAAGTGAATTGTCATCAATCTCAATCTTCATTCTTTCAACATTATTCCTTGTTATATTTCTTCTTTTTATTATTTATTTTTATTTCTAAATAATCTTCCTCTTTGCCATTAGTTAGCTTTTCGAGATATTTTTTCCCAATATCAAGAAAACTAATAACTGTCTCATTATTAACTTTTTTAAATCCCTCCTTTGCTGCAAAAGATGTCAAATAACCCATGCCGTTCTGAAATATTGTCTTATCACTTGGTACCCTTGATTTGTCTACCTCTCTTAGTACACCGACAAGATTACCATCATTAATTCTTACACCTTGAATCTTTTCCCACATTGGATTAGTCATCCATCGTGTTCTATTAACAGTTTCATCTTTTACTGCAAGCCGTAACCAATCATTTGAACAGTAAACCCATAAGCTATTTACTTTTTCCATGAGATTTGAAAACGTGTTTATAGACATCTCCTTCAAACATACCCTTTTTAATTGGAATTCAAGCCTCCACACTGTTTGTATTGTATCCCAACCACGCTTTTCCCATATCTCTTTAAGATAATATTTATTACTTTCACCAATCTCTAAGGTCTTGTCATATATTCTTGCTGAAATATCTCCTCCCTGGCCAATTACCAAACCAGTAAATGCATCACAATACCTGAATACAGCAAGCTTCTTAGCCCTGGTAATCCAAGATATGCTTTTAATATCCTCCAATTTCTCATTAGTAGTAAAATCAACAAAGATATCAGCCCTGCTTACGGTCTCCTCTTCTATCTTTACCAATAGTTTTTTAACAATTTTCCTTAGTCTACTTATTGCACTTTCCGGCCCGTGGCCTGTAAGAAGTTCGCTTGATACTTGAACATATATTGTCGGCATTACCTTCTTTTCACTTCCGGATATTTGTATGCGATACCAATTATCAACCAAGATAAATGAAAATCCCTTTGCACCTCTATCCTTTACTTCAAATAAGTGAAAATTGATGACCATTCTTGATAAAGCTTGTTCTGTTTCATCATCTGATTGAGCCAGTCTTTTTTTTTCTTCCAAGCACTCTTTTACCCCTTCTCTGAGTTCACCTCTATAAGAGATATATAAACTATCAACTCCTTTAAATACTTTCTTAAATACTTCTTTAGATTCCATTTTTACTCCTTTCTAATCATATTATGTAATTTAAGGGTGCTGTGTTACTAGGCTTCGCACCCAACTATGTTACAAATTGCCTAATTCCTGTGTGGTGCGTGCGTGTGCGCTTCGTTCACTACGCACACACGCACCACAGTGCTTATCATAAGTGACCCAAGTTCATCTTATAGATCTTCACTCTTTGCTCCATATAAAATGCAAAGCAAAGAGAGAAGGAGTATCACCTGTTTCTTCGTCTGGCCTTTTATTTACTCCCAAGGTACAAACATCTTTAAATTTCTACAAAACAGAAAATAAAAGATATTTGTGTTTATTTTGCCTGAATCTAATATGGATAATTATCATTACCCAGTTCACAAATAATCCATAAAAGAAGGCCGCAGTGCTTTCACACTGAGGCCATAGTATTGAATCTAAATTTATAAATCTCGGATCTGAAAAATTTATTTCACGTCCGAAATTTTTTAATAGTTATAATTTTATTAATGTCTAATAGAATATTCTCCTCTTTTAAATTATCGACGAATCTCCTAAATGATTCTTTGTCTTTCTGTATTGGCACTCCGCTCGTTCTTAATATGTCCATGAGCTCGTTATTATCAAGTCTATAAAGTCCAAATGGCCACAATGTCGATAATATCGTAATTAGTTCTCCACGATCTATTTTTGCCGATATGGGAGGTTTCTTAATTACCCTTGCCAACTCATTAAAAAACCTAGAATCCCCTGAATAGAATGCCTTATTTATTCGTTTACGTACCCAATCCTTATCAAACAGGGTTTTATCAAGATGTATTGCATTAAATAGTGACTCATCATTGTGTTTTGCTTCATTGACCAGTGCCACCAATGACTTCTTGTAAGTCATTATTGATATAGAATTATATACTTGTCGCATAGCTATATTTATCATCTTCAATTTGGCAATACTCTTATTATTACAATTTTCATTTGACGTGTCCCAATAATCTTTAAATCCTGTTTGAAGCGTTAGACAATTAATATCTATTACAACATCACAAAAAAACCTTATTATTTCGTCTTCAGTTTTTGTTTCAAAAAATGCATTCATTTCTTCTTCTGATAAATCAATCGTAAAACGTTCTTTATAATAATTCTTACTATCTTCCCGGTGCAATCCATTGATCATGCTAATAACATTCGATTCTATCGCATCGAAATATTTGTTCTCATTTTCCTTTTTTGACTTTTTCTTCTCTTCATTTTTAATTATTTTTTCCAGATTTGAAAAATATTCCAATATGAGCATGGAATCTTGGCTTGCACCTAAAGCAATATTAGAATTCAATAACTTTCTCAGACTCCTTCGGTTTGTTTTAAATTCTTTTAAGAGAGGTGGGTATCCTTTGCGCTTATAGATTATGCGAGAGTGTGTCTCTATATGAATAATGTGCCGTGGCACAAAAGTGTGACGGGCAACAATGTGACATGACACAAAGAAATGAAAAAACAATAATACAATTTGTTATAAATTGTTCATTGGGACACTGATCTCAACATCCATTCTTAATTTTTTTACTTGTTTGTTACAATTTTTTGAATAGAATTATAATTATGACTAAACTATTGGAAAAAGCATTTAACCAGGCTTCCAAACTAGCTGACGCTTCTCAGGATGCTATTGCAGCAATTGTACTGGAAGAGTTAGAAGATGAAAAGAAGTGGGAAACGTCTTTTGCCAATTCTCAGGAATCTCTCTCTAAACTCGCAACAAAAGTTCGTAATGAAATTAAACAAGGAGAAACACTTCCATTCGATCCCGCATCTAAGAAAAAATGATATCCCGCACTACGAAAGATTTTTGGAATCTTTTTGACGCACTTCCCAAAAGCACCAAAAACCAGGCGGTAAAAGCATATGAAACGTTGAATAGTAATCCCAACCATCCAAGCCTTCATTTCAAATCTATACACAACACAGAACCTCTTTATTCTGTTCGTATTAGTCGTGGTTATCGGGCACTTGGGCTAAAGGAGAGCAATACTATTACCTGGTTCTGGATTGGATCGCATTCGGAATATGAGAAATTGATCTCCAGGTTTTAGAAGTAGGATGGTTTATTGCGTTTCTGATTATTTCTCCGTCTGCTATTAAATAGTTTTGATTTTCTGAGTTGTCTGTTATTTGTGATTTGCTATTTGTGATTACTGTTTCTAATTTCAGATTTTTAATTTGTTTCGAATTTCGTACTTCAAGTTTCGGTTTTCATATTACATTTTACTTTGCGCTCTCTGCGTCTCTGCGGTGAATTGTTTTTTCTTTCTCCTTTTCCTCAGATACATTCCTCCCAATCCGGCCAATCCAAGTCCCAACAGAGCTACTGTCGCAGGTTCAGGGACGGTTGCTGAGCCTACACTCAATTCACCGGTCGTATAGAGATCAGAAGTATCCCAGAAAAGGCCATTCATTAGTGTTGGCATGACAAGGAAGTCAAACATCCCTGTCAGGCTTCCCCAGTTCAGAATATCGAATGTATCTCCAACATCCGGATTAAATCCACCATAGAGGAGGACTTCAAGAGTTCCGCCAAGGTCCATCATGCCGGTAACGTCAAGAACATCGTACTCGGTTTCCGGTATCAGTCCACCAAGCTCCATCTGCAGCGTACTGTTTATGTCCATTGAGTAATCACCCAGGACGGTTGTCAGGCCGGGAGAATTTCCCGGTGCAAGTGTCCCGCCGGTAAGAGCGAGGTCTCCGGTAAAGGAGTCCACTTTCAGTGTACCACCGGTGAAGTTGAAAGAACCGCCGTTTGTATTATCAATAGAGGTTACATCAAGCATACCATCACTCAGGTTGACAATACCGGCATCCCATATCTTCATGGCACTGCTGATCAGAATATCAGCGTCAACTGAGATGTTCATCGTACCGCTTCCACCAGAATTGGTACTCGATCCGCCTATATAGCTGTTGTTTGCTGAAAAACTCCCGCCACTTACATTATAAGTTCCGCTACTGCCGGAACTGGCACCAACAAGGAGATTATTCGATACGGTATTTGTTCCACCGGTCTGGGTAAATACACCGGTACCGAGATTACCTATGGTCTCAGAAGAGGCATCCAGGCTGCCTGCACCTAAATTATATGTTCCACTACCACCGGAATTAAAACCAAGGAATAGATCAGCTGAAGCTGTATTTGCCCCCCCAGTCTGGTTGAATTCAGCAGAACCTATATTACCAATAATAAAGGAATTGACAGAAACAACACCGGTTCCACTTAAATCATAAGTACCGCTGGCGCCGGAAAGGGTGCCGAGCTCGATGCTGTTTGAAGCAGTATTCGTGCCACCGGTCTGAGCAAAAGAGCCGGTACCAATTCTCCCTACGAATTCGTTAGTAGCAGAAACAGTGCCGGTACCACTTAAACTGTATGTCCCATTACTGCCAGTATTTCTGCCGATAAAGAGTTCATTTGCAACAGTATTCGTCCCACCCGTCTGGGTAAATGCACCGGTACCTGAATTACCTATGGTTTCACTGCCGGCGCTGATTGATTCTCCACTTCCCATAGCGTGACTTCCAGTCGTCCCGACAGAGTCAGCAATATTAAGAGTATCAACTCCGATTGTACCCGCGTTTACCGTCCCTCCGTCTATGTTAAGTGTGCTTGCACCCGATCCATTAACAATGCTTCCGGTAACGTTTACCGTACCACCGTCAATGTTAAGAGTGCTTGTACCGGCAGCATTATCCAGGTTGCCGCCTACATTGAGGGAGCCTCCTGACATATTGTAAGTTCCGTTGCCGGTAGCTAACTGACCAATCGAAAGGTCGTTTGTGACAGTGTGTGTCCCACCGGACTGAGTAAATACACCGGTACCGTCCCTGCCAATGATCTCTCTATCAGCCGAAACAGTACCGGTACTACTCAGATCGTAGGCGCCACTACTACCGGTAAATACTCCGAGAGAGAGCAGGTCTGTTATAGTATTTGTTCCTCCGCTCAAACCATATGATCCGTTACTGCCGGAGAAAACACCTAACCAGAGTTCGGTTGAAACAGTATGAGACCCACCGGTCTGGGTTAATGTACCGGAGCCTGCTCTGCCAACCTGCACAAAATTATTCGACAAGCTACCCGTACCGCTCAGATTATACGTTCCACTGCTGCCAGAGAAAACTCCGAGAGCAAGTTCGCTTGAAACACTATTCGTCCCGCTACTCTGCGTAAAGATTCCAGTACCGGCATTACCGATAAATTCTCTATCAGCCGAAATACTGCCTGTACTGCTTAAGTTATACGCTCCACTGCTGCCAGATACTCTTCCAATGAGGAGATCGTTTGTTACACTATTCGTCCCACCGGTCTGGGTGAAAACACCGGTACCTTCTCTGCCGATGTTTTCAAAACCCGCACTGATTGATTTTCCGTTTCCCAGCGTATGACTTCCATTCGTGCCGGCTGTGTTGGCAATATTAAGCGTATCAACTCCTATTGTACCCGCGTTTACCGTCCCTCCGTCTATGTTAAGTGTGCTTGCACCTGCACCGTTTACTATGCTGCCGTTCACACCGAAGGTGCCACCGGAAATGGTATATGTACCGCTGCCTCCAGCATCAACACCCAGGTTAAGGTTGTTCGAAACGGTATTCGTCCCGCCGGTCTGGTTAAATGTGCCGGTTCCCAAATTACCGATGGTTTCACTTCCTGCACTGATAGATTCTCCGCTTCCCAGGGTGTGACTTACATTAGTTCCGGTTGAGTTAGCGATATTAAGATTGTCGACACCAATTGAGCCACCGCTTACGTTTAATGTTCCACCATCTATGTTAAGTGTTCCTGTACCGTCACCGTTAACAATGTTATTGCCAATATTAAGGTTGCCACCGGAAATTGTATATGTTCCGTTACTGCCAGCATTTCTGCCGATAAAGAGATCGTTTGTGACGGTATTCGTCCCGCCGGTCTGAGTAAATGCACCGATACCGGAATTGCCAATGGTCTCAAAAGAGGCATCCAGACTGCCTGCGCCTAAATTATACGTTCCACTACCACCGGAATTAAAACCAAGGAAGAGATCAGATGAAGCTGTATTTCCCCCCCCAGTCTGGTTAAATTCTGCAGAACCTATATTACCAATAATAAAGGAGTTGGCTGAAACAACACCACTTCCGCTTAAATTATAGGTACCACTGGCACCGGAAAGGGTGCCGAGCTCAATGCTGTTTGAAACAGTATTTGTACCACCGGTCTGAGTAAAAGAGCCGGTACCAATTCTCCCTACAAATTCGTTAGTAGCAGAAACAGTACCTGTACCACTTAAACTGTATGTCCCATCACTGCCAGCAAGTCTGCCGATAAAGAGTTCGGTTGCAACACTGTTCGTCCCGCCAGTCTGGATAAATGCACCGGTACCTGAATTACCTATGGTTTCACTGCCGGCACTGATTGATTCTCCGCTTACCAGAGTGTGGCTTGAATTCGACCCAGCACTATTCCCCACATTGAAATTATCTACACCTATCGAACCTCCTCCTACAAGCAATGTACTCCCATCTATGTTCAGAGTGCTGGTACCGTCGCCGTTAACAATATTTCCTCCCACATCAAGTGTCCCTCCACCGAGCGTATATGTCCCACTGCTGCCAGAGTTAACTCCCATATTAAGATCATTCGTTATCGTATTTGTCCCGCCGGTCTGAGTAAACACTCCAGTACCGGAATTTCCGATTGTTTCACTACCGACACTGATTGATTCACCGACTCCCATAGTGTGACTTGCATTAGACCCAGCATCATTCCCAACATTGAAATTATCTACACCGATTGTCCCCGCGTTTACTGTGCCTCCGTCTATGTTAAATGTGCTAGTACCTGCACCGTTTACTATGCTGCCGTTTACACCGAGGGTACCACCGGAAATGGTATATGTTCCGCTGCCTCCAGCATCAACACCCAGGTTTAGGTTGTTTGAAACAGTGTTAGTACCGCCGGTCTGAGTAAAAGCACCGGTCCCAAAATTGCCTATGGTTTCATTTTCGGCAGTAATAGATTCTCCAATTCCCAAAGTATGACTTACATTCGTCCCTGCTGAGTTGGCAATATTGAAATTATCAGCACTGATTGAACCTCCTCCTATGTTTAATATGCCTCCATCATTATTAAGAGTGCTCGCACCTACACCGTTGTTTAAGATGTTACCTGTTATATCAAGAGTTCCGCCACTTAAATTATATGTACCGCTGCCTGTGCCGTTACCGACAGTAAGATCACCAACAATATGCGCCCCTCCACTTAAATTATATATTCCGCTGCTGCCTGAACCGATTGTGTTCAATCCTGAAAGTGAAACTGAATTCGTCCCGCCACTCTGTGTAAAGGTACCGGTGCCAGTATGGCCAATACTTTGAGAGTTACTAAACAGGCTACCACTGCTTAGATTATATGAACCGACTGCGGTTGGGTTATTTCCCAATATAAGGCCACTGGACAAAGTAACAGTACCACCAGATTGGATAAATGATCCGGTGCCAATATGGCCGACAAACATAGAGGTAGTCGATAAACTGCCAGCGCTCATGTTGATGCTGCCACTAGAACCTCCGAGACTACCAAGAAATACATTAACAGCCGTTTCTCCGCTCTGCGTTATCTGCGCCGTTCCGCCGTTGTCAATATAGGCAGTATCTCCAGATCCAGGTTCACCGACGTTGGGTTGGGGAGGCCATACTATACCCGAGTTCCAGTTGGTGCCGCTCCAGTCACCGTTTGCGACATTCCAGAATTTACTAGCGGCATTGACAACGCCGACTGGCACGGTCGCTGTAAATAATAGAGACAGACATAGTGTTATTAAAATACGTTTCATGATTTTTTACCTTACTTCCTTATGATTTTTGATTATTAGACCCTATAGTCAGCACCTATAATAAAAAAAATTCTCACTCCCCCTACCATACAACACGTCGGACAAGAAGACGCGAAGATCGCAAAGTTTTATGGAGTGCATCATCCCAGTCCCCGCCAGAATGCGCGTCGGGCTGGCGAACGGCCTGGCCTGGCAGGCATGATAATGCGTAATTAAAGCAGTAACACCATCCCATCAAACTGGCTCGCCGCAGCGAGTCTGCCATAGGCATGACGGACAGGCGGTCACTGCACTCCAAATGTACAGACAATAAAGCTTCTTTGTGTTTGTGCTTGGTATTGTAAACGTTAAACATGGTACGTCAAGCTTTTATTAAGTCTAAATTCTTTCTATCATAATCACCTGATATTATACAACTTTTGCTCTCTTAAAGCTTGGCAACAAAAGAGTTACCGTATTATTGTAATGACAATTCTTGAACTATTATTTTACTTTATTGATCGAAATTATGAGGTTCATCATCCGTGATGATTAGTGATTGGTAATAAAGCAGTAACACGGTTAATGCACTCCAAAATTTGTGTTCTTTTCGTACCAGCATGAGGAGATAAAGTCATTTGACTGACGTCAACTATTCGTCTTAACCGAAATGTTCAAGTTCAATCAACATGATTGAACCTGCCAGGTTATTAGCAAATAATATAGATTCTTCATAAATGTGGATAACTGAAAAAACTACATTCTTCTCCTACACCCCATCATGGTGAAGTTGATGCGACTATATTGCGACTATAAGCCGTACAAATTGGTACAAATAGAGACAAATTGAGCCAGCTTAAATATAGTCATAAGCACTTAATATATAGTGCATTATGTTGATTTTAAAGGACTTGTGAAAGACATCCAAATGGGTTTACGAGTGACGTGCTCTACCATTGAGCCACATTGGGTGTTACTGATGAGATGTAGTTTTGGGTGTGGCACAAGGATACCCAAACAAAAAGTCACGAAAACCCTTGAAACTTGTACATTGCAAGTATTTGATTTGCAATCGCTTAAATATGTGATTTTAGGTGTCTTGTAAACAGATGTTTTGGGACACAATATTAAGCTTGCTACGGGATAGAAAAGAGTCATATTTAAGGTATGATTCTCAAGGAATTGACGTCAGTCATTCTTGGAGCTATTTTTAATTTATTGATAAACGAAGAATAAAACAGAAGCATTAAATAAAAGTATATGACATATTGATCACCCAGGGGGGTATGACCCCTGCCTGTCTGCATGTATTAATACTACATCCCTCTCACAGTCTGATCCCAACAAAAGGAACTTGCTATTTAGTCACACCAAAAAACACCTACATCCCTCGTAGTGAAGAATGTAGGCATCTTTATACAGGATCAATTTTGATAAATAATTACCTAGCTTTTATCAACTGCTTTCTTCTTCCGTCTACGTCTTACTTCTGCTCCTGTGAGTCCGACTATGCCGATACCGAGAAGTGCGACTGTTGTGGGTTCTGGGACTGGTTCAGATTCAGGAGCTGAAGCAGCTAAATGGACTGCATCAAAAGCCTCTGAAGGCGTAAGATCCAGGCTTCCTTGCATAAGTTCCCAACCTATAGAAGCATTATTAAATGGTGCATGATCAGTGTTGGCATAAAACGTGGAGCCATCATCAGCTATGTAGAGGCTGAAATGATCTTTTTGAGTAGTAATGGTAAATGAAGGCATATAAACAGAAAACGGTTGACTATCAATCTGCAATGTAAGATCACCAGCCGCATAGCTACCACTATTTAGTCCATTTGCTATCACTGTTACAACCAGGTAGTTACTCGGCCCGTCGTAGACTGAGTCAGAGTACGATCCTGACTGGACATTTGCATATCGCTGTGCAGACCAAAATTCGTCAACAATTGATGTATCATCGGTATCCTTACCTGTGAACCAGACTTGCATAAAACTGTAATCCTCGGTTGGGCCACTAACGAGACCTGTTATATCAGTGGAAATCTGCAAAGGGGTCATTGAATATGCGTTGGCCACCTTTGGAATCAATATTATACATATAAGCGAAAACAGGAAAAATAATTGAAGTGCAAGACATTTATATTTTTTCATTTTTTATCCTTTATGATTGGTGTCAAAACATTAATTCTCAAATAAACCGTTTTTTGTTACTCCACAACTTTTCTATAAATAAGTAAAATAATCACTAACGGTAATAATCATCAGAATATAACCGTTATTATTTACTGTCTTGTTATATAAACAATCCTTGCTGGTTTGTCAATTTTTTATAATATTTTTAGGTATTAAGAAAATTTCGACATCTCAGATTCACCACCTGTTTACGCTTGATATGTGAGTGGTATTTAAGGGGAATGATAACAAACTAGGCTTTTGTCAATATTGTCGATGGTTTTCAGGAGGAGGTATGTGACTTGTACCATGTGTGGTATATGTATTATATCACACTCACAGTTTGAACATGATAAAAGGGTTTTCAAACCGTGTTACAGTCGCTATTAGTCAACAAGTTCAATTTACATTCTAGGGACGGTCTGGGGACGGTATTTTTGGACTCTGGAAAAACGTAAGTGCTTGATACAAAAGGAGTGAGTAAATGCGGAAGGGGGGATTCAAACTCCCGGTCTCTTGAATAACAATCAAGAGGTCGACTGTGTCCAAAATGTACCCAAAATAACTCAAAACACCCTAAAATAGACTAAAATTGATTTATGGAAATGTGCCTATAAGCCTAATAAAATAAAATAGTTGAAACTAAAACAAAAAACAATCTATACCCTTGGAGATGAATGGGGTTCAAGAGGTCGCTGGTTCGAATCCAGTCGCCCCGACCATTACTTAATAAAAAGATAGCACAATTTTTGTGGCACTTTACCTCTCTTTTCTTCACTTGTTGTCAAATTGTAGCAATCACCTACCGATCATTTAGCAAAAAGTAAATCTTGCTTCATAACACCCAGCATTTATTACTTTGACTTAAAATTGATATTGTCATATAATACGAGTTTGTAATTTTATTGCATTAGGCATATATAATATCCCGTAAGGACTTATGCTGTAAAGGATTAAATGAAAATAACAAATAAAAAGACTCCAAGAAAAATACCCAAAAATTTGAAAACCAAGAAGACCGGTTTTTCCATAGGCTATCTCCTTCTTTTTCTCGTAGTTTTATACATCATACAGATGTTTTTGTCTCCTAAAACCGGCGAAATCACTTACAGCCAATTCAGAGAGTATTTAAGTGCGGGAAAGATAGTTGATTGCACCGTGGGAGAAAAAGTAATCAAAGGGCACTATGAAAGTATGACATCTGAACAAAACAAACCCGTTGCCTTCATTACCGTTCCCGTTCAAGACATCAAACTGGTCAACGAATTAGAAAGTAAAAACGTTAAGTTCAAAGGAGAGGTAGAGAATAATTTTCTAAGAAACATGATCATGTGGTGGATTTTTCCGTTTTTGATTATTGGAATTGCCTGGTTTTTTATATCAAAAAAAATGGGAGGCATGGGAAGTCCTTTTGCTTCGTTTGGAAAAGCAAAGATTAAACTTTATGCTGCAGAAGATGCAAAAAAGACTACATTTTCGGATGTTGCCGGATGTGATGAAGCAAAGGAAGAACTTGAAGAAATAATAGAGTATTTAAAGTATCCTCAAAAATTCCAAAAACTGGGAGGTAAGATTCCAAAGGGCGTTCTACTCATAGGACCGCCGGGAACAGGAAAAACACTCCTGGCAAAAGCAGTTGCGGGTGAATCAGGGGTACCGTTCTTTTCAATAAGTGGGTCTGATTTTGTAGAAATGTTTGTTGGCATGGGTGCCGCGAGAGTGCGTGACATGTTCGCACAAGCCAAGCAGAAGGCACCTTGCATAGTATTTATTGATGAGCTTGATAGCGTTGGAAGACAACGAGGTGCTGGTTTAGGCGGTGGCCATGACGAACGGGAACAAACATTAAATCAGCTGCTTGCGGAGATGGATGGCTTCACTTCAAATAGTGGCGTAATCATCATCGCAGCTACAAACAGGCCTGATGTATTGGATAGCGCATTGCTTCGTCCTGGAAGATTTGACAGACAGGTAACTGTCGATAGACCTGATCTGATTGGAAGAGAGGAAATCTTAAAGGTACACGCTAAAGATGTTAAAATTGAACCTAATGGAAATCTTAATACAATAGCAAAACGCACTCCTGGTTTTTCAGGTGCTGACCTGGCAAATGTCATCAACGAGGCTGCTTTGCTTGCTGCACGTCGTGACAAAAATTTTGTGGAAATGCCTGAACTTGAGGAGTCAATAGAAAGAGTAATTGCCGGACCTGAAAGAAAAAGCAGAGTAATAAGTGATGAAGAAAAAAGCATAGTCGCTTATCACGAATCAGGCCATACTCTGGTAGCAGCACTATTGCCTAATACAGATCCGGTGCACAAGGTATCTATTATTGCGCGTGGAGCAGCGGCATTAGGCTATACGTTACAACTACCTAGCGAGGACAAATATTTAACCAGGGAATCTGAAATGCGAGATACTCTGTGCGTCCTTCTTGCAGGTCGCGCTGCAGAAGAAATCGCCTTTAACGAGTTATCCACTGGAGCGCAAAACGATCTGGAAAGAGTAACAAAAATGGCCAGAAGCATTGTATGTAGATTTGGAATGAGTAGCACACTAGGCCCTCAAACATTCGGAAGGCAACAAGGTAATGTTTTTCTTGGACATGATCTTGTACAGGAAAAAGAGTTTAGCGAGAAAACCGCAATAGAAATTGATGCAGAAGTAACTAAAATTATCAAGGATTCTTATGCCAAAGCCAAATCTCTGATCGAAAAAAACAAAGACAAGCTGGATCTCCTAGCTAAAAAACTTGAAGAAGAGGAAGTTCTGGAAGCTGATCGGATCCTTGAATTGCTAAACATAAAAGAGGAAAAGAAGAAAACCACTAAGAAGAATGGTTCAGATGAGAAACAGAAAAGCTGCCAACCCGATAATCATAACTCTGACAAAAACCCTTCTGGAAGTGAAAAATTAGCATAAACATTCTGCACATCATCATGGTTCTCTAATTTTTCCATAAGCGAAATGACCTTCTTACCTTTTGCTTCATCTAGCTCGATAAGCGTACTTGGGATCCAGCTGATCTCAGCGAACTCGATCTTTATACCTTCATCCTGCAACACTTTTTTGACATTATTGTAATCCTTTATTTCACAGTCAATTTCATATTTCCCACCTTCTACATGTAAATCATCGCAACCTGCATCAAGAACAAGCGCCATCAATTCATCTTCCTCAATCCCTTCAGAGTTAACAGTTATCACTCCCTTTTGTTGAAACATCCATGATACGCAACCAGACTCACCAAGATTCCCTCCGGACATCTCGAAAACCTTTCTAATCTCTGCCGCAGTCCTGTTCTTATTGTCAGTCAGTATCTCTGCCATAACAGCAACACCATTAGATCCGTAACCTTCATAAAGACATTCATAAAGGACAGTGTCGGCACCTAACTCACCGGTACCCTTCTGTACAGCCCGTTCAATATTATCCTTGGGCATATTCTCAGATTTAGCGCTATCAATTGCATACTGTAACTTTAAATTCATTTCAGGATTTCCACCACCCTGTCTTGCCGCAGAAGTAATGGCCTTTGCAAGTTTGGAGAATATTTTCCCCCTCTTTACATCTGCAGCCCCTTTTTTATGCTTTATAGTCGACCACTTAGAATGTCCTGACATTAGTAATTACCTTCCATTATTTACATAAAAAATATCAAATTCTATATTACTGTATATGATTACTAACAACTCTTTCTTCTGGGATTAATTTTTTTTTTGAATTTTCTACCATCTTTAAACATTGAATCTTATCAAGTTTATTTTGAATTATTTCCTTAACTTTTAACTCTCTCGCAGTTTCATGTTTTAAATGTGGAGGCCATTCTGCCACTGACTCTTCCCACAAATTTAAAGCATTCTCCCACTCGTGCTGTGCCTTTTCCCAAAAGCCGAGTGAATAATATACATCTCCTATATGTCCCATAATTTCCGGATCCTCGGCATAATTTGATGCTTCAAGAAGCTTTTGTAATCCTAACATTATCTTTTCATCATCCTCTTTTGCTAATTTATAATATGCCCAGCCCAAGCTATCAAGGTATGCAGCATTCTCAGGACTAACACTCAAGGCTTTTTTGATCAAATTGACAGCTTTGTCTGATTGCTCTCCCTGTTCAATAAAAAAATAGCCCAAGAAATTATTTGCCTGATGATTATCAGGGTCTATTTCTAATACTTTTTCCAATTCCGAGACCACATTCTTATGATTATTCATCTCATAATATATATTTGCCAGCATAAAACGAACTTCACTTAGCACCTCATCATCTTCATTTATTACATTAGAAATTGCCGTTTTCAGTGTATCTACCGCTTTTTTATTCCTACCGTTTCTCTGAAGAATTTGGCTTAATGTAATATATTCCCTTACACTCTTGCTCCCTTTGCTTACACTTTTTTCCAATATTACCAAGGCCTTTTCCCTTTCTAATTCGGCCTTCTCATATTGCTTTACTTTTTCATAAAGATTTGACAAATTAATACGCATAAGCCAGGCATCAGGATCATACTCAATAAAAGACTTGAGCTCTGTAATTGCATTATCACAATCTTCTAACTCTTCGTAACACACTGCAATATAAAAGCTTATAGGCTCAGAATGGGGACTGTATTTTTTGGCTTTGACAAACTCTTTTATAGCTTCCTTAATCTTTTTCGCATCAACATAAATCTGCCCAAGATTATAATGAATTTTAACAGGTTCACCCGTTAATTCTAAATCAAGTATTTTGTTGTAGATTATTACAGCATTATCTATGTCACCACTTTTCATATAACTATTTGCCAGGCGATGTAGCATATCGGAAACAAAATCCTTATCAATGCCATCTATTACTGAAGAGTTAGCACGTTCATATTCTGAAATAGCTCCCTTTTCATTACCTTCACTTGTGTAAATATTTCCAAGCGTGTAATGAATACTAAAATCATCAGGTTTTAATTGTGCAAGTTTTTCAATATGATGAATAGCTTCTTCTTTTTTGTCTGCCTGGAAGTAGCATGTGGCTAAATAATTATGTATTCTTTCGGCTTTTGGATTTAGTAATAAAGATTTTTCAAGAAATGCAATTGCTTCTTCCCAACGATGATCCAGCATCAGGTAAAATCCCGTACAAAAATCCACATAAGATTCTGAACTATCCTTCAGCAAGAAATCATTTGTACTGTTTTTGGGGGGGTCGGCAAAAGTCGTTTTACAGAGGAATACAAAAGCAATTACAAAAGGTAATAAAACGATAATTTTTGTTTTTGACATACTATACCTCAATGACGATGTTACACTTATCAAAGATTAGGAAATAATACTCTTTTACAAATTCCAGAATCATTTTTTACTCTATGCATGACAGGATTACTATAAGCAGGACAATGATCTGAGTACAACTAAAGTATTACCTTATTGAGTGGATATTCAATTATCCCTTCCGCACCAATCCGTTTCAATTCAGGAATAATATTTCTAACCACCGACTCATCCATTACTGTTTCTATAGCGTATCCTGCATTTCCTGAAAGCGGAGAAATGGTAGGTGTTCGCAAAGCAGGCAACTTCTCTAATAAGGTATTTAAACCCTCATTTGAAATATTCATTTTCAACCCAACTTTGTCACGCGCAATGATTGCGCCATGAAATAAAATTGCCAGGTTTTCTATCTTTTTCTTTTTCCAAGGGTCTTCCCATGATTTGTGGTTAGCAATAAATACAGTAGCAGATTCTGTTACTGTATCAATAATACGTAGCTTATTGGCTCTTAAACTACTACCAGTTTCTGTCAACTCAACAATGGCATCAACAAGGTCTGGCGTCTTCGCCTCTGTAGCGCCATGCGAAAATTCAACCTCCGCATTAACACCCTTCTCCTCAAGATATTTTTTAGTAACATTTACAAGCTCTGTTGATATTCTCTTGCCTTGCAAATCCTCCGCTGTATTAATTGGAGAACTCTCCGGCACTGCCAAAACCCAACGAACTTTTGTTAATTGCTGCTTTGCATAGACCAACTTCTCCACACACATGACATCAGCACCAGCCTCTTCCACCCAGTCCTGTCCTGTAAGACCAACGTCTATAATCCCTTTCTCAACATAACGAGCCATGTCCTGCGGACGGATTAACCTTACCGACATCTCATCGTCATCAATTGTTGGATAGTAAGACCTACTGCTCACATAGACCTTGTATCCCGCATTTTTCATCATTCCAATTGTTGATTCCTGCAAACTACCTTTTGGTAAACCAAAACTTAACTTATTCATATTCCCCTCAACATTATCTTCTTTAATCGCTTTTTCTATTAATTCTAAAACATGCCCTCCCTTCCTTTTTCCCTCATCAAGATAAAAGGTCAACGATGGAGTATTTTTCAACTGCAAATGTGAGGCTATTTCAGACTGTATATAGCCTTTTGCATGTCTCAGGGCATATAAGATATCCTTTTGTGCCGACTCATCACCCTTGATTGATACATATACCTTAGCCATTCTCAGATCAGGGGACGGTTCTACTCTTGTTAATGTTGCTGCCAGATTTATCCTTGGATCCTGCAGCTTATACAAGATAACCTTGCTTATCTCCTGCTCAATCAGCCCTTTAACCTTTTCCAATCTTCTCGTCATGATCCTTTATGATTAGAACAGATCCAGACCATAATCAACTAATTCCATCTGTGAAAAAAACGGAAGAAATTTATAAGTGACGTTAATGCACTATTAACGTATTGCCTGTCTGTCCCCACCATTGCCACACTGATTTCCGAACACCTGAGATTATCCTGTGAATCTGTTTCAGAAACGGAAACATCGAATTTATTTCTGATCCGATTCTTTAAACTTTTGATTATACGTCGTTTATCTTTTAAAGAGCGCGAACTTCTCATTGCAACCTTAATACATAAAGCGCCTACGATCATAATAATTGTTCTTGTTCCTAATTTTATCTTGTATTATACATTTCTTATTTCAAAGTGCGTGCTATATGCTGAATTTCATAAGACTCTATTATATCACCCGCTTTTATATCATCAAAGCCTGCAATCCTGACACCGCATTCAAATCCAGCCTTAACTTCTTTTGCATCGTCCTTAACAACTCTTAGAGTCGCAATCTTGCCATCGTACAGGACTACGCTGTCCCGTATCAGCCTTACCATAGAGTTACGCAATATCTTACCACTTTTTACATAACAGCCTGCAATATTCCCTATCTTCGATACCTTAAATATCTTTCTGACCTCAACGCTACCAAGTACCTGTTCAACCTTGTCAGGTTCCAAGAGACCCTCTAAAGCAGCTTTTATATCGTTTGTTGCATCATATATAATCTTATACAATCTAACATCTACACCACACGATTCGGCAAGCACCTTTGCCTTATCTTCGGGAACTACATGGAAGCCAATAACGATTGCATCGGATGCATCTGCCAGCAAAATATCTGTCTCAGTAATCCCACCAACAGCACTATGCAAGATCCTTGTCCTGACTTCCTTAGTCGATATTTCTATCAATGATTTCTTAAGCACCTCGACAGAACCTTTAAAGTCCGCCTTCAAGATTACCTTAATCTCCTTTACCTGTCCCTCTTCGATCTTCTTATAAAGGTTGTCCAATGTAACATGTTGACGCCCAGACAGTGCCACTTCACGCATTTTTCTTTCTCGTTTTGAAGCGATTTCTCTGGCTTTTTGAATATCCTTTATACCGTAAAATTTGTCGCCTGCTTCCGGGCAAACTGACAACCCGGATATCGCAACTGGTGTTGATGGTCCGGCAACTTTTATTTCTTTTCCATGATCATTATATATCGCTCTCACCCTGCCATATGTCTGCCCACAAAGAACAATATCTCCATGCTTTAATGTACCCTCTCTTACCAAAAAGTTTGCAATAACGCCTCTACCTTCATGAACATGCGCCTCCAGCACAATACCCCTGGCCGGCTTCTTGGAAACGGCCTTCAACTCCAAAACCTCTGCCTCCAGTAACAACCCATCCAGAAGGGTATCAAGTCCCATTTTTGTAACAACAGAGGTTTCTATCATTTGTACCTTACCGCCCCAATCTTCAGGACTTAAATCTAAGGTCGCTAATTGCTGTTTTACCTTTAATACATTTGCTTCCGGCTTATCTACCTTATTTATGGCAACCACAATAGGCACATTTGCCGCACGTGCATGATTGATCGCTTCCTCAGTTTGCGGCATCACGCCATCATCAGCCGCAACTACCAGCACAACCAGATCTGTTACATTTGCCCCTCTTGCCCTCATGGAAGTAAAAGCCTCATGTCCCGGTGTATCCAGAAAAACAACAGACTTCCCATTTGTTTCTACACTGTACGCACCTATGTGTTGCGTAATTCCACCAGCTTCAAAAGATACACTATCCGTTTTTCTAATGCTATCAAGCAAGGAAGTCTTTCCATGATCTACATGACCAAGAAATGTTACGATAGGAGCCCTTGTCTTTAAATCTTCTTCCTGGTCAACAGCCTCTTCTAATGAAAATTCGTCTTCATCCTCTTTTGCTTGCTTCAACTCAATCTCAACACCATATTCAATGCCTAACATCTCAATGAGCTCACCATCTAAACCCTGATTTATCGTAGCAAAAATATTATGGCCAATCAGCAACTTCGAAATTATATCGCCAGATTTTATGCCCAATGCCGCTGATACATCTTTAATAGTAGCAGGCAGCTCGACCGTAACCTTACTCTCTTTTTCTTTCGGCGGAACAGCCTTTTGTTCTTTAGTTACTTCCTTTGTGCGTTTTTCAAATCTCCGGGGTCTTTTCTGTTGCGAAACCTTTGTGACCTCTTTCCATCTACCTTTGATTAAGTCTTCTCTCGCTTTTTGCTTCCATAGTGGAATACGCCTCCGGACAGTCGCGGCTTCCGCCTCCTTAGACACAACCTTAACAGAGCCAGCATCTTTTTTCTCCGTACTTACCTTTTCTACTTTAGGCACAACCTTAACAGAGCCAGCATCTTTTTTCTCCGCACCTATCTTTTCTACCTTAGGAGCAGCAGGACTTTCTTTAACAGAAACACTTTGCCCCGCTCCGCCTATTAATTTTCTGCGTAATAGATCTACTTGTTCGCCTGTCAAAGCATTCGCATGATGCGTAATATGATCAAAACCACACTCTTGACACTTTTCTATCAAAACGCTATTTGTGAATCCTAAATCTTTTGCCAACTTATTAATTCTAATCATAAATAAAATAATACCCCTAGAATAGTACTATAAATTAGTATTTATTTTTCGACTTCTTCACTACCAGCATCTTCACTTAGCATTGCATCTTCAACTTCTTTGCCAGCATCATCTTCACTCGAAATTGTTCCACCTACGCCTTCCTCCGTTGAGCTATTCGCCTCTTCTCGCTCACGCTCACGCTCCAACTCTACTTCTGTAATTATATCAATATCCCAACCTGCCAATTTCGATGCAAGCCTTACATTCTGCCCCCTTTTGCCAATAGCTAGTGAAAGTTGATCATTTGGAACCACAACAGTTGCAACTTGGTTTTCTGGAGACAGCAAAATTCCCGTAACTTCAGCAGGCTTTAAAGTATTAGGAATAAAAACCTCTTGTTCATCATCCCAGCGAATAATATCTATTTTCTCGCCATTCAATTCATCCACAATATTTTTTATCCGTGTCCCTCTCACACCAACACATGCTCCCACACAATCTACATTAGGATCCTCCGAGAATACGGCAATTTTAGTTCTATAACCAGGCTCCCTTACCAAACCTTTTATCTCAACAATTTTCTCCGGTATTTCCGGTATTTCCAACTCAAAAAGCTGTCTCACAAAATTAGAATGAGTCCTCGAAAGCAAAATTTTCACTTTATGGCCTACCTTTTTTACCTCAGCGACGACACATCTTACCCTTTCCCCTGGACGATAAAATTCATTACTAATTTGTTCTGACTTCGGAAGATACCCCTCAGCCTTGCCGAGGTTTATAATTATTGCCGGCCCTTCAAAACGCTGCACCATTCCACTTACTATAGTGCCCTTTCTATCAACATATTCATTGTAAATGACATCCCTTTCTGCTTCTTTAATCTTCTGAATTATCACCTGTTTGGCTGTTTGAGCAGTTATTCTTCCCAAATCAGAAAGATCTATTTCCTGCTCTCCCTGCACTGCCACAATCTCTCCTGTCACCCTGTCAATCTTAATTGAAATAGGCTCACTGGTTTTCAGATGTTTTCTCGTCGCAGATTCCAAAGCAGACTCGATACCCAGAAAGACAATGTCTTTGTCAATGTCTTTGTCTTTGTGTAATAATTCTACTAACCTTAACAAGCTTTCTTTATCCATTTAATTCCTTCTAATGCTTTCAAAAAAAAAAGTGGGTAAACTCCCACTTTTTCTGTAACGGCCTTAAACAACTCTAATTATTCGAAATCCCCTCGTGCTCACTTCATTTAAGATCTCTCATTGAATTTCCATTAATCCCGTAAACATAAGTCAGTACAATTATATGTGTTAGGAATATTCCCAAGGCAATACAAAACTTTTTAAACTTTACTAATGTACTAAAAGCATACCGATTACAAAGCTTCCTCAAAAACAGATGATAACAAAAAATGCTTCTTTGTCAAGCTCATTTTTGTTTTTTAGTTTCTCTAAGTAGTTCCCACAAGGCTATTTATTAAGATAAGTATTTGACAATAAAGTTTAATCTGCTATAATCTACAGATGACGCGATCTATGCAAAAATCCCCATAAAAGTTACATAGTTTTCAGTCTTAATCAATAGCAAAATCAAGAAAATCTCAAATTGGTATTATTAATAGATAATTATGATTCTTTTACATACAATCTAGTACAACAGATTGGGGCCTTTGGTACAAACATAGAAGTAGCAAGAAATGATAAGATTACTATTGCAGAGATTAAAAAAAAGAACCCAAGCCATATAATCATCTCACCAGGCCCGTGTACCCCAAAGGAAGGCGGTATATCTAATACGGTAATTAAGGATTTTGCAGGAAAAGTCCCAATATTGGGTGTTTGCTTGGGGCATCAATGCATCGCATACACATTCGGAGCAAAAATTATGCGGGCAAGGAGGATAATGCACGGTAAAACATCCATGATACACCATGACAACAAAACAATATTTAATGGACTAACCAACCCCTTTGAAGCTACTCGTTACCATTCTCTTATAGTAAACAAAGAAACATTACCAGATTCCTTTGAAATAACAGCATTTGCCGATGAAGACGAAATAATGGGCATCAGACACAAGGAAATTCCTTTAGAAGGAGTACAGTTCCACCCCGAATCCTTCCTGACAGTACAAGGATCAAAGCTGATAAAGAATTTTTTAGACTACTAATCATTCCTCCTTATCAAGCCTTACGACATTTTAAAGTATTTCTAATCAACAAGAAAAACACTAACAAAAAGGCACTTGTTCTGTTACTGGCATAGCACAGCAGCTGGAATATAATTCTTTTGAAACTAAAGAAACTACTACCCTGCAGGTTACGTAACGTAGCTGCCTTAACTAACCAATCATTACCAGAATTATAATGCCAATCCTGTGCTGCTATGAAGTACCTACATTTAACAAAGCAATCATCATTTGTTAATAAGCTTAAAAAACGATACTGCTAATAACGTTCTTATAATAAAACTATGTTGTCACGATGTATTATCTCATCATACGGCTTATAGCCCAGCATTTTTTTTATTGAAGAAGTACGAAGCCCTTTAATCTTCCGAACCTCATCATCCGAATAATTCATTAGACCTCTGGCAATTTCTTTGTCTTCATTCACATCCACTATGGAAACGACGTCTCCCTTATTAAACTTCCCATCAATCTTTACCACCCCGGATGGTAGCAGGCTTTTACCTCTCTTTTGTAGAGCACTTAATGCGCCTTCATCTATATAAATTCTTCCTTTTGGCCTCACAATAAAGCCTATCCATCGTTTACGGCTTGCAACCTTTTTCTTGTTTGGAACAAATAATGTACCCACATTCTCATAGTTCATTATTTTAGATAAAACATCTGGCTGTCTCCCGTTAGCAATTATCACTGCTTCGCCAGAACCGGTAGCAATACTGGCAGCCTCAAGCTTGCTCTCCATGCCACCAGTGCCTTCTTTCGTCTTTAACTTGAATGCAAGTTTTTTAATATCATCCGAAATAGAATCCACAACGGACAAAACGCTGCAACTTCTACCGGAAACAGGAGGAGTGGTATGCAATCCGTCTACAGAAGACAAAAGGACTAGCAAATCAGCACGTAATAGATTTGTAACCAGTGCGGACAAAATATCATTATCTCCAAATGTTATTTCTTCCACTGATATAGTATCATTCTCATTAATTATCGGAATCGCCTTAAAACGTAATAATGAGTGTAATGTATTACATGCATTTAGATACCTCTGACGATCTTCAAAATCCTGCCTTGTTAGTAGTAACTGTGCTGCATGGTATCCATGTTTTTTAAAACACTCATTATAAGCTTCAATTAATTTTCCTTGACCAATTGCAGCAGCAGCCTGAAGCTCAGGAAGAATGGTTGGTCTTTTCTTGCATCCTAACGCACTAATACCGGCACCGATTGAACCTGAACTTACAAGAACTACACTAAAACCTCTTGAACGAAGCTTAATAACCTGCTTCGATAATTCCATAATTTGATTCTTATCCAGAAACCCATCCTCATTTGTAAGTACACGGGTCCCAATTTTTATTACAATTTTACTGACATTAGATAATATTTCTTCTCGAATATTCATAATTATTATAAAGTGTATTTCTCGAATTCTTAGCAACAAAAGCGCTTGACTTCTCTGGCTTTTTTGGTATTATCCCGAAGTATTTTATACCTATATGATTTTAAGGAGAAGTCGATGGCAAAGAAAGCAAAAAAAAAGGAAAGAGATGTACTTGTCGTTGCTAGCAAGGTTAGAGAATATGTAAAAGGCAATGATTGTAATACATCCGGAGAGTTCATTAACGAATTGAGCAATACAGTTTACGATTTAATTGATAAAGCGATAACTAGAGCACAAGGAAATAACAGAAAAACTATTCAAGCTAAAGACGTATAGGGTCGCAGTTCTACTTTGAACTGGCAGATAATCTTTGTTTAAATAATTCCGTTAAAATTTTAGGGTTTGCTTTACCTTTGGTAGCTTTCATAGTTTGGCCGATTAAAAAGGCTAAAGCATTTTTTTTGCCCTGTCCATAATCTTCTGCCGCTTTAGGATTCTCTTCTATAACTTTAATAATAATCGCATTAAGTTCACTGGTATCGTCCATCTGAGCTAAGTCCTTTTCCTTAACTATAGATTGGGCGCCCTTTCCTGTGTTCATCATTTCGCTAAAAACTTCTTTAGCGATTGAGCTCCCAATTGTTGGCTTGATATTAACTAACTCAACCAGCATTTCTGGAGAAACAACAAAATCACGCACATTTGTTTTCCGTTCATTCAATTCACGAAGTACGTCATTGATAATCCAGTTACTCAACTCTTTTGGGGAATTCTGTGATATCTTTACACACTCCTCAAAATAATCAGCAAGGAATTTGTCTTCCGTTAGAATACCGGCATCATAGTCAGAAACAAATAGCTCATCCACGAACCTTCGACGCCTGCTGACAGGAAGTTCTGGTATTGTTGCCCTGGTTTCATCAATCCATTCCTGTTCAATCCAGAAAGGTACTAAGTCAGGTTCTGGAAAATACCTATAGTCATGAGATTCTTCCTTTGATCGCATCCTCCTGCTTACAGAATTAACATCATCCCACAACCTTGTCTCCAACAACACATCTTCACCTTTATTCAATAGTAGACTTTGCCTGGATATTTCATATGTAATTACCTTTAATACCGCTTTCATAGAATTAAGGTTTTTAATTTCTACTCTGTTTCCGAGAGTTTCTGATCCCTTCTCACGCAATGATATACTCGCTTCAAACCGCAAAGATCCTTCCTCCATCTTACAGTCTGACACACCTATGTAAAGCAATATGCACCTGAGTGCTTGCATATAACTTTCCACTTCTTCAACATTTCTCATATCCGGTTGAGTCACTATCTCTAAGAGCGGCACACCTGCCCTATTAAAGTCAACTAAACTGTAATTTGCGCCAGATGCTTCAGGATGAACAAGCTTCCCCGCCTCCTCTTCCAAATGCACGTTGTGTATGTCAATTCTTTTCTCTTTTCCCTTTACGACTATATCTACAAAGCCGTTATTACCGATATTAAAATAGTTTTGAGAAGTTTGATAGTTTTTAGGTAAATCAGGATAATAGTAACTCTTTCTATCAAAGTTAGTAAATTTACTTATCTCACAGTTTAAGGTAAGAGCAGCCTTTAATGAATGCTCAAACGCTTTTTTGTTCATTACCGGCAAAACTCCCGGTAAGCCCAAACAAACAGGGCATGTCTGGGTATTTGGTTCAGATCCAAATTTTGTGCAACACCCGCAAAAAAGCTTAGACTCAGTGTCTAATTCTGCATGAGTTTCCAGTCCTATTACTACTTCATATTTCATAAACGGATCCTGTCATATTAATTCAGGTTTCTTTAAATGAAAGTCTGTTTCGTTTTCGAATAATTTTGCAACCTTTAATATTTTTTCCTCTTCAAAATGCTTCCCCATAATCTGCATACCAATGGGTAAACCTGTTGTTGTAAATCCACAAGGAATTGAAATACCTGGTATTCCAACAAGGTTAGCAGGAATTGTATAAATATCTGATAAATACATCTCCAGTGGATCGGTAATCTTTTCCCCTATCTTAAAAGCCGGCGAAGGACAAGTAGGGGAAATAATACAATCTACTTTATTAAAGGCATCTTCAAAGTCGCCCTTTATTAGACTTCTCACTTTTGACGCCTTCAAATAGTAAGCATCATAAAAACCCGCACTCAACACGTAATTGCCTAATAAAATCCTTCTTTTTACCTCACTGCCAAAACCTTCAGCACGTACTCTACAATACATATCAATTATATTGTCTTCACTTAACTGACTTCTATGCCCGTACCGGACACCATCATACCTCGCCAGGTTTGAGCTGGCCTCTGCAGTTGCTATAATATAGTAAGTAGCGACTGCATATCCACAATGTGGAAGAGACAAATCAACTAATTCAGCACCATTTTTTTTATAAATTTCTAATGCATTTGTTACCGCGTTTGCAACTTCTGTATTAAGTCCATCACCAAAAAATTCTCTTGGTACCCCTATCCTTAAATTACCACTTACGCTATTAATGCCAGATATATAGTCTGGAACTCCTATATTAGCAGACGTCGAGTCGTAACCATCATAACCAGAGACAACCTGTAAAAGCAATGCAGCGTCATATACATTTTTTGTTATAGAACCAATCTGGTCTAATGAAGAAGCAAAAGCAACCAACCCGTAGCGAGAGACTCTTCCATATGTTGGTTTACAGCCAACATTTCCACAAAAAGCAGATGGTTGCCTTATTGAACCACCTGTGTCCGATCCTAAGGCCATAAATGCCATATCTGCCGTTACTGCTGCTGCAGAACCACCGCCTGATCCACCAGGAATATAATCAGTATTCCAGGGATTTCGCGTAACGTGAAATGCAGAGTTTTCATTTGAAGACCCCATTGCAAATTCATCAAGATTAGTCTTACCGATTATTATCGCATCTTCCTCCTTTATTCTCTTTACTACAAAAGCATCATAAGGAGGTACAAAGTTTTCTAACATTCGCGACGCACAAGTCGTTTTTATTCCTGAAGTACATATATTATCTTTTATGGCAACCGGAATACCCGCAAGTAAACCAACCTTAGCCCCACTACTAAGCTTCTCATCAATCTCTCTTGCTTTTAACAAAGCACCCTCCTTATCTAAGCAAAGATAAGCTTTGACCGAAGGTTCATTAAGATAGATCTTCTCAAAGAGGTCTTCAACTACCTCTTGAGCAGAAATTTCTCGCTTAATTAACTTTTCTTTAATATTATTTGCACTTAATTCATGTAATATCAAGATAAATACTCCAAATTACACCGCTACTGACAAAAATAATTACACTTAATTATTTAGGTTGATTTCGTAAAAAAATAGGTCTTAATGAAATGATGTAGCTACCAATAAGTTAATACAGGAATTATACGAATAAAAGATCAGAAATTTATTCTAAGATCTTCGGTACCTTAAAAAAACCTTTGGCACTTGATGGGGAAAGTTCTAATATTTCTTGGCGTGCGAAAGAAGATTCTTGCTTATCTTCTCGAAAAACATTTTGTAGAGATGTTGCATATGCCATTGGTTGTACATTATCTGTATCTAATTCATTCAATTTTTCAATATAACCCAAGATACCAGTTAACTGTTCTCGAAATATATCTTTTTCATCGTCAGTAAGTAGAATCCTGGAAAGACGAGCAACTTGTTCAATCTGTTTTATACTAATATCCATTATAACCTGACAAAGAAAAGTGAAATCCTCAGTTACCACTAATTATACAACTTTAACTACCTTACCGGCGTTCATGCATCTAGTGCAGATTTTAATCCTTTTAATACTTCCATTAATATTTGCTCTCATAGTTTGTATATTTGGTTTAAATTTCCTCTTTGTTTTGCCCGTTATCTTCAGACCAACTCCACCCTTTTTCTTTGGCAAACCTCTACGCTCGAGTTTAAATCCTACCGTTGTTTTTTTACCACATATTTCACAGACACGCGCCATAACAAAATCCCTCTCACATAAAGTTAATTATACCTTTTGACAATCTTCACAATATCCCATAATTTGAAATTTGTGTGACTCAGCTTTAAATTTATTCTCAATACATATTTCTTCTTGAAAATTTTCAATTCTTTCGTCGTTAAACTCAATTATCTTGTCGCATCCAATACAAACAAGATGTTCATGATGTTCATGACCATAAACATGTTCATAATGCGCGTGCTTTTCACCAAAAATCACTTCTCTTAGTAAGCCACTACTAACTAAAAGAGCAAGAGTTCTATATATAGTCGCCTTTGACACCCTTTTATTGCTTTTTCTCATATCAATCAACAGCTCTTCGGCCTCAAAGTGTCCGTGGCATTCAAAGACGTGATTTAATATAGTTTGTCTCTCTGGCGTGAACTTTAACCCTTTCGATTGTACATAATCTCTAAATATAACCTCAACTTCTTTCATATTAACTTAATAATTCTTTTATAATGGTAAAGATTTAAATTATTTAATTAATTTACTGATGATACTTTTGAAATTTATAGAAATAAGTATTGCTTGCTGCACTTGAATATAATCTATGAAAAAACAACTTTTAGGAAAAAAAACTTTTAGAATGTGCAGCTAAATACTAAATTTAATATCATTAATGCTTAATTAAAAATAACCCATCCCATTATTAATGGGATGGGTTATTTAAGCCCCCAGCAATACCTACTCTCCCATCGTTAGATAGTACCATCGGCGTAAAAATCTTAACTACCGTGTTCGGAATGGGAACGGGTTTTTTACTTTTACTGTTGTCACTGGGGAAATTCCCGCAATTTTGCAATATATCAATAATTTTAATAAGGGTGATCAAGCTTTTCGACAAATTAGTACCAGTTAGCTAAATCCGTTACCGGACTTACACACCTGGCCTATCAATCTCATAATCTTTAAGATGTCTTCCCTCTAATTGCTTAGAGAACGATATCTATTCTTAAAATAGGCTTCACGCTTATATGCTTTCAGCGTTTATCCTTTCCGAACTTAGCTACTCAGCCATGCTGTTAGCACAACAACTGATTCACCATAGGTTCGTCCACCTCGATCCTCT
>JABHIW010000004.1 GCA_018670825.1 Candidatus Scalindua sp. | reverse complement strand
TCGGGCATGGTGCATTGTATGCTAATACTATCGGTACCTATAATAACGCATTTGGCCTTTTCGCTCTTAATAGTAATACGGAAGGCCAAAATAACATAGCAATTGGGACCAATGCCTTAAGAAATAGCACCACTGCAAGCAGCAATACTGCTATTGGCAATGGTGTACTGCAGAGTACAACAGGTGGCACTAATACTGGTATTGGCGCCTCAGCACTAGTTCATAACCTTGCAGGTAGCTCAAATGTAGCTATTGGTTACGAAGCGATGAATTGGAACACTTCTGGCAGTAATAATGTTGCTAGTGGGCATTTTGCACTTAAAAACAACACTACAGCAAATAGTAACACTGCAATTGGATTTTATTCACTATCGAAGAACACAACTGGATCACTTAACACGGCTATAGGAAATGGAGCATTATTGAACAACCTTACCGGTACCAATAATGTTGCCATCGGTGGACAGGCTGGCGCTAATGCAATAGGCTCAAATAATATTTTTATTGGGGCCCATGTGGGAGGCAGTCAAACAACAGGGGACAACAAGCTCCATATCGGGTTTGGCAACAACACGTTGGTCTACGGTGATTTTTCAAATAACCTTGTTGGTATTAATACGACAGATCCCGGACAGACGCTGACGGTTGGTGGAACGATGGGGATTCTTGAAGGCGGAGGAACGCCATCTTTCCATACTATCTTCCAGGGTGGTGATCAGGCTGCTGACATTACCTATACGCTACCAACAGGTCAGGGTGGCACAAATACCGTCCTGACAAATGACGGTAGTGGTATCCTCTCATGGGGAGCGGTAGCAAGTGGTTTGTGGACTCTGAATGTTAATGATGCTTATTTTAATACCGGAAATGTCGGTATTGGTACAACGACACCTGAGACAGAGCTGGATGTTGCTGGCACAATTACGGCAACAGGTTTAACTGCGCCTGGTGGAAATATAGTAACGGATGCCGCTATTCCTTCTAACACATTTCTTGGTCTGAGTGCAGGTAGTTCGAATACAACAGGTATCCAGAATACGGCTATTGGAGGCAGTGCATTATTATCCAATACTACTGGTCGCGCTAACACTGCAGTTGGATTAAGTGCATTGCGATTAAATGAAGATGGTGTAGAGAATACTGCAGTTGGTCTCGGTGCTCTCCAGTTTAATACTTCAGGCTCATGGAACACGGCACTGGGATTAGCAGCATTACAAAGGAATACAACAGGCGTAAACAACACCGCTGTAGGGTTGCATGCTTTAGTATCAAACACGACAGGAGCCAGCAACATAGCTGTTGGAAGAGAGGCATTGTTTAGCAACATAACTGGTGGAAGCAACACTGCAATTGGAAAAGCTTCGCTCAAATTAAATACTACAGGTGGTGCTAACACTGCCATTGGAGTCAACGCCTTAAGAGATAATACCATAGGTCAATTTAATACCGTTATTGGCGGCTTGGCAATGCTAAGCAACATAGATGGTATTAGAAATGTCGCTAATGGTTACCAGGCACTTTTTAAGAACACCTCAGGTAGCGGTAATGTTGCTATTGGACTCGACTGCATGAAGTCTAACACTACAGGTAATCTTAATATTGCAATTGGTCAGAATTCACTACCAAGTAATAGCACAAGTGACAATAATACCGCTATTGGTTTTGAAGCGGGTCATAATACTTTAGGTGCTGGTAATGTATTCCTGGGTTTCAAAGCAGGTTGGACAGAAACAGGATCTGACACGTTGTACATTGCAAATAGTGGTGCTAACACCTTGATCTATGGTGATTTTGCAGGAAGCAGAGTAGGTATCAATACGACAACCCCTGGTGGTTTGTTAGGTCTGAAAGACGGGAATACTTTCCTGGATGTGGATGGAAGCAATAATTTGACTTTCACGGATAGTGTGACGGGTACGAAGACACTTGCGGAGTTGGTAGGTGGTGGCGGGCTGTGGAATACGGCTACGGGAGGAATACATTATAGTTCCGGCAAAGTCGGTATTGGGACGACAACTCCTGGGGCAGGCTTGCACATAGCCCAGGATGTAGATACTAATGCGGGTGGATTGGCTGTTGTTAATAGTGGTAATACAAGAGGAGGATATTTCTTTGCTGATAGTTCTGATGTTGTCAGGATAGAATCAGGTGGTTCTGGAATAGGAGATTTAGCTATTAATACGGGAGGTGGTAACGTCAGCATTGGAACAACGTCGGCATCCCCTGACACTGAAAATCTTACAATTGACTCTGGTGTTGGTGGTGCTGGTGGAATTGCACTGATGCGAGGCGTGGTTACCACCTCAACAGGCGGCCTTGGTGATATTGGTTTTTATAATGGTTCAACGACAAAAAGAGCTCGTATTTTGGTCTCAGCAGATGGCAGTGAAAATAGTAGCTGGTTTAGGTTCTATACTTCAACGGGAGGCACTCTAGCCGAAAACTTTGTCATAAAAGGAAATGGCAACGTCGGCATTGGGACAACGGGACCTGGCAATAGACTACATATTACTGGTAGATCCGCTACACCTTCACTTAGATTAGGAAGTACATCTGAAGGGAATTATTGGGACATTGGGAGAGAAAATGCAGCCACAGGAGATTTTCTATTTATTGGGACAAATGGTGCTGATAATCCAGTAGAAAGAATGAGAATAAATGAAAATACAGGCAACGTCGGTATCGGCACGACAAATCCCGGTAGTTTCAGGCTGGCAGTAAATGGCAGTGCCGCAAAACCAGGAGCTGGTAGCTGGTCAAACTTTTCAGACGAAAGGCTGAAGACAATTTATGGTAATTTTGATACAGGATTGGATGAAGTCTTAAAGTTGCAGCCGATTAATTATAGATATAATAAAGATAATCCAATGAATCTTCCTGACGAAGGCAATCATATTGGCTTCAGCGCACAGAAAGTTCAGAAAGTAATACCAGAGGCAGTGACTGAAAATAGTGAGGGTTATCTCCTGGTAAACAATGACCCGATTATGTGGGCAATGCTTAATGCTATTAAAGAGCTAAAAACCGAGAATGATCTAGTAAAAAACGAAAACAGTCAACTGAAAGAAAAACTTACCGCATTGACAGAACGGCAGTCCGCTATTGAGGATATGCTGCTTGCATTATCAACTAATCTTCCAAAGGAGAAGCTGGTGAAGCTGGGAATTAGTCAGTAGTAATTGGTTGGTAGTTTAGTCAATGGATATTGGTAATTGAAGGGGACAGGGGTCTTTGCGATTCTTGTCCCTTCCTTTTATGCGATAAAGTGTCCAGAGGGTCAGTCTTTATATTTAAGCTGATTCAGGAAAATGACGGTTGGAAGTAGGCAAGAAACAGGACAATCTGTAGGGTGCGTTTATTACGTGCCAATCAATGTTAGTCAATGTTGAGTAAGGAAACCCGACCTACAGACTGGATTCCCGATCAACAGAATACGGGAATGACAGAATTCTTACATAAAAGATAAAATATATAGAAGATATATATTCAACGCCTTATGATCATTCCGTAACAATATTCGCTCAATTTAGGCCAGAATAATACGGGAAGTGGCAATATAAGATTTTACTTTTCTGCCTGTTTTATTGAAAGAGAGATCCTTTTCATTTCGACATCAACGTCAAGGACTTTGACTTTAACGATATCTCCAACGGATACATGACCCTTTATGTCTTTGACGAATTTGTTGGCAATTTCTGAGATGTGGACGAGTCCGTCCTGGTGTACACCTATATCCACAAAGGCCCCAAAGTTGGCCACATTGGTTACCGTTCCCTCAAGCACCATGCCAGTTTCCAGATCTTCAATTTCATTAATTGAATCGTCAAAAGTGGCAGTAACAAATTGTTTGCGGGGATCACGTCCTGGCTTCTTAAGCTCTTCCAGTATGTCGGTTATTGTGGGAAGCCCGGCTTTCTCGCTGACAAAGGTGTGAGGGTCAAGTGTTTTAACCAGTTCCTCGCAGCCAATTATCTCACTCGGGTCCTTCTGCAGGTTTTCTGAAATCGCGTCTACAATATAATAGCTCTCGGGATGAACGGATGAGTTATCGAGCAGATTGGCAGAATTGCGGATACGCATGAAGCCGGCACACTGTTCAAATGCCTTGGGGCCCAGTTTACTGACTTTGAGAAACTGTTTCCTGCTGGAGAACAGCCCGTTCTGATTACGGTGGCTTACAATGTTTTCCGCAAGACTGCCGCTTATACCGGCTACATAGGAGAGCAGCTCCTTCGATGCGGTATTAACGTCAACGCCCACATAGTTGACACAGTCTTCGACAACATCATCCAGCTTCTTCTTGAGTTTTTTCTGCTGTACATCATGTTGATATTGGCCTACACCTATGGATTTCGGATCGATCTTTACCAGTTCTGCCAGTGGGTCCTGCAGGCGACGTGCGATACTCACTGCCCCTCGAACGGTGATGTCCTTGTCCGGAAATTCCCTTGCGGCAACTTCAGACGCGGAGTAGATAGACGCTCCGGATTCATTAACTATTACCACTTTTATTTTTTTCTTAAACTCTTTTGCCTCATCCTGGTCCAGTGCCCAGCTTACAAACTTGTCTGTTTCCCGTGATCCGGTACCATTGCCAATGGCTACCAGTTCTACATTATATTTTTTAAACCAGTTATGTAATATCTTTGCTGATCCTTCGAAGTCCTTTCTGGGTTCAGTAGGGTAAATAACTGCGTCATCAAGGAGTTTTCCGGTATTATCCAGCGCTACAATCTTGCAACCGGTACGGAAACCCGGATCGATTCCTACAATATTACATCCACCTCCCGGAGGAGCAAGAAGTAAACTATTGAGATTTGAGGCAAATGTCTCTATCGCTTCCTCGTCTGCCTTATCTTTATTTTCAAGGCGAATCTTCGAAATTATGGATGTCTTCATCAGACGGTTGTATGAGTCTTCAATTGCCTCTGATACAATATCTGCTGACTTATTCTTCCTGTTCCCAATTATACTGTTTCTCAGTTTTGTAAGAATTTCTTCATCCTCTACCTCAATGGTAAAAGTGATTACTCCTTCGTTTTCCGCGCGTCTTAAGCCCAGCATATTGTGACTTGAGATAGAGTCTACCGTATGATGATAATCATAATACATATTGTATTTTGTATTCTTCTCTTTGTATTCTTTCTTTACCTTTGAAATATAGTTGCCTTCTTCATGCATCTGTTTGTAGACGATGCTTCTATAATCAGCATTTTCTGACATAGTTTCTGAAATAATATCCCTGGCTCCTGCCAGCGCCTCGTCAACGCTATTTACGTCATTATAGTCAGGCATACACACTGTGGCTAAGTTAACAGGATCAAATCCATCTTCCATTTCTAATATTTTCAGCGCTAATGGCTCCAATCCCTTTTCTCTGGCAATGGTAGCACGGGTCCTTCTCTTTGGTTTGAAGGGGAGGTAAAATTCTTCCAGTTCGTTCTTGGATAAGCAATCACGTATAGTTTTTTCAAGCTCAGGTGTCATCTTGCCCTGCTCAATAATAGTTTTCGTTACCGTCTCCTTCCTCTCCTGGAGCTCTCCCAGATAGATGTTACGCTCTTCTATATTACGGAGTGCAACTTCATCAAGGCCACCGGTTACTTCCTTACGGTACCTTGCTACAAAAGGGACTGTGTTGCCCTCGGCAAAGAGGGATAGTACCTTGATAACTATTGGTTTTGGCAGATTGAGTTCATCTGCAATAATATGTGTATTATCCATAAGTTTAGTTTCTTAATAATAATATTTTGACAACTTTTGGCAAAAAAATAATAATCTACCGCTCCCCGGCGCCCTTTGTCCAGGGAGCGGTGAGCTGTTTCTTTTTCGACTCGTACGGGTTAGATCTTAGTAGAAAGGTAGATCCTTATTGCTTCTTACTGGTACGTACAGGATGAGTTTTCGGTAATTCTCCGGCAATTTCAGCTGCTTCCAGTGAACACTCTGAGTGTCCCCATCCGCTTACACTGGTAAAGCCAGTTATGTCGTAAACAATATTGTCATCTTTAGTGGGACTGACACCTTTAGGGATATAATCCAGGTTGAGTTTGTGACGAAGTTTCCATGCAATATTGTGGTCTGCGCAAGAACTGTCACCGCTGACACCAATTGCTCCCAGGATTTTACCACTGCTGTCGTACAGCGCTAAACCCCCACCAAACACATTTACTCCTCCAATCTTGTAACCTACCATAGGATCATTTAACGTTCCTATGTTTTCTGATGGTCCGCGATAAGCAACCTCTATATTAACGGGATTACTATGCTGCAAGCCGTATAAGCTGCCAAGCGGTTGGGTTATTCCAAATAGATTTGCGGTAGATAACGCAAGTTCTGGAAGACTGAAGGCATTCGCAGTATTTGCTTTTTGTGCGGAGATAATACGGCTTCCGGGCCATTGATCACCTCTGTCGTTGCCAGAGAAAACTACAGCTTTCACTACCCCGTCCCTGTCAACTACCGTTGCCCACATATTAAGACCAAACCCCCCGTTCTCCTCTCCAACAATACTCTTCAGAGCTTCCTTGATTTCTACATGCGTTGGTAAGCTGTCAGCAAAAGATTGAAGTGAAAACAGTGTTGAAAATAACATAAATGCGAAAAATGTAAAAACTGCCTTGTTCTTCTTCATAATAATAACCTTTCTTTTGTAATTCATTGTTGATCCTGATTATATGAGAATTTAATATTTTTATACTCATCTCAAAACTGTTTTTGGAGAAAATCCGAAAACAACTTTGCCCGAGCAAAGTCCTCGGCGTTTTTTGTCCGGGGATAACTGCAACCAGGCTTTAGTTTTTTGAAAAGCCAAAAACCAAACCGATTTTAGTATATACTCATCTCCGTATTTAATGGAACGGAATGATAAAGATACATAATATTTAAGTCAAGGGGAAAAAGGATGGTCCTGCAAAATGTGGTTTTTGGCATGGTCCTGACAAATTATTTTAAAGTACAAGGAGGTAAGCAAATATACTTTGCCACTATTTCGTTGAGAATTTGTTCTAAGTCTGGTGTTATTAATGTTTCAACTTTTTAGGCTTCGTCTTAACGAGGTAGCTGAAACACGTTACATTCTGGTGGAGAAGGGAGGGTTTCAGGATCGGATTTCCTGGCTGTCCGGTCTGGTATAGTCGGGCAAAAGTACGATTTGTAATGTGACTGTTCATTTTACTTCCGCAAGTTTTTCAGTAACAGCAACTCTTTTTATTATATCCAGCTAGACAGGTTTCATAAGAGTGGTAAATCTATAAGGACTAATCAACAATTAATTTATACTTGAAATAGGTATAAAATGGATGTATCTTTTTATGTTGTCGGAATTTAACGAATTTAAACATAGGAGTAGTTTTTGGCAAAATCCAGAGTTGCGCTGATATTAATTATAGTTTTTTCTGTTTTAGGGTGTGTCCTTATAGGTGGATATGTAACCCTTAAAAAATTTACGTCAGATAGGGCAATTAAGACAAAGATCACGAGTACATTAGAAGATTATACTGGCGGTAAGTGCTATATTGAGAATGCGCATTTTGATCTTTTTAAAGGAATTACTTTACATAAGGTCAAGTTTGAAGGGGTGGAACCGGAAAAATTACGCATTAATGCCGAAAAGATTTTTATCAGATATGAACCTTCAGCTTTATTAAGAGGAGAGATTTTAATCCATAGTATTATGATTATTTCTCCCGAACTGTTTTTACTCAGGCAAAAGGGTGCAATATGGAGATTTCTCCACGGTGTTAAAGCATATCTAGACCATGCAAATATAAAATATCCAACAGAACATCTGAGTGGTGGGGTTATTGTAAAGTCTGGTAAGGTTCACGTGTCTGACAAGGGAATCTTCAGGGAAGGTGTTTTAAATATAGAAAACCTGGATCTGTTTGGGCAGCAATTTGGGGGTTCGTTAAGGAATATCAATATTAAAGGAACTATACATGATGGATTCTGGAAGGGTATGGAACTTAATGTTGATACAAATCTTGCCACACCGGAACTTAAGTTAGTGGCCCGGTTTAAAGACAAGACAATGACTGAGGAGCTTATGAAGGAGTTACCCGTAATAGGAGAAAAATTCTGGAAAGAATATTCACCTGTAGGGAAGTTTAATTTAGATTGTACTCTCAATTTTAACAATAAGGAAGACAAGAGAAAACTGGACTATTTATTGGTACTTGATGTTGTTGATGGTGAGACAACATACGCAAAATGGCCGTTTCTGATAAAGCACGTTAATGGTAAATTAGAATTTTCCAGAGAAGGTGTCTTTTTAAGGAGCGTTAAGGGGGATGTTCAGAATGAGGGGCAGCAGACTCATGGAGAAGTTGATGCATTCTTTGGTGTTGGTAATGCGAGAAAAAATATAAATCTGAGTATACCAGACTTTAATATTTCGGAAACACTCCTGGAAATGATACCTGATGTGGGAGAAAAGGTCTGGAATGATTATCATCCAAAGGGCAATATAGACTTAACAATAAATTATATAAGCAATAAAGACGAATCCGTTGTTGATTATTCGGCTAAAGCATCGTGCAAAGGGATTGAAGTCAAAAATCCATTCCTTCCTTACGATATATCCAATATTATTGGTCTACTGGAAATGGACGGTAAAAATATCTATCTAAAAAATATGAGTGGATATCTTTTAAACGGGCCCAAGATCAACCATTCCACGATTGACGGAGTGATAAATCTTAAAAGCAAAGAAAAGAGATTTACGGTTTCAATCCCTAATCTGGATTTGACAGAAGATATTGTTAAGGGTATCCCGAAAAAGGGTGAAGCGATATGGTCTAAATATAAGCCTACAGGACAGGTTGATTTTATGCTGGATTATAAGGGATATGAAGATAGCAGTAAGGACGAATATAATATTACCGTAGATGGTAAGGGTAATGAGATTGAATATACTGATTTATCAATTGAACTGACAGATGTTATTGGCAGAGTTGTAGTCAGCAAAAATGATGTTCAGTTAAAAAATCTACGAGGCTATACTATTAATGGTGATCAACTCGCCCGTACTGTCTGTAACGGTGTATATGTTCTCAGAAGCAAAGACAAGAAAACATTATTCAATGTTTTAGACTTAAGGGTGACTCAAGAGCTATTAGATAAATTTTCAGGACTGATCAAAAAGGATTGGCTTAAGATAGAACCTGTGGGATGGGTAAGCGTTGTTCTTGACGATGAAGTTAATAATGCGGAAGGTAAGGAGAGGCATTCAACCATCATTGACGCCAAAGGATGCAAAGTCGGGCTCAACAACTTTCCTCTTACTATCTCTGATGTAGATGGCAGGATAAACATTGTAGGAGGGCAACTGGCTTGTAGAAACGTTAATGGAACATACTGTGGAGGCAGGATTAATGGTTCGATCGAAGCAGACAGGACATCACCAGGTGGAGAATACTCCGGGAAATTCAATTTTGAAAAAATATCTTTATCGAAATTGATGGAAAGTTTTATAAAAGAAGAGCAAAAATGGACAGGGGGTTGTGAAGGAAATATTGAGTTTCAAGGTAAAGGCAAAGACTTGAAAGATTTTACTGCCCATGGTAGTGCTAAATTACGAGAAGGTCATCTTGCTGAAATACCGGTATTATTGAGCATTTTAAAGATCTTGAATCTATCCGTACCCAAAAAAGAGTCATTTCATACGGTAAATTTAAAATATTCGGTTAAAGACAAAATTGTAAATATTGACGAGTTAGAGGTATTTAGTGACTCTATAGAGTTGGGTTGTATTGGAACGGTAGGTTTTGATGGCACAATTGATTTAATCGTAGTAGCAGGTTTAAATAGAGAGACTTTCTCACAGATACCCTTTATTGGTGGATTAATGGACTTTGTGGTTGGTGGTGTCAGAAAAAAATTGACTAAGGTACAAATAACGGGAACACTCTCAAATCCAGTGACTAAAATGATTGGGTTTAAACCATTTACTGATTCTGTCAAAAGAATTGTTGATGTACTGGTGCATCCTAAAGAAAACAAAGAAGAAGATGGGGAAAAGAGTAATGTTGAGACTAAGGCCGGTGAAAAAGCAAAGAGTCAGGCGCGTTAGCATTGGGTAAGGATTTACTGAATAAAAATGATATGATTATGACTAAATGTGTTGATTGGTAGCAATGATTCTTTTCCTGTTGACATTATCAGAATGCAATCAAAAATTTGATATGTTCTAATCTATTAAATAGTGTATAATAACCACTTTTCAGAGACCCATCAAAAATTAATGACTTTTGGAGATAAGAGTTTAAAACGTAACTATGGAACAACAAAAAAAAGAACCTACAAAGAAACAGCTTAACTTTCCGATATGGTATATTCTCATAGCGGCCTTTCTCTTTATGAGCCTCTCTTCATACCTGTTTAATCCTGTAGGTGGAAACATATCTTATAGCGAATTTAAGAGTCTTCTTAAAGACGGCAGGGTTGAATCATGTCAGATTACATCCAGCCTTGTAAAGGGATCTCTTCGGGCTGACGATTTGAGGTCGGACAAGCAGCAAACCTTTGTTACCGCAAGAGTCGATGACCCAGATCTCGTTAAGGAGCTTGAAGCTCAGGGTGTTCAATATGCCGGAAACTATGAAAATACATGGTTGCAGCAGTTCTTATTCACATGGATTTTGCCTATAGGTATTTTCTTTCTCATATGGCGTTTTGTTTTCAAAAAAATGGGGGGGGCCACAGGCAGTATAATGTCATTCGGAAAGAGTAAGGGGAAAATTTATGCCCAGGAGGATTTAAAATTTTCCTTTGACGATGTTGCAGGTATTGACGAAGCAAAGGAGGAATTGCAGGAAGTAGTGGAATTCCTTAAAACACCTCATAAATTTACGAATTTAGGGGGACGGATCCCTAAAGGTGTGCTTCTGGTTGGTGCTCCGGGGACTGGAAAAACACTTCTGGCAAAGGCCGTTGCCGGAGAGGCGGGAGTGCCATTTTTCAGTATCAGTGGTTCTGAATTTGTAGAAATGTTTGTAGGTGTTGGGGCCTCAAGAGTAAGAGACATGTTTGGGCAGGCAGTTCAAAAGGCGCCGTGTATAATCTTTATTGATGAGCTTGATGCGATAGGGAAGACAAGAGGTTCAAGCCCTGTTGGTGGACATGACGAAAGAGAGCAAACTCTGAACCAACTGCTTGTAGAGATGGATGGTTTTGGCGCTAATGCAGGTGTAATAATTATGAGCGCTACCAATCGACCGGAAACACTTGATCCTGCCTTGCTCAGGCCAGGACGATTTGATAGGCAGGTTGTTGTTGATAGACCGGATTTGCATGGTAGAGAGGCAATTTTAGTAATTCACTCAAAAGGTGTAAAACTTGACAAGAGTGTAAATCTTAAATCTATTGCTGCCATGACTCCGGGCTTTGTCGGTGCTGATTTGGCAAACATAATAAATGAGGCCGCATTGCTGGCCGCCAGACGCAGCAAGGAAACAGTTGGTATGAGTGAAATTGAAGAAGCAATAGAGAGGGTCATGGCTGGGCTTGAAAAGAAAAAAAGAATAATAAATAAGAAGGAAAAAGAGATTGTGGCCTATCATGAATGCGGACATGCGCTGGTAGCGTCATTCTTGACCACTACAGACAAGGTAAAGAAGATATCGATAGTACCAAGAGGTATTGCGGCATTAGGTTATACCCTTCAGCTACCCACTGAAGATAGATATTTGATGACCAAAGTCGAACTGGTAGACCGTATCTGTGTCTTTCTCGGTGGTAGAATTGCAGAGGAATTGATCTTTAAGGATGTATCGACAGGGGCGCAGAATGATCTTGAAAAAGCATCAGATATGGCAAGGAGAATGGTAAAATATTACGGTATGAGTGATAAACTGGGTATGGTGGCTTTCGAGCCGGAAAATAAATCTTTCCTGGGTTATGGCATGAGTACCGGTAAAGAATATAGTGAAGAGACTGCAAGGGAAATAGACGTAGAGGTTAAGAAGATTATTGATGATACTTATACAAAAGCTAAAGAGCTACTAGAGAACAAGAAGCCAATGCTTATTAAGCTGGCAAAAATACTGATGGAAAATGAGGTTATAGAAGAGGATGAGTTAAGGGCGTTTCTCGATAATGAAAAAGAGGGAAAAATTGATGAAACAAACGTTAACTGATTTTCGGTTATTGCTGAGACGCAGCCTGTTTTCTTTCCTGATAATAAGTATATTTCTGCTTTCAAATTCATTTTCCCGTGAAAGTCTTGCAAACAAGGCCCTTTCCGATACGTTCATTTCTATAGTAAAAAACACAAAAGCCCCTGTTGTTAATATCCATACAACCACAATATTAAAGAATAATACACAAAATAGAGGGTTCAGAATTAAAGGCCATGGTTCTGGCGTTGTATATAACAAGAAGGGCTGCATCGTTACAAACAAACACGTGGTAACGAATGCTGATGAAATTATCATCAGATTGTATGATGGGAGTGAGTATAAGGCAGAAGTTGTTGGTACCGATGAAAGGTCAGGCATCGCAGTGCTAAAAATTGATGCTGAGAACTTGACACCAGCAAGCTTTGGCAATTCAGATTCCCTGGAATTAGGGGAGATTGTTTTGGCAATTGGTAATTCTCTTGGACGAGGACAGATGGTTACAAGCGGCATAATTAGTGCGAAGGGGACATCTAACCTACAGATTACGGGATTTGAAGATTTTGTACAAACAGATGCCATCATCAATCCTGATAGCTACGGTGGCCCACTTGTAAACCTGAAAGGAGAAGTGGTAGGCATAAGCGCTATTCCACCAGAACAAGCGGCCGGTTATTCCGGAATGGGCCTCGCAGTCCCAATAAATGTAGTTAAAAAAGCGACTGAAGATCTGATTAAATATGGAAAGATTACCAGAGGCTGGTTGGGTGTTACTGCCCAACCCGTTACCAGCGAATTACAAAAAGCGCTCGGACTTAAAAATAATCTGGGTGCTCTTGTAAGTGATATAGAACCGGGATCATCAGCTGCAAATGCCGGTATTAAGAGTGGTGATGTGATAATCAGATATGATGGCAAAAAAATTAAAGATCTTCTTCATCTTAGAAGTCTCGTTAAAGGGACCGAAATTAACAGAGAGGTGGAAATGACCGTAATAAGAGACGGCCAGGAATTGACACTGAATACTGTTATTTTGAAGACACCAAAAACTGATACGAAAAGTAAAGAGGGTTTATTTAATAATCTTGGAATGAATGTACAGAACCTTACCAAGAAACTTTCTATAAGCTTAGGATATAAAGGTGAAAAAGGCGCAATTATAACAAATATACAAAATGGTAGTCCCGCATTTAAAGCTGGTTTGCGGAAAGGTGATCTTATTATAGAAGTTCAAAATAAACCGGTTACGAGTAGTGATGATCTTTATCAGGCAATTTTGAAGATACAAAATGAAGATGATATATTGGTGTTCATTAAACGTCCGGACAAAACATCTAAATTTGTTGTTCTAAAACAGAAGAAAGATGTTTGATTAAGTTCGTCCTTCGCCATACTTCTTTGATATTAGCGTAGGGTGGGCACCACCCACCAAAAACATTATTCAATAATAAAATCTACAGTAGTAAGAATAGTACATCATTTACACAATACATTTACAATCATAACTAATGGAACCATTAGAAAAGAAATCTCCTGATGAGGTTAAGAGGATCGTAGAGGCCGTTTTGTTTGCTGTTCAAGAGCCTGTTTCTGCACGCAAATTGAGTGATATCGTTGGTGATACCGATGCTAAGGAAATCCAGGAAGTTATTCGGCAATTGCGGGAGGAATATGACACTCATGACAGAGTGTTTCAGATTGAAGAAATCGCAAATGGGTTCCAATTACTCTCCCGTCCAGAATACCATGAATGGATCTCCAAGATACGTAAAAAGAGCGGTGATGGAAAACTTTCACAACAAGCCCTGGAAACTCTGGCAATCATTGCCTACAAACAACCGATCATACGTGCAGATATTGAAGCAATACGTGGTGTTCAATCCGGTCAAATGATCAGAACACTGGTTGAAAGAGGCCTTGTAAGGATTACCGGGCGCGATGAAGTACTGGGACGTCCACTCCTCTATGGGACCACCACAAAGTTCCTGGATCATTTCGGCCTGAAATCAACAAAAGACCTTCCTAAAGTAGAAGACCTGGAAATGTCCTAATATAAATTAGGGTTTCTTATGATGAGTAATGTAGGAGAGTTCCAGATAAAAAAACTTCTTGGGCCTAAAAAAGAAAAATTCAAACCACAAGATATATTAACAGGTAGAGCAGAGTTTAGAAATCATTAAAAAGCTTGTAGAGCAATTATTGCTGTGCAGAATACAAATTTTCACAGTGGGTAGATTCACGCCTGCCGTTGGACAGGCGTGAAGTAAATCTATCTACCTATGACATATTTAATCAACCTCATGCCGAAGGATCCCAGGAAGCCATATGTTTGAGTAGATTCCATCTTCTCTTGATGTCAGCTTTTGATTGTTCCATTAGCTCCTTTGCCGCTTCCGGATCGGCTGCCCTTAACGTCTTGTAGCGGTTTTCACGATAG
>JABHIW010000061.1 GCA_018670825.1 Candidatus Scalindua sp. | reverse complement strand
TGCATATGATAGTCTATCACTAATGAGTCCTTTATAATAAACACCTAATTTATAATCTGTTATGACAGAGTCGCTTTACTTGCTGGCAGTTACACCGAGTCGTTTATATTAACGGCACCCATGTAGAGTGCTGTAGCAGGCTACAGATTAATACAACAACCGTTTCATTCTACCTGTGTAATAAGCTAATAACAATAAGAAAATAAGCTCCATTTAATAATATGCCAACAAAGAAGAACAGTCATTAATAATGGCTGAGCATCAATCTATAATTGATTGTAATTGGTTTTGGCAATCTTATTATATTTATGATAAATTGCAGTTTTGAATAATCACTTTTTTGGTATTTTTTGAAACAATGATTTTAAAATCTAGTTAATTTATGAAAAAAACTACCCAATTAAAACAGATGATATTGAGCCCACAATTAGAATTTCTTATGGAAGCTCATTCTGGCATGTCAGCCAAAATAGTTGAAGAAGCTGGATTTAAAGGGATTTGGGGCAGTGGGCTTTCAATCTCCGGTTCTTTAGGCGTTCGGGATAATAACGAGGCAAGCTGGACACAGGTTTTAGATGTTTTAGAGTTCATGAGCGATGCCACCACGATTCCTATTCTCATGGATGGAGACACCGGATATGGTAACTTTAACAATATGCGCCGTCTCGTTAAAAAACTGGAGCAACGAGAAATTGCGGGAGTCTGCATCGAAGATAAAATCTTCCCCAAAACTAATAGCTTTCTCCGGGATGGAGCTCAACCTTTAGCCAATATCGATGAGTTTTGCGGGAAAATTAAAGCTGGCAAGGATATTCAAAAGGATGATGACTTTGTTATCGTAGCTCGCATAGAAGCCTTTATCGCGGGATGGGGGCTCAAAGAAGCTTTGAAACGAGCGGAAGCGTATCGTCTGGCAGGAGCAGACGCAATCCTGGTACACAGTAAATTATCTAACGCATGTGAAATTTTTGATTTTATGACAGAATGGGAAAACCGTGCACCAGTCGCAATTGTTCCCACTAAGTATTACACGACACCCATCGACGATTATAGAAAACGCAATATTTCACTAGCCATCTGGGCAAACCAAATTTTCCGGGGTTCTATTCAAAAAATGCAGGAAATTTCCCAGCAAATCTACCAGGAACAGAACCTGCTCAACGTCGAAGACTCCATTGTCCCGGTCAAAGAAATTTTTCGACTTCAAGACGATAAGGAACTGGCCATAGCGGAAGAGCAATACTTAAGCCCGAAAACGGGAAACCAGCGAAGGGCCATTATCCTTGCATCTACTCGCGGAGATCAACTGGGAGAGCTCACAGAGTCCATTCCAAAAACCATGATTAAAATCGGGAAGAAGAGTATCCTGGAACGAGCGGTAGAACATCTTAACGAACATCATATAAAAAATATTATGGTGGTCGCCGGATACAAGAGAGAAAAAATTAACCTTCCCAATTTAAACATTATTGCAAATGACGACTATGAAACAACGGGAGAGATGGTCTCTCTCACCAAGGCGATTGATACTACCCAGGAAGAATCCGTTATTCTATTTGGTGACGTCCTCTTTAAAAAATATGTTCTTAGTATCATGCTGGATGATCCGTCAGACATTGTCCTTATCGTGGATTCTGTATTTTCTCTTAAGAAACAATATCGATCTGATTTTGTTCATGTACGTTCTACGGAAGGGAAGTCATTCTTCCCCGAAGATAACTACTATCTGGAAAAAATTGTTTATGATCAACCTGGTACAGAATACTATGGAGAGTGGACGGGAATGATGAAGCTGACAGTAAAAGGTATGATAATCGTAAAAGCTTTCATTCAGGAGTTCCGAAATAAACCGGGGTTCCAAAAGATGGATATTCGGGATATGCTCAACCAATTAGTCCAACGTGGAAATAAAGTTAAAATCCAGACGATCTCAGGACACAGGATTGATGTAAACAATATTGATGATTTTTCTTTGGCTGGAGAATTTTGATTTTACAGGATCAGAAACCTATATCTGTAGTTTGAAGAGAAGGACGGAGTTGTTTTTTTTCACCCGATAATCATTCAGGCAAGCAGGAATTCCATGAGTAAGAATCGGGATCCTTTCGAAAGAAAGGGTATTGAAATTGAACGGTTACCAATCCCTTTACAACAACTTCTTTAGCAACTTTTTATCCGGCGGTCTGTTGGCCTTGTACACTATTACACCACTCTTATCCAGGACGATATTTAATGGAATGCCCATAACCTTATAGAGTCTGGCCACGTCAGCTTTAGAATCAAGAACTACCGGATAATTAATCTTCTTTTTATCCACCAGAGATTTGACCTTTTTTGCACTTTCCTGAATATCAATACCCAATACATTAAGGCCTTGATCTTTAAATTCAGTATAAAATTCTTTCAGGAGAGGTATTTCATGTCTGCACGACGGACACCATGTGGCGCCGAAAACCAGTAAGGTAACCTTGTCTTTAGCAAAAGATCCTAACTCAATCTCCTTTCCATCGAGAGTCAACAGGGTAAATGGAGCCGCCCTTTTCCCAATATCTACACCGGTCTCAACCTCAGCAAACACGTTATCATCTGAAGCACTGAACGGCAAGACGAACATTCCGAGTATACTCAATAGTGAAATCGCAAACAATCTCGTAATCAAATCCATGAAAAACCTCTTATATTATTTAAATTGTGATAAGTGTATTTTAAAACTAAACAACTGTAGAGGACTGAATAAACTATTGTTTGCTTAACAGTCTTTGCAAGTACCGTAGAAAGATACGTGATATCTGGAAGGTGTAAACTCTTCCAGAATTTCGCTTGGCAGTTCAGGGCTTACGCTATCTCCATCAACATCAGAGATTTTGTTGCACCCTAAACAGATGATGTGATGGTGAGTCTCCGTATTCGGATCGTAATGCTTTCTTTCATCATCGATGGTGATCTTCAGTACCTCACCCATCTTTTCCAGGATATCCAACGTCTTATAAACGGTTGTAAAAGAGATGGTAGGATAATTTTTCTTTATCTTGTCAAAAATATCCTCTGCAGATGGATGGTTCAAATTACCCTCAAGAATTTTAAAGATTCCTAAACGTTGCGGGGTAATCTTAAAACTCTTACTCCTGAATTTTTCTATCAGATTTTCAGATGTATCCATGTAGTCACCAAATAAAAAATTTAAAAACTATTATTGAAACATATTCAACATGAATTATTAAACAATAATCGTTACATGTTGTCAAACCTAATTTTACATAATTTATAGTTATCTATAATTTTGTTGGTTTTGTAGGATCCAGACCCGTTAATCCCTATCCTTCCGTCAGACAGGCTACAAGTTGGTGCAAACGGTGTATCGTCAGCATTTATCAGCACCCAGTTACGCGCAATAAACAAGAATATCAGTACGATAAAAATGGTCATCATACCTTCCAAAACAAGTCTACCTATATCAGAATCAACATTCACCTTGCTTCTCATATCCATACCCTCCTTTTTAATTTATTAATAATATTCCTTGTTATCTCTACGTACCTACCATTTTCCTCATAAGTCCCAAACCATCTTGTTATTCCCAAACCTGCACAGACAGGAAAACAGGAATCCAAAATTTATCTGATTTCGTAAAATTTCGTTAAGAAGCGTTCATCCTCAAAACTGATAATAATTAAACTTAGTCATTGAATTTCATTAAAAAAAATCTATAATCTGCTTGAATAAGCAGTAAATTACCCGGTCTTTCACTTGCCGAACTTTTGCACAACAACATCAATTTATTTTATTTTTCTTTAAATAACGATAGCCTGACTAACTCTTTTGCGAACTATAACGAATTATAGCGAATATATCAAGTAGTAAATTCGCTATCTATTATGGATATTTTAAAAAAACTAGATAAGTTCATAAAATCAAAACACTTAAAGAGGGGTGAGTTTGCGAACAAAATTTCTCTTTCTAACAGTTATGTATCTGAAATTCTCAGTGGAAAGCGCGACATCTCTATAAAATTTAAAAAGGGATTCCAGTCAGCATTTGGTTTTCCTGTTGAAGAATTGGCTCAAATGATGCCGATATCACCGGAAAACTACTCTGCACAAGACACCGGCGGAGAAACAGACAACACAACCTATTCCAAAATCCCACTTTTCAACATTAAGGCATCTTCCGGACATGAGTCATTTGTAAATGACGAGAAAATCGGTGCGGATCTTATGTTTCGTAAAGATTGGCTGCAGAGAGAGCTTAAATCAGACCCCAACAATCTATTTATTCTCAGCGCTGAAACAGACTCCATGGAACCTACAATCAAACATGATGCTCTTTTAATTGTAGACAAGAGTATTGACAGGATAATAACCGAGGGAATATATGTTTTAAGCAGAGGCGATACAATCCTCATAAAAAGGATCAGGAAACTCTCAGAAGATACGATAGAACTTATCAGCGACAACCCAGCATACGGCAAGGAATCAATAAAACTGAGCAATCAGCCGGGAGTCACGATCCTGGGCAAGGTTATCTATATCTGGAGTGGGAGGAAGATATGAGAAAAAATCCCTAACTATCCTTTTACCGTTTCTATATGATTAAGAGTCAAGTTAGGTCACTGTCTATACAAAAACCATTCTTCGACTCTGCTCAGGATGATGTCACACTCATATGGATGGTAGTCTATCAAAGTTAAAGAGGCCAAAATGATAAATTATTGAACTAAAATGGATTGCAGTAAAACAACTATGATATTGAAATGATGATCAGAGCTATAGATAAATTTCACGAGTTAGATAAAGGCGTAATGGGAGTTGTACGTGCAGCTGATGTCTACGCTTTGCACGTCATAGCAAAGATTAGAAATCAAAAAATTGATATGGATGTGATAAACTCAATATTGTCAGAAAATAAAATATCTGGGCTTAATTTGGTTAGTTATGCTTACACAAAAAATGAACTAAAGCAATTAGAAGAGAAAGGTCATTTCACCGAAATAGGTCAACAAATTATAGTTGCTACTCATACTGCATTAGAATCGTATTTAATATTGAAGTTTAGGGAATATTACAGACATTTAACATTAGGTAATAATGAAGGGATAGTGGAAGAAACGCTAAGTCGTTTAAACTTTCGATGTCTAAATGATTTTAAGGATGCCTACAAAAAGTTCTTTAAAATCCATATCCCTTCCTTTGATGTTAGCTACCACTCATCCGATGGGTGCAATTTCGAGCCTGAAAATAGCTGGGAGGCCTTAATTTTAATATATAAAGCACGAAATGATATTGTCCACAAAGGAGTGTCACTTGACTATAAGGTTTCCACTCTCATGGATAGCTGGTACCCATTTGATTTTGTACGAAGATGGGTGTCAGGTTTTGATGCAAATTTTGATAGCCACATATATCAAAATAGAGAAACAAGGTTATACCGTGAGTATAAGGAGCGTGCTATTAGTAATGGTATATCGATCTAATATCAGCATGAAGCCAGCCACCAGATTATGTGTGGCTTAGTATTTAATAACACTGCCTTCCAAGCCTCTTGCATGTATTACGATCAGGAGGTGGTGCCTATATGTAGCGTTACCCAAAACATATTATATAACATATGAAATCTAATATTACACTTATCGGTATGCCCGGCGCCGGGAAAAGCACTGTGGGAATAATACTTGCCAAGAATTTATCTTTTGGCTTTATTGATACGGATGTACTCATACAGATCAATCAGCAGAAGTCCCTGCAGCAAATCCTTGATGAGAGTGACCATCTCAATTTAAGGAAGATTGAGGAACATGAAATTATGAAATTGAATATTAGAAATCATGTTATAGCAACCGGCGGGAGCGCTGCTTACAGCACAAACGCGATGTCCCATTTACTGAACATATCAACGGTAATCTTCCTTGAAGTCAGCTTTGAAGAAATTAAAAGGAGGATTCACAATTTCAAGACAAGGGGTATCGCAAAATCAGAAACCCAGACATTCAGAGATCTGTATGAAGAACGTCAATCCATTTATAAAAAATACGCTGAAATAACGATTGATTGTAATCGGTTAGACCAGGAAGAAATTGCTATGCAGATTGCAGAATCTATCCAAGATTAGAATTTGTAATTGTTTGGAGCGCAGTGACACGGTCACTGCTTGATACGCATCATCACGGATGATGCACTCCATATTTAAAGGAGGTTATGTGATAAAAAAGTTAAGTCTACCTGTTATTCTCCAGATTACCATAGTTTGTCTCAGTATCGCGTTTCTATCGATGTCATCACTCGTTGCAAAGGAAGTCATCATCGCAATTGGTGACAGCATTACTCAAGCAGATACACACTGGACAGTACAGGGACACAGGAATGCGATACAAGGTGGTTGGGTTACCCGACTCGAAAATCTTCTAGAGGAGGATTTCCCTGGTGAATACGAAGTTGTCAACAGAGGAATAAATGGCGACACGGCACGGGGAGTGTTAAGCAGATTAGACAGAGATGTGATTCTGCGGCAACCGGACATTATTATTATCGCAATCGGCACAAATGACATATTTGCCAGGTTGAGCGCAGACCCGAACTCAACTCCTGACGCCTATCAGACTACAATTACCAGGCTCTTCAACAAACTGCAACAAGATCTACCAGACACAACCGTCTTTGTCATGGGCATGACAACAACACTGAGAAAATATGCCCATATGAGATTTGGAGATTTTCTTCCACAACAGAAGGTTGTGCAAGCTGTTTTTAACGATTACAACAACATCCTTAAGAAATTGGCACGGGACTTCAAGTTCCTTTATATAGATCTCCCTGCTCAATGGCCGGGAGATGTTGAGACCAGTTGGAGATTCTATGCCGACGGTATACATCCAAATAACGGAGGATATGATCTCATGACGAATACTCTATACAACGCTTTGCGGTCAACAGTCATACATCCGAACAAAGAATATTAACACATTCTCATTATCACTCTTTGCAACATTTCATCAAGTTCATGAATTTTATACGGTTTGGAAATAACACTCTTAAAACCGTATTCCTTATAGTTCGCCATTATGGGATCATTCGCGTAACCGCTCATTACAACAGCTTTAACCGCAGAGTCAATTTCAAGCAATTTTCCAATAGCTTCCCTCCCTCCCACACCACAGGATATAGTCAGATCTAGTATAACTATATCAAACGGCTTGCCTGCTTCACAAGAATTTTTGTATAATCGTATCGCTTCAGAACCTTCCTCGGCAGCTTCAACATCATATTTCATAGCTCTCAGCTGTTTGCACAATATGGCTCTGATTTCGTATTCATCATCCATTAACAAAACCTTACCTTTACTTTCAATATTTTTTTCCCCTTCCTTCTCCCCAACAGACTTATTATCAAATCTATCTATTCCTTCCAAAACGACCTCTTCCCGTGAAGCAGCCAAATAGATGGTGAAGGTCGTGCCAACTCCTGGTTCTGACTCTACGGTAATATCCCCAGCATGTTTCTTGATTATAGAATATGTGGTTGCAAGTCCCAGACCATTTCCTTTCTGTTTGGTTGTAAAAAAAGGGTCAAAAACCTTTTGTAAATACTCTTGTGATATACCCGTTCCGTTATCGGAAAATGTTATTTTCACATACTTTCCTTTTTTTAACGAAAATGAATCTTTTTCTACAATATTAATATTTTCTGCGCATACTTTTATGTCTCCTCCATCAGGCATTGCCTGACAAGCATTGATAACAATATTATTAAAAACCTGACTCAGTTGCCCTTTGTCTGCCTCTGCATTCCAGAGGTTGTCCGGTACGCACAGTTCAGACGTGACATTTGAACCACTCATTGCAAGCTTGACAGAACTTTTTATTAATTCTGATAGCGATATGATCTTCTTTATCGGCTCTCCACCCTTGGAGAAAGTGAGTAGTTGTTGGGTCAAGTCAGTTGACTGATAAACTGCTTTTATGGCACTTTCTAAATGTTCGAGAGTTTCTACATTTAACTCCGTGTCCATTTGTGCCAAAGAAATATAACCTAAAATTGTCTGTAAATTATTGTTGAAATCATGGGCGATTCCACCCGCAAGAACACCAACAGATTCAAGTTTCTGCGCCTTTATCAGTTCTGTTTCCATTCTCTTGCGTTCGGTAATATTCCTGAACGCAGTAACCCTTAATCTATCACCACTAATCAACATCATCTGTGCGTGTACTTCTACAGACATTAAGGAGCCATCCTTACATAACAGCTTGATTTCGTATGGCTCTTCATTATCTGTAGCTATCCTGCTTCGTGCGAGTTCCCTGTCATCTGGATGTACCAGCGTCAGTCCGTCAATTCCTATCAACTCTCCAACTGTGTATCCAACCATATCTGCAAACTGTTCATTATAGTCAAGAAATAAACCCTTTTTGGTGAAAACAATACCCTCAAAAGTAGCCATGGATAAGGCACTGAGCCTTTTTTCACCACCATGTTGGGCCTCCTCTGCTCGTTTTCTTATTGTAATATCACGGATAAACCCAACTACGGCAGTAATGTCCCCTTTCTCATTCCGCAATGGGCTGAGTGATGTTTCGTGCCAGAAACTACCGCCAGGAACATTAATAATATATTCCACTACTTTCTTCTCTCCAGTGTCAAAAACCGTGCTAATTTTTGCCAGTCTTTGATCCTCATTATCTGATGGTATAAACTCTCTGAATGAAATACCAATCATATCAACAGCACGAATACCGTATCGTTTATCCATTTCCGGCGTACTCCAAAGTGATATAATATTGCCATCTCGATCAAAAACTATGACAGCAGCCTCATACAATGAGGATAATATGCTTCGAAGCTTTGCATCATTCTTTTTAAGTTCATCTTCCCGTTGACCAAGCTGCTTTGACATTTGATTAAACGTTCTGCCAACCAGATCCATTTCACCTGACAAGCCTGTTATTGGCTGGTCATAATTTCCATGTGCAACTAATTCAATACCATTAGTAAGCCTCTTTACCGGTGTTGTTACGTATCGGTTAAGCATCCATGAAATCAAAAAAAACATCCCTGAGAAACTCGCTAAGTGGATCCACAAATCTCTTTTAAAACTACTCCACACAAGTGAATTCAGGTGAGTGGCCGGCAACTTGATACTCATAATACCCCTTAGGTCTCCTACTTTATAATCGAAAGCAGTGTCATATTTTGTGCGAATGGTAACATGCGCATCATTCTGTTTACCGTGGCATTTAATACAATATTCCTCAATCCATATTGGAGCAGAATAGTGATAAAATGATTCGCCTTCTTTTGATTTGATTGGAACAAGCCGTTCCTCTTCTGTAGGGTGTTCACGATAGTACATTATCGCTTCTTTCTCAATCGCGTCTGCACTATTTTTTGGATTTCGTGGCCTATCTGAAACATTGTTAAAGTACAATCTATTATTTGTCCAGTTTGCAAAATCATTCGATATACGGCTCAACGAATGAGCAGGCAAAAAACCAAGTGTTTTATCTGTCAATGGTATACCACTGTCCAGGAATTGTTTGTGATAGATTCGGCGAGTTGCCATAAGGATGTCTCTGACATTTCTTGCCTCTCTTCTCAAATCACTAACAACTTCATCCTTAATGGATAGATAACGAATATATTCTATGGATGAGAAAGTTATCAGAAATACAAAGACTAAGATAAGTATTAATTTTGTCAGAAGTTTCATAACTGTTTTTAACAACCTCCTATTGATATAAAGAACAGTCCTTATAGAAGGACACTATTATGTAAACAGTTTAAAATCAAGTACAAAATTACATGGTTGTGTTAGTTTAAATAGATGAGTCTATCTTGTAAAAAGAATGCAGAGAGTATCAGATGAAGAATGGAAAAATATCATATCTCTAAATTTATCGTTTAATTGTGCTTGATATATGAAACTCTCATAAAGGGCGTACAGGGATATTCCAGGTCAGAGGCATGATGCTTTTATGTTGATATCCCATCTATTACCGTAAGTTGTTAAGGAGAGAGGTAAGTTCTACACTGAATGTGCAATTTTGATGAATTGTCAGCGTATACGGACTCATATGCTCTTGCTACGATAACATACTCAGGACGTTTTTTGTGCTTTCCAATATCTCTTCTTCTGCTTTCCCTTCAGCATGTATTATTTTTATTTTACCATGCCCATAAGGGTGCCATTTTCTGGAAAACTTTTCTGAAGGGTAACCGTTAAATATGACCAGTTCCGGTATTTCTAAAGCGGCTGCAACATGCTGGCCCATTGAATCATATCCTACGTAAAACTGACTTTGAGATATCAGGGCCGCAAACTGACCGATACTGCCCTTGTAAGTAATCAAATCAGGTTTAGACCCTGCGGCACACGATAAGTCTTCATTGACCCTCATTATGGCCTTACCGCGTGACTTCAGGAGATCCATTATCCTCTCAGATCTCTCTATTTCATCTTCTCCAAATCCCTCATCCAGTATAACCTTAGCTCCTTGTTCTATTAAATGCAAAACTACTTCAAATTCAAAATCGTCGCTTACCCTCTTATCATCGTTTCCTCCCACACCAAAATTGACGGTGACGACAAATCCCTTGTATTCAACCAACTTCTGATAAAACTCTTTTGCGGCTTCATTATATCTGGCAGGGATACTTAATGAGGGATAGGTAAAATCTCCTATCGTCCCTTCAAATACCTTGTTTAGCCATTCATTAACATCTTCTCCCAATTTCCTCATCTCTTCGTCGGCATGTGCTAAAGGCTCGAAAAGATAATAACCGGTGTCATTTTTAACTAATGGTAGTAAGCCTAATTGTGTAACCCTCGAATTTGAGTCGATTATTGCATATTCACCAGGCTCCATATCTTCTGTTTCACTGTTTATGCTTTCCAACGCATGCAACCAGCTTTCCAGGCGTGAAATCAAGCCGCCCCTTCTCTGATAATCCATAGGTATAATTTTTATATTTTCTTCACCACCGAATAGTTCGTAGTTTTTGCTGTTTGCCAGGAAACAAATCAGGGCATTTGGAAATAGCTTTTTTGATCTCTCAATTATTATGCTGGTTATGGCAACATCTGCCCCAATGGTAACACGAGAGAGGACAAACACCTTCTTGACATTATGCCTTTGAACAGGTCCAACTTTGTCAGGAAGGATCAAATCCCTGACCCTGTCCAGCAAATCCTGTTGCGTGAACAAGCCGAATGCTTTCAGTGTTTCGTCTATATAAACTGCCTCTGGCAAATCTCTTATCAGCTGTATGACATAACTGAAAATTTCATAATAAACATCCCTGTCGGCAGCATTAAAAGAATCGTTTAACGGCTCAATAATAGCCTTAAAAGTTGCATCAATCCCTGATTTGGCCACCGACTCATCTATGTGTGTTGCAAGATCGAACAGTTCCTTGACTCTCTGTTTGTCAATTCCTATTCCCAGGCAATGTTCTTCCATTATTTTCTGTGCAATTACTTTTGCCCTCTTAGTCATGTCTGTCTCTCATTTACCCGAAATGATCTATTTATTTGATATTCTTGAACCGTTATCACCGAATGTGCTATTTCAACATTATAAATATTTTACTATGTATCTGTTCTTATTAAGTCCATACAAGTCTGTACCACTTTTCCTGGTGTTATCATGGTCATGCAACGCCGATCTGTGGGACACGTCTTAAGCTGGCATGGTGAGCACTCAATATCTTCTCTAATCACCTTGCCTGTCTCATACTCTGATTCCGTATACTTCGGGCCATTAGGGCCCATCAGTACGACTACCGGCCGGTTAAGGGCTACCGCAAAGTGCCTTGGCCCTGAGTCCAACGCTATTAAAAGTATGCATCGTTTTACGATCACCTTAAAAACATCCAGGGAGATTGAAGCCCTTGAAAGGTTGATCAGACGTGACTTGGAAAGTTTTTCTATTTCATCAGCAAGTCCGATTTCTCCAGGACCACAAGTCAAGACTATATTACAGTCAACAACTTCCTTTAATAAATCTGCCGTCCTGGCAAATCCTTCAGCCGTCCAGAGCTTTGCAGAGCCGTAAGATGCTCCGGGGCTCATCAGAAAAAAAGGTTTCTTATCGATATTGTATTCTTTGAATAACTCTTTTGCCTTGTTTTCACATTCTCCGGAAATAAACATTTCCGGTTTTCCTGATGTTATATTACATCCAAGTTGAGCACATAACTTTAAATAATAATCGCCCATGTAAGTTGGTAAAAATTTTCCATTTTCACTCAATCTTTTTATACTATCGGTTAATAAAAAAGAACGTGCGTCCCGGTTGTATCCAACGCGTCTCTTCACTCCACCCAACTGCATCATAAGTGCGGAACTGAATGAGTTTGGGAATAAAAACCCCAAATCAAATTTTTCTATTCTAAGTTTATGGATCAAACGAAAATATTCTTTTGTGCCTTTTCCGAATACTTTACGAGAAGAGAAGTCATTATTTTTATTTTTTTTTGCTTTTGGTACTAATTCAATAACATCATCAAACCATGGTGAACCGTCAATTATCCCTCTTAAATTCCCCTTAATCAGTAACGTTATGTGTGCATCAGGAAAGTTCTCTCTAATACACCTGAATGCAGGAGTTGCCATTACAACATCACCAACCCAATTGGGAGATCTGACAAGAATCTTGTTTGCCTTAATCATCTGTCCCATTTTGAATTGACCGCGGTAAAAGAGTTATATTTGATCGCGTAAT